>DAOTVT010000152.1:0-25732 GCA_034436295.1 Anaerolineae bacterium | reverse complement strand
CCCAGATGGCCGGCCAGCACCATGCGCTTGAGCAGGGGCGGCGCGGCATAGCGGGGGTCCTTGAACTCCTCAAACATGACGTTGGCGATGTAGTAGGCCGTGTCCAGCCCCACGAAGTCCAGCAGCGTCAGCGGGCCCATGGGGTGGTTGCAGCCCAGTTTCATCCCCGCGTCAATGTCCTCCTTGGTCGCCACGCCGTTCTCCAGCGCGCGCACGGCGTCCAGCAGGTAGGGGACAAGGAGCAGGTTCACGATGAACCCGGGCGTGTCCTTGGCTACGATGGTGGTCTTGCCCAGCGACGCGCCGAACGCCTTGGCGGTCTCCAGCGTCTCGTCGCTGGTGAGAATCGTGCGCACCAGTTCCAAGAGCGGCATGACCGGCACGGGGTTGAAGAAGTGCATCCCCAGCACCTGGCTGCCGCGTTTGGTAACCGATGCCATCTCGGTGATGCACAGGGACGAGGTGTTGCTGGCCAGGATGGCGTGGGGCGGACAGATGCCATCCAGCGCGGCGAAGACCTTCTTCTTTTCGGCCATGTTCTCCACGATGGCCTCAATCACCAGGTCGCACTCGCCCATGGCGGCAAGATCGGTGGCGGGGACGAGCCGGGCCAGCGCCGCGTCCACCTCGTCCTGGGTCGCCTTGCCCTTTTCCACGGCGCGGGCCATGGACGCCTGGATGGCCTTCATCCCTTTGGCAAGCAGATCGTCGTTGATCTCACGGACAATGGTGCGATACCCCTTGCGGGCGCAGGTCTCGGCGATGCCCGAGCCCATCAGCCCGCACCCGACGACTCCCACGGTCTTGATGTCCATGTTTTCGCCTCCTTCGCCGAAAGTGATGGATTCGGCCCATTATACCACAGAATTCGCCCCGCTTCACCCAGATTTCACAGCACGCTCACCCGAGATTCACACCGCGCGCGGCGGTTCGGTGCTATGATGGCATTGGTGCGATTGTGGCCTATCCTGGCAGGAGAAGGGAAGTCCGATGGAAGCCTTGCGCGAAACGGGGATAGAAGTGGTTGCGAAGACGGGCAACGACACACCCACGGCGGCGCGGCGCGCGGTGTCCGTGGGCGGCGAGGACTTCACCCGCCTGTGCCGGTGGATGCTGCCGCGCGTGGAGGCGGCCCTGAACGGCGCGGTGCTCACCCGATCGTCGGAGCACCTGCAACTCCTGGCCGACAAGACCGTCGCGGTGTGCCGCCAGGCCGGGCTGAACCTGGACTCGGACACCTGGGCCGCGCTGCTCAAGCACCTGCAATCCGAACTGGTGGGCTACGGGCCCATTGAGCCGCTGCTGGAAGATGACACCATCACCGAAGTCATGGTCAACGGCCCCGATGAGGTCTACATTGAGCGCGGCGGCAAGATCACCCGCGCTGACGTTCGCTTCCAGGACGACGATCACGTGATCCGCGTCATCCAGCGCATCGTCCAGCCGCTGGGGCGCCGCATAGACCGCCATCACCCGATGGTGGACGCGCGCCTGCCCGACGGCTCGCGCGTGAACGCCATCATCCCGCCATGCGCCATTGACGGGCCGTCCATCACCATTCGCAAGTTCGGCAAGAAGAAGTTCACCGCCGAAGACCTCATCCGCCTCCAGTCGGTAACGCCGGAGATGATAGAATTCCTCAAGGCGTGCGTCAACTCGCGGCTGAACATCGTCGTGTCGGGCGGCACCGGTTCGGGGAAGACAACGCTGCTCAACGTGCTGTCGTCGTTCATCCCGAACGACGAGCGCATCGTTACGATTGAGGACTCGGCGGAACTGCGCCTGCATCAGACGCATGTGGTGCGCCTGGAGGCCGTGCCCGGCGAGGAGGACGGCACAGGGCGCGTAACCATCCGCGACCTGGTGCGCAACGCCCTGCGCATGAGGCCGGACCGCATCGTGGTGGGTGAGTGCCGGGGCGGCGAGGCGCTGGACATGCTCCAGGCGATGAACACCGGCCACGACGGTTCGCTGACGACGATCCACGCCAACAGCCCGCGCGACGCCATTGCCCGCATGGAGACGCTGGTGCTGATGGCGGGGATGGACCTGCCCGTGCGCGCTATCCGCCAGCAGATTGCCTCGGCGGTGGATTTGATTGTGCAGCAGGCGCGGCTGCGCGACGGCTCGCGCAAGGTCGTTCAGGTTACCGAGGTGCAGGGGATGGAAGGGGACACGGTCATCATGCAGGACGTGTTCGTGTTCCACGAACTGGGCATCGGCGAGGACGGCAAGGTCATCGGCGTGATGAAGGGCACCGGCATCCGCCCCAAGTTCACGCCGAAGTTGGAAGCGGCTGGGCACAAACTCGGCGGCGAGATCTTCCAGGCCGAGTATCACTACGGCGTCCAGGCCACCGCTGCCGCCGAAAAAGGGAACGGGAACGGAAACGGCCGACACTAGGGCGCGGCCGCGCCACGGGTTGGAATCCAGACGGGCCGCTCGCGGGAGGGCGGCCCGTCTCTGCGCCTGCGATTGGGCTATTTCCCCTTCTTGGCCTTTTCCCAGTCGGCCAGGAACCGCTGCACGCCCACGTCGGTGAGCGGGTGCTTGATGGCCTGGCTGAGGACGGCGAAGGGCACGGTGGCGATGTCGGCGCCGGCCAGGGCCGCCTGGGTGATGTGCAACGGGTGGCGGATGCTGGCGGCGATGATCTCGGTGTCAATTCCGTAGGTGTCAAAGATTTCCGCCAGCGTCTCCACGACCTCCATGCCCTCGTGGCCGGCATCGTCCAGCCGCCCGATGAACGGCGAGACGAACGATGCGCCTGCCTTGGCCGCCAGCAGCCCCTGATTTGCCGAGAAGACCAGCGTGGCGTTGGTGCGAATGCCCCAGTCAAGAGCCAGGTCGCGCGCTGTTTCAATGTCGGTGTCGCACTGGCCGAAGTAGGGGCAGCCGTCGCAGAGCGTGTCGGGATCTACGTCTAGTTGGGCGATGCGGTGGATGGCCTTGAGCCCCTCTTCGGTAACGGGCACCTTGACGACGACGTGGGGCGACCACTGGCCGATGATCTTGGCCTCTTCCACCATGCCGTCGGCGTCGGTGCTGACCACCTCGGCGCTGACCGGCCCCTGCACGATGTAGCAGATTTCCTGGGCCACCTGCTTGTAGTCGGCGCGGCCTGCCTTCATCATCAGGCTGGGGTTCGTCGTTACGCCGGACAGAATGCCCCACTCCGCAGCCTTCTTGATTTCCTCAATGTTGGCCGTATCCAGGAAGATGTCCATCTACGCTAACCTCCTCGTCAGTGTGGGGTCATTATAAGGCGGTCGGACGCGAAAATCAAGCGCGACCTGGCAACGGATTCGGTTCTGTTTTGTGCTCGTGAGCAAGGTGCGACGCACTTCCGGAAGTGCGTCGCACCTGTACCATGCTGCGACCGACAGAGTTTGGAACCGAGTCGCGGCGGGTTCGGTTGTGAGGTTTGTCGGCACCCGTCACGCCAGGCACCTCTGGCGGCTAGCCGTGCGTTCGCCGCAAGAGGGTGCGGACGAGCGACGGTTGCGGCGGCCCCAACTTGCCGCCGGGCCGCAGGGTGTACCGCTCGCCGCGCCACTGGATGGAGCGCCCGATGCCGCCTGCCGCCCATACCGCCACGGTGAGGGCGTCTCGCAGGGGCAACAGCCCCAGGTTGTGGCGCGCGGTCTCGTCGCCCGTGTAGCCTGAAACCTGCCACGCCACCCACCAGCGGATGAGCAACGACGCCGCCAGAATCCACGAGTACGGCGACGCGAACCCTTTCGCGAGCGCCAGCGCGAGGGCCAACGGCACCGCGAAGGTTACCAGGAGGGCCGGGTATTCCAGCGGGCGGCTCACGCGGTTGCAGCGCGCCCAGCGCACCTCGCGGTGCCACTGCTCGCGGAACGTGGTCTTGCCCAGCACTGCGCGCGGGATGTAGTCCGACAGATGTACCCGCTGCCCTGTGCGCGACAACTGATGCCCCAACTGGAAGTCGTCGGCCAGGTAGTCGGCCAGCGCCCGGAAGCCGCCGATGCGCTCCAGGTCTGCGGCGCGGAAGGCGTCGGTAGCGCCCGTGGCGAAGCGCATGTTCAGGTAGCGCCGCGCGACCATGAGCATCGGCAGGAACGTGGTGCCCATGTACAGCGCCTCTAGCCGCGCGGTGAGCGTCAGCGCCTTGTCGCCCACATAGGCGCAGGTTACCAGCGCCACGGACGCATCCCGCAGGGGAGCCACCACGCGCCGCAGATAGTCGCTCCCAACGCGCATGTCGCTGTCGGCGACAACGAGGATGGGATGGCGCGCCTGGGCAGCCAGCGCATGCAGGATGCTCACCTTGTTGTTGTAGCCAATCGGCTCGGCCACGACCAGCCGCACCCGATGGGGGTACTCCCGCTGGAGGCGCGCCGCCAGCCCGACCGCCGGGTCATCCGGGTCCAGCACGCCGATGAGCACCTCGTAGGTCGGATAGTCCTGGCGCACGAAACTGGCGAGGCATTCGTAGGAGTCGGCGTCCACGCCCTTGATGGGCTTGAGGATGGACACGGGCGGCGTGTACGGTTCGCGGCCCTCTTCCGTCCGCGCTGCCACCCGCGCCCGATGGAAGAAGTCGTAGGTGCACAGCCAGGCCACCAGCCAAAAGACCCAACTCATGACGATGAGCAGGACGAGCACAGAGATCATGGCGCTACCCCCGTCGGGCGGCGCAGGCTGCGGTAGGACGACAGCCGCGCCCCTATCTGGTCTAGCCGCTCGCGGACGCGAGGGCTAGTCAGGGCGGCCAGGTCGCCTGGGTTCGGGCCGTCGGGCTCGCCCAGGTACGCCTCGGACGGATGGCCGTACACCTCGGCCACCCGCACATCCGCAGGGATGCGATCCAGGAGGTGGAGCAGGTACGGCTCCGATAACCTGCCGGTCTGATACAGCCCGTACACGCGGTCGGCGCGCGCCAGGGGCGATGCGGCCGCGGCGCGCGCGCCCCAGCGCCGCAGGGCCGCGTAGTAGAGATGCCACAGCGTGTTCCGCGCGCGGCGCGAGCGGTCATATTCCAGCGCAATCGGCAGGTCGTCGTTGGGGAGGCGGAACCCGACAGCCCCGAAGGACTCGGCCAGGCGCAGGAAGATGGGGAACACGGCCGGGTGCATGTGCATGTGGTAGTGGCCATCGGCGTGGGCCAGGGGAAGGCCGGTGGCGGCGAAGCGCTCAAACTGGGCCTCCATCTCGCGGGCCAACTCGGCGCGCGCCACAGCGCTGAACTGATAGCGCATGCCCAGACCGTAGGGGTCGGCGGGGAAGCGCCCCGATGCGTCGGTGATGTGGGGCAGGGCGGCGTGGCCCAGCACCGACGGCCCATCCACCACGACGACATGCAGCCCCACCGCCAGGGTGGGCCACTCTCGGGCGACGCGCACCGCGTCCTCAAAGGCGGCGCCCGCCACCATCAGGCTGGCCGAGGTCAGCACGCCGTCGCGGTGCGCGCGCAGGACTGCGCGATTGATGGCCTCGTGCCGCCCGAAGTCGTCGGCGGTGAAGATCAGGGCCAGCGGGACAGGACGATTCTGCGCTGCACGTCCGCTCATGGAAATCGCTCCCCTTGTTGCGCCAATGCCGGACTTGCGCGCCTATGATAGCACACCCCCGCCGCGCTGAAAAACCGCGACCCGGCGGTCGAAAAGAAAGGGCCGCAGGGGGAAATCTGCGGCCCTTTGTGGAATCGTTTACTTGTTCACCTGCTGCTCCGCGAAGTCGCCCACCCAGGGCAGTTTGTACATCTCCCCCTGGTAGGCCTTGTACATCAGCCACAGCCACAGGAAGAACCCGGCCAGCCCCAGGAGAAAGCCCAGGATTGCCCCCAGAATGGGGATGAACCCCAGGACGATCTCAACGACCGTGAGCGCCCCGAAGACCACGATGGACTGCATCGCGTGGAACCGCACGAATTTGTTTTCCGGCTCCAGGAACCAGAGCACCAGTCGCGAGATCCAGCCGACGACATACGCGAGCGCGCCTTCAATGTTCTCCGCGAGTCCGAGGGATGTGTTTTTCGTTTCCATCTATGCACCTCCTGAGTTTGATGCACGACAGGGGAAAAGGGTTCGGGGAAACCCGAATCTGTCTGCACGATCACTGGGCGGGGAATCCACACCTCGGCTTCGCGCGCTGCCTCGCTTGGCGTGGGTCCTTGCGATTGGACAAAAGCAGCCGAGCATAGTAACATTCATCGTGCAGCGACGGCATTCGGCGCGCATCCTGAGAGGGATCAGTGTTATGAATTATTGGCTAGAACAAAGTATTGCGTATGCGAACCAGCGGACTTACCTGGACGACTTGTTCCAGGTCTACCCCACCGTACCTGAGGGTATTCGGGAACTTGATGATAAAGTCTGGGCAGAGGTTGAGGCGGCTTTTCGGGAGAGAGACGATAAACGACTCCTGAGGAGCCTGCTGAAACTGGACTTGTTCCCCGTCAAGGACTCGTATGTGGCCTATCTGCGGCGCGATCCCTCGGCCCTTGACCGCAATCCGGCGACCGTCGCGCGGCTCTGTGGGCGCTTGTACCAAATGGGTTTGGCGGAAATCTACGAGCGGTCCTCGGAGCCAAAAGAGACGAACAGGCAGATAGGCCCGCTCTTTCGGCGCTGGTTGCAAAAGGGTTGCCTTGGCGTCAATCCGGTGCCTCTGCCGGAGTTCGTGAACTCCAGCGGCAATGCAGTGCTGCGCGCAAGCGAAGGCGAAATGAAGGAGTTTGCCAGGCAGAATCTCGGCTACTCTTTGGACAAGGGCCTGGATCTGGTCGCGCGGTTCAATGGGAAGTATATCATCGGCGAGGCAAAGTTTCTCACCGACTTCGGTGGTCATCAGAACGCGCAATTCAATGACGCGGTCGCGCTGTTTCATCAGCCGAGCCTCAAGGCAATTCCCGTCGCCATCTTGGATGGTGTGCTCTACATCAAGGGTCGGAGCAAGATGTACCGTCAGATCACCACAACCCTGAGCGAGCAAAACATCGTCAGCGCGCTTGTGCTCAGGGAATTCTTGTATTCGGTGTGAGAATGTTCCTCGTTTATCCAGGCAAGCGAACTGAACAGGAAGTCCTATCCACGGCCGAGAAAGCCGTGCTGCGCCCTCGTTCGCCCAGCCTGAGCGCGAACAAACTCATCCTCGGAGAGAATCTTGCTGTCCTGCGGAGTTTGCTTGAGGACTATAGCCTGGCAGGGCGAGTGGACCTGGTGTACATTGATCCGCCTTTTGCCACGAATGTGGAATACCGCATCGGAAGCGATCGGGCCAATACGGTGAGCATGGCTCATGACGACGAAGTGGCTTACAGCGATACACGGGTTGGCGCGGAGTACTTGGAGTTCCTACGGGAGCGGTTGATCTTTCTGCGGGAACTGATGTCTGACAGGGCTTCTATCTACGTGCACATTGATTGCAAAGTGGGTCACTACGTCAAGATCATCATGGACGAGGTGTTCGGACGCGAAAACTTCCGGAACGATATCGCGCGGATCAAGTGCAATCCCAAGAACTTCCGTAGGCAGGCATACGGCAATATCAAAGATTTGATTCTTTTCTACTCCAAGACGGGATCGCCGACCTGGAACGAACCGCGGATGCCGCTCACGCCTGAGGATGTGGACAGACTTTTCAAGAAGGTGGACAAGAGCGGCAGGCGGTACACGACCGTTCCTCTGCATGCGCCGGGCGAGACGCGGAACGGGAAGACAGGCCAGCCCTGGCGAGGAATGATGCCGCCCAAGGGAAGGCATTGGCGAAGCCCCCCGGAGGTGCTGGAAGAACTGGACAGGCAAGGCTTGATAGAGTGGTCTCCAACAGGGGTGCCGCGGAGGAAGATATTCGCCGACGAGCAGAGGGGGAAGAAAGCGCAAGACGTATGGGAGTTCAAGGATCCCCAGTATCCCTCATATCCGACCGAGAAGAACCTTGACCTGCTCAAATTCATCATAGAAGCGTCATCCAATCCCGGCGACCTGGTTCTGGACTGCTTTTGTGGGTCGGGTACCACTCTGGTTGCCGCGCAGCAATTGGGAAGGAAATGGATCGGTATAGACCAATCCGCGCATGCGATAGAGGTCGCAGAGAGACGCCTGCGGGCGCTTCAGGGCGATCTTTTTACGGGTACGGTTGAGTTTGAGGTTCTCCTTCAAGAGGGTGTGGTTGCGCATGTGAATCCGCGCGTACCGCGCTGATAGTTTGGACTTCCTCGCGGCGACTTCTATAACTCCAATACTCTTTTCCTATTGCCCCCGACCCTGCTTGGCTCTACAATAGACAATGGCGGCCTGCGATGCGTCCCTGTGCGGGCGCTCGCGGGTAGCCTGGCACACAACTTGCGCCTGGGGGGAAGGGAGGAATCGCTATGCCAACTGCAATCCGAAAGGCGCTTGCTGTCGCCATCTGCCTGGCCATGCTTGCGGCGTGGCCCGCGCCCGCGCGCGCCGGCGACAGGGTCTGGACGCGCGGCGGGCCTGAAGGCGGCGCGGTGGATGCGCTCGCCATCTCGCCCAACTTCGCCGTGGATCAGACGCTCTTCGCCGGCACCAACGGCGGCGGCGTTTTCAAGACCACCGACGGCGGCGCGACGTGGGTTGAGGCGCGGAATGGCCTCACGAACCTGACCGTGTACGCGCTGGGGATTTCGCCTGCCTTCGCCAGCGACGGCCTCATCCTGGCCGGCACCAACTACTCGGGCCTGTTTCGCTCCACCGACGGCGGCGGGTCGTGGGCGCAACTGCCAAGCCCGCTCAACTCCGGCGAGATTCGGGCCATCGCCTTTTCGCCCGCCTTCGCCACCGACCGCACGCTGTACGTGAGCCGAGGCAGCACCGACGCCCTGTTTCGCTCCACCGACGGCGGGGCCACGTGGACGGACATCCGCGCCAACATCGGGTCGGTGAGCGTGGGCGCGGTGGCTCTCTCCCCCGCCTTTGCGTCCGACAACACGCTCATCGCGGCCACGTCCGCCGGAATCTACAAGAGCACGAATCGGGGCAATTCGTGGGCGGCCATCAACAGCGGTCTGACCACGACCGACATCCGCTCGCTGGCATTCTCGCCCGCCTACGCGACCGATCAAACGATGTTCGCGGGGACGGGCAGCAGCGGCATCTTCCGCTCTACCAACGGCGGGGCGTCGTGGACGGCCATCAACAACGGCCACACGCCGCAGAAGGACGTGGGCTCCATCGTCGTGTCGCCCAACTTCGCCGCCGACCGCACCCTGTTCACCGGTTGCCCCTCATGGCAGGGGTTCAAGTCCACCAACGGCGGCGACTCGTGGACGATGTACCAGTTCAACATAGACTGGCTGGATGAGGGCAATCGCATCAACCCCGACGTGTGGGCCATGGCCATCTCGCCCGCCTATGCCAGCGACCAGACGCTTTTCGTGGGGACTTTCGGCACCGGCGTGCTGAAATCCACCGACGGCGGGGCCACGTGGAGCATCATGCGGCGCGGGATGATGGCTCAGCGGATGACGGCGCTGGCCGTGTCGCCCAACTTCGCCGCCGACCGCACGGTGTACAGCGCCAGCGGCGGGCCGGGCATCTTCGCCTCCACCGACGGCGGCCTGACCTGGCACAACCGCAACGCGCAGACGTTCAGCCTGCTGGACACCTACGCGCTGGCCATCTCGCCCAACTTCGCCAGCGACCGCACGCTGTTTGCGGGCAACCACATGGGCATGGGCAGCGGGCGCAATGGCATCGCCCGCACCACCGACGGCGGCCTGTCGTGGAGCAACCCCGAGACCGGCCTGGA
Organism: Anaerolineae bacterium; assembly: GCA_034436295.1. Lineage (GTDB taxonomy): Bacteria > Chloroflexota > Anaerolineae > DTLA01 > DTLA01 > DTLA01. The sequence continues at coordinate 15,988 of DAOTVT010000152.1, read as the reverse complement.
GAACAAGAACGTGCGCGCGCTGGCCATCTCGCCGAACTATGCGACCGACCGCACCGTGTTCGCGGGAACCCTGTGCAAGGACTTCCCCACCTGCGCCGATTCCTACGTTACCGGCGTGTTCAAGTCCACCGATGGCGGCAACACGTGGGCGCGCGCCCTGAGCGGCCTGCCCAAGAAGGGCATCTACGCGCTGGCGACATCGCCCAACTACGCCTCGGACCAGACCCTGTTCGCGGGCATGTGGGAGGGCGGCGTGTACAAATCCACCAACGGCGGCGCCAGTTGGGCCGGCGCCAGCAGCGGCCTGGGCAACTTGCGCGTGTGGGCGGTGGCGCTGTCGCCGGCCTTCGGCACGGATCAGACGCTGTTCGCGGGCACCGACGGGGGGCTGTACCGCTCCACCAACGGCGGCGCGTCGTGGGCGCAACTGACGAATACCATCGGCACGCGCCGCATCACATCCATCGCCCTCTCGTCCGAGTTCGCCACGGATCGCACCCTGTACGTCGGTTCCAACAACGGCGGCGTGTTCCGCTCCACCGACGGCGGGGCCACGTGGAACGCCTTCGTCAACGGGCTGGGGCACACCTACGTGCAGGCGCTGGGCATCTCGCCGGGGGCCAACCCCACGGTCTTCGCCGGCACGGTGGGGGGCAGCGTGTGGCAGTACAGTTTCGCCACGCCGTTCTCCCAGGACTTGGGCGTGGGCTGGAACCTGATTTCCATTCCGCGGGTGCTGAACGGGAGCGCGCCCGAGGTTGTGCTGGCGTCCATCGCGGGCAAGTACGACCTGGTGTACGCCTGGGACGCCAGCGACCCCGCCGACCCGTGGAAGTCGTACATGCCCGGTCTGGGCGGCGACCTCACCTACATCTCGCGCAACATGGGGCTATGGGTGCGCATGACCCAGGCGGGCACGCTGACCGTGGAAGGCGAGATGCCGACGACGACCAGCATCCCCCTGTACGCGGGGTGGAACCTCATCGGGTATCCGGCGGGAGTCGCGCGGCCGGTGCCCGACGCGCTGGCGTCCATCGCCGGCAAGTACACGCTCGTGTTTGAGTACGACGCCTCGTCGCCCGACGCCCCGTGGCGCAGTTACAGCCCCCAGGTTCCCGACTTCGCCAACACCCTGGCGGAGATGCGGCCGGGTTTTGGCTACTGGGTCAAGGCCACGCAGGACTGCACGCTGACCGTGCCCTGGTAGGCGCTACTCCTTGCCGTTGCGCGCGGGGCGGGCAGGCGGGGCGTAGGGCGTCGGGATGTACTCCACCGACGGCCGCCGCTGCATGGCCTGGGGGTACAGGTTCATCAGTTCGTACACTTCGGGCGGCATGTCGGTGCTCACCGGCAGGCCCAACTCCTGCGCCTCGTGCACCGAGATGGGGTAGTCGTGGGTCCACGTGCCCGAGGTCAGCACCGACGCAATCTGCTCGGCCTTGTCGGCGGGCATGTTGTTCTCGCTGAGGATGCGCGCCACGGTGCGCTTGACCTGGCCCAGCGCCTTGCGGGCCATGTCGGCCATGATGAGCGTCTGGTCGTCCACCTCGTTGACATCCTTCTGCTCCACGGCTTTGACGATGGAGGCGGCGGGCCATTGTCCCAGTTGGGGGTCCACCGGCCCCAACACGGCGTTGGGGTCCATCACGATTTGGTCGGCGGCCAGCGCGATCATGGTGCCGCCCGACATGGCGTAGTGGGGCACAAACACGGTAACCGGCCCCTTGTGGCGGCACAGGGCGTAGGCGATCTGTTCGGCGGCCAGCACCAGCCCGCCCGGCGTGTGGATGATGAGGTCAATGGGCACTTCGGGGTCGGTCAGGTGGATGGCGCGCAGAATCTGCTCCGAGTCGTGCACGTCTATGTAGCGCGCCAGCGGCAGCCCCAGGAAGGAGAACGTCTCCTGCCGATGGATGAGGGCGATGACGCGGCTCTTGCGCTTCACCTCCAGTTTGCGCATGGTGCGGACACGCGCCGCGTCCAGCATCCTCTGCCGCAACAAGGGGGTGAGCGAGGAGATGATCAGGAAAATCCAGAAGAAGTCAAACAGCGACATGGCGAGAACCTCCTTGCGGTTTACCAGGGATAGATTTCGTCGGCGTAACAGCGGTTGTAGCCGCGCTGTGCCAGCAGTCGTGCCAGCACGAGGCCGGTAACGAACCCGCCCACGTGCGCCCACCAGGCCACGCCGCCGTACATGCCTACTGCGCCGGCGGCGGCCAGGGCGAACAGCCCGTTGAACAATTGCGACACAAACCAAAGGAACAGGTACAACACCGCCGGTATCTGCACGAACCACGGGAACAGGAACACGGGCACCAGCGTGATGACCCGCGACTGGGGGAACAGCACCAGGTAGGCGCCCAGGACTCCCGCGATGGCCCCGCTGGCGCCGACCATGGGCACGCTGGAGCCCGGGGACAGGAACGATTGGGCCAGCCCGGCCACGACGCCCGAGAACAGGTAGAACAGCAGGTATCGGCGGCTGCCCATGCAGTCCTCCACGTTGTCGCCGAAGATGTACAGTGCCCACATGTTGCTGATGAGGTGGAACCAGCCCCCGTGCAGGAACTGCGAGGTCAGGAGCGTCAGCATCTGGCCCAGGCCCAGATGGCCCAGGAGACGTGCGGGCACCACTCCGAACGTGCGGATGAGCCACTCCTGTTGGCTGGGGCTGAGCCATGTGGTGAGCAGAAACACGCCCACATTGGCCGCGATGAGGAGCCAGTTGACGATGGAGAACCCCCGCGCCCGTATGGTGTCTTTCAGCGGTATCATGCGACCTCCTGCGTTGGCGTTGCCCAATGATAATGCTTGCGCGTTTTCGGGTCAAATGGCAGGTTCGCGGCGGGCGTGCAGACCCCAAGGTCTCCGAGACCCTTGGGGTCTTGGGTCGGGTCTTGGAGCCCCTTGACGCGCGCCCCGCGCCACGCCGTGCTCGTAGGCGCGTAGGGCAGCTTTCCATAGCCGCCGGAGGCGGGGGCAGGTGTGGGAACCCGCCCTATGCTCACTGTACGGCCCCACCTGCGACGCCCCTCCGAGGTGCGTCGCAGGTGGGGCAGGTAAGGGAACCTGCCCTACGCTCTCGCAACCTCACCCATCCCCACCCTAGCCCTCCCCTGCAGGGGAGGGCTAGGGTGGGGATGGGTGAGGTTGCGAGAGCGTAGGGCAGGTTCCCTTACCTGCCCCACCTGCGACGCACCTCGGAGGGGCGTCGCAGGTGGGGCCGTACAGTGAGCATAGGGCGGGTTCCCACACCTGCCCCCGCCTCCGGCGGCTATGGAAAGCTGCCCTACGCGCCTACGAGCACGGCGTGGCGCGGGGCGCGCGTCAAGGGGCTCCAAGACCCGACCCAAGACCCCAAGGGTCTCGGAGACCTTGGGGTCTGCACGCCCGCCGCGAACCTGCCATTTGACCCGAAAACGCGCAAGCATTATCATTGGGCAACGCCAACGCAGGAGGTCGCATGATACCGCTGAAAGACACCATACGGGCGCGGGGGTTCTCCATCGTCAACTGGCTCCTCATCGCGGCCAATGTGGGCGTGTTTCTGCTCACCACATGGCTCAGCCCCAGCCAACAGGAGTGGCTCATCCGCACGTTCGGAGTGGTGCCCGCACGTCTCCTGGGCCATCTGGGCCTGGGCCAGATGCTGACGCTCCTGACCTCGCAGTTCCTGCACGGGGGCTGGTTCCACCTCATCAGCAACATGTGGGCACTGTACATCTTCGGCGACAACGTGGAGGACTGCATGGGCAGCCGCCGATACCTGCTGTTCTACCTGTTCTCGGGCGTCGTGGCCGGGCTGGCCCAATCGTTCCTGTCCCCGGGCTCCAGCGTGCCCATGGTCGGCGCCAGCGGGGCCATCGCGGGAGTCCTGGGCGCCTACCTGGTGCTGTTCCCCCAGTCGCGGGTCATCACGCTGGTGCCCGTGTTCCTGTTCCCGTGGTTCGTGCAGATACCGGCGGTGTTGTACCTGTTCCTTTGGTTTGTGTCGCAATTGTTCAACGGGCTGTTCGCCCTGGCCGCCGCCGGCGCAGTAGGCATGTACGGCGGCGTGGCCTGGTGGGCGCACGTGGGCGGGTTCGTTACCGGCCTCGTGCTGGCACGACTGCTGGCACAGCGCGGCTACAACCGCTGTTACGCCGACGAAATCTATCCCTGGTAAACCGCAAGGAGGTTCTCGCCATGTCGCTGTTTGACTTCTTCTGGATTTTCCTGATCATCTCCTCGCTCACCCCCTTGTTGCGGCAGAGGATGCTGGACGCGGCGCGTGTCCGCACCATGCGCAAACTGGAGGTGAAGCGCAAGAGCCGCGTCATCGCCCTCATCCATCGGCAGGAGACGTTCTCCTTCCTGGGGCTGCCGCTGGCGCGCTACATAGACGTGCACGACTCGGAGCAGATTCTGCGCGCCATCCACCTGACCGACCCCGAAGTGCCCATTGACCTCATCATCCACACGCCGGGCGGGCTGGTGCTGGCCGCCGAACAGATCGCCTACGCCCTGTGCCGCCACAAGGGGCCGGTTACCGTGTTTGTGCCCCACTACGCCATGTCGGGCGGCACCATGATCGCGCTGGCCGCCGACCAAATCGTGATGGACCCCAACGCCGTGTTGGGGCCGGTGGACCCCCAACTGGGACAATGGCCCGCCGCCTCCATCGTCAAAGCCGTGGAGCAGAAGGATGTCAACGAGGTGGACGACCAGACGCTCATCATGGCCGACATGGCCCGCAAGGCGCTGGGCCAGGTCAAGCGCACCGTGGCGCGCATCCTCAGCGAGAACAACATGCCCGCCGACAAGGCCGAGCAGATTGCGTCGGTGCTGACCTCGGGCACGTGGACCCACGACTACCCCATCTCGGTGCACGAGGCGCAGGAGTTGGGCCTGCCGGTGAGCACCGACATGCCGCCCGAAGTGTACGAACTGATGAACCTGTACCCCCAGGCCATGCAGCGGCGGCCGTCGGTGGAGTACATCCCGACGCCCTACGCCCCGCCTGCCCGCCCCGCGCGCAACGGCAAGGAGTAGCGCCTACCAGGGCACGGTCAGCGTGCAGTCCTGCGTGGCCTTGACCCAGTAGCCAAAACCCGGCCGCATCTCCGCCAGGGTGTTGGCGAAGTCGGGAACCTGGGGGCTGTAACTGCGCCACGGGGCGTCGGGCGACGAGGCGTCGTACTCAAACACGAGCGTGTACTTGCCGGCGATGGACGCCAGCGCGTCGGGCACCGGCCGCGCGACTCCCGCCGGATACCCGATGAGGTTCCACCCCGCGTACAGGGGGATGCTGGTCGTCGTCGGCATCTCGCCTTCCACGGTCAGCGTGCCCGCCTGGGTCATGCGCACCCATAGCCCCATGTTGCGCGAGATGTAGGTGAGGTCGCCGCCCAGACCGGGCATGTACGACTTCCACGGGTCGGCGGGGTCGCTGGCGTCCCAGGCGTACACCAGGTCGTACTTGCCCGCGATGGACGCCAGCACAACCTCGGGCGCGCTCCCGTTCAGCACCCGCGGAATGGAAATCAGGTTCCAGCCCACGCCCAAGTCCTGGGAGAACGGCGTGGCGAAACTGTACTGCCACACGCTGCCCCCCACCGTGCCGGCGAAGACCGTGGGGTTGGCCCCCGGCGAGATGCCCAGCGCCTGCACGTAGGTGTGCCCCAGCCCGTTGACGAAGGCGTTCCACGTGGCCCCGCCGTCGGTGGAGCGGAACACGCCGCCGTTGTTGGAACCGACGTACAGGGTGCGATCCGTGGCGAACTCGGACGAGAGGGCGATGGATGTGATGCGGCGCGTGCCGATGGTATTCGTCAGTTGCGCCCACGACGCGCCGCCGTTGGTGGAGCGGTACAGCCCCCCGTCGGTGCCCGCGAACAGCGTCTGATCCGTGCCGAAGGCCGGCGACAGCGCCACCGCCCACACGCGCAAGTTGCCCAGGCCGCTGCTGGCGCCGGCCCAACTGGCGCCGCCGTTGGTGGATTTGTACACGCCGCCCTCCCACATGCCCGCGAACAGGGTCTGGTCCGAGGCGTAGTTGGGCGATGTCGCCAGCGCGTAGATGCCCTTCTTGGGCAGGCCGCTCAGGGCGCGCGCCCACGTGTTGCCGCCATCGGTGGACTTGAACACGCCGGTAACGTAGGAATCGGCGCAGGTGGGGAAGTCCTTGCACAGGGTTCCCGCGAACACGGTGCGGTCGGTCGCATAGTTCGGCGAGATGGCCAGCGCGCGCACGTTCTTGTTCTCCAGGCCGGTCTCGGGGTTGCTCCACGACAGGCCGCCGTCGGTGGTGCGGGCGATGCCATTGCGCCCGCTGCCCATGCCCATGTGGTTGCCCGCAAACAGCGTGCGGTCGCTGGCGAAGTTGGGCGAGATGGCCAGCGCGTAGGTGTCCAGCAGGCTGAACGTCTGCGCGTTGCGGTTGTGCCAGGTCAGGCCGCCGTCGGTGGAGGCGAAGATGCCCGGCCCGCCGCTGGCGCTGTACACCGTGCGGTCGGCGGCGAAGTTGGGCGACACGGCCAGCGCCGTCATCCGCTGAGCCATCATCCCGCGCCGCATGATGCTCCACGTGGCCCCGCCGTCGGTGGATTTCAGCACGCCGGTGCCGAAAGTCCCCACGAAAAGCGTCTGGTCGCTGGCATAGGCGGGCGAGATGGCCATGGCCCACACGTCGGGGTTGATGCGATTGCCCTCATCCAGCCAGTCTATGTTGAACTGGTACATCGTCCACGAGTCGCCGCCGTTGGTGGACTTGAACCCCTGCCATGAGGGGCAACCGGTGAACAGGGTGCGGTCGGCGGCGAAGTTGGGCGACACGACGATGGAGCCCACGTCCTTCTGCGGCGTGTGGCCGTTGTTGATGGCCGTCCACGACGCCCCGCCGTTGGTAGAGCGGAAGATGCCGCTGCTGCCCGTCCCCGCGAACATCGTTTGATCGGTCGCGTAGGCGGGCGAGAATGCCAGCGAGCGGATGTCGGTCGTGGTCAGACCGCTGTTGATGGCCGCCCACGAATTGCCCCGATTCGTGCTCTTGTAGATTCCGGCGGACGTGGCCGCGATGAGCGTGTTGTCGGACGCAAAGGCGGGGGAGAGAGCCACCGCGCCCACGCTCACCGACCCGATGTTGGCGCGGATGTCCGTCCACGTGGCCCCGCCGTCGGTGGAGCGAAACAGGGCGTCGGTGCTGCCTCGGCTCACGTACAGCGTGCGGTCGGTGGCGAAGGCGGGCGAAAAGGCGATGGCCCGAATCTCGCCGGAGTTGAGCGGGCTTGGCAGTTGCGCCCACGACCCGCCGCCGTCGGTGGAGCGAAACAGGCCCGAGTAGTTGGTGCCGGCCAGGATGAGGCCGTCGCTGGCGAAGGCAGGCGAAATCCCCAGCGCGTACACGGTCAGGTTCGTGAGGCCATTCCGCGCCTCAACCCACGTCGCGCCGCCGTCGGTGGTCTTGAAAACGCCGCCGCCGTTGGTGCCGGCGAAGAGCGTCTGATCCACGGCGAAGTTGGGCGAGATGGCGAGCGCATCCACCGCGCCGCCTTCAGGCCCGCCGCGCGTCCAGACCCTGTCGCCGGCGCGCGCGGGCGCGGGCCACGCCGCAAGCATGGCCAGGCAGATGGCGACAGCAAGCGCCTTTCGGATTGCAGTTGGCATAGCGATTCCTCCCTTCCCCCCAGGCGCAAGTTGTGTGCCAGGCTACCCGCGAGCGCCCGCACAGGGACGCATCGCAGGCCGCCATTGTCTATTGTAGAGCCAAGCAGGGTCGGGGGCAATAGGAAAAGAGTATTGGAGTTATAGAAGTCGCCGCGAGGAAGTCCAAACTATCAGCGCGGTACGCGCGGATTCACATGCGCAACCACACCCTCTTGAAGGAGAACCTCAAACTCAACCGTACCCGTAAAAAGATCGCCCTGAAGCGCCCGCAGGCGTCTCTCTGCGACCTCTATCGCATGCGCGGATTGGTCTATACCGATCCATTTCCTTCCCAATTGCTGCGCGGCAACCAGAGTGGTACCCGACCCACAAAAGCAGTCCAGAACCAGGTCGCCGGGATTGGATGACGCTTCTATGATGAATTTGAGCAGGTCAAGGTTCTTCTCGGTCGGATATGAGGGATACTGGGGATCCTTGAACTCCCATACGTCTTGCGCTTTCTTCCCCCTCTGCTCGTCGGCGAATATCTTCCTCCGCGGCACCCCTGTTGGAGACCACTCTATCAAGCCTTGCCTGTCCAGTTCTTCCAGCACCTCCGGGGGGCTTCGCCAATGCCTTCCCTTGGGCGGCATCATTCCTCGCCAGGGCTGGCCTGTCTTCCCGTTCCGCGTCTCGCCCGGCGCATGCAGAGGAACGGTCGTGTACCGCCTGCCGCTCTTGTCCACCTTCTTGAAAAGTCTGTCCACATCCTCAGGCGTGAGCGGCATCCGCGGTTCGTTCCAGGTCGGCGATCCCGTCTTGGAGTAGAAAAGAATCAAATCTTTGATATTGCCGTATGCCTGCCTACGGAAGTTCTTGGGATTGCACTTGATCCGCGCGATATCGTTCCGGAAGTTTTCGCGTCCGAACACCTCGTCCATGATGATCTTGACGTAGTGACCCACTTTGCAATCAATGTGCACGTAGATAGAAGCCCTGTCAGACATCAGTTCCCGCAGAAAGATCAACCGCTCCCGTAGGAACTCCAAGTACTCCGCGCCAACCCGTGTATCGCTGTAAGCCACTTCGTCGTCATGAGCCATGCTCACCGTATTGGCCCGATCGCTTCCGATGCGGTATTCCACATTCGTGGCAAAAGGCGGATCAATGTACACCAGGTCCACTCGCCCTGCCAGGCTATAGTCCTCAAGCAAACTCCGCAGGACAGCAAGATTCTCTCCGAGGATGAGTTTGTTCGCGCTCAGGCTGGGCGAACGAGGGCGCAGCACGGCTTTCTCGGCCGTGGATAGGACTTCCTGTTCAGTTCGCTTGCCTGGATAAACGAGGAACATTCTCACACCGAATACAAGAATTCCCTGAGCACAAGCGCGCTGACGATGTTTTGCTCGCTCAGGGTTGTGGTGATCTGACGGTACATCTTGCTCCGACCCTTGATGTAGAGCACACCATCCAAGATGGCGACGGGAATTGCCTTGAGGCTCGGCTGATGAAACAGCGCGACCGCGTCATTGAATTGCGCGTTCTGATGACCACCGAAGTCGGTGAGAAACTTTGCCTCGCCGATGATATACTTCCCATTGAACCGCGCGACCAGATCCAGGCCCTTGTCCAAAGAGTAGCCGAGATTCTGCCTGGCAAACTCCTTCATTTCGCCTTCGCTTGCGCGCAGCACTGCATTGCCGCTGGAGTTCACGAACTCCGGCAGAGGCACCGGATTGACGCCAAGGCAACCCTTTTGCAACCAGCGCCGAAAGAGCGGGCCTATCTGCCTGTTCGTCTCTTTTGGCTCCGAGGACCGCTCGTAGATTTCCGCCAAACCCATTTGGTACAAGCGCCCACAGAGCCGCGCGACGGTCGCCGGATTGCGGTCAAGGGCCGAGGGATCGCGCCGCAGATAGGCCACATACGAGTCCTTGACGGGGAACAAGTCCAGTTTCAGCAGGCTCCTCAGGAGTCGTTTATCGTCTCTCTCCCGAAAAGCCGCCTCAACCTCTGCCCAGACTTTATCATCAAGTTCCCGAATACCCTCAGGTACGGTGGGGTAGACCTGGAACAAGTCGTCCAGGTAAGTCCGCTGGTTCGCATACGCAATACTTTGTTCTAGCCAATAATTCATAACACTGATCCCTCTCAGGATGCGCGCCGAATGCCGTCGCTGCACGATGAATGTTACTATGCTCGGCTGCTTTTGTCCAATCGCAAGGACCCACGCCAAGCGAGGCAGCGCGCGAAGCCGAGGTGTGGATTCCCCGCCCAGTGATCGTGCAGACAGATTCGGGTTTCCCCGAACCCTTTTCCCCTGTCGTGCATCAAACTCAGGAGGTGCATAGATGGAAACGAAAAACACATCCCTCGGACTCGCGGAGAACATTGAAGGCGCGCTCGCGTATGTCGTCGGCTGGATCTCGCGACTGGTGCTCTGGTTCCTGGAGCCGGAAAACAAATTCGTGCGGTTCCACGCGATGCAGTCCATCGTGGTCTTCGGGGCGCTCACGGTCGTTGAGATCGTCCTGGGGTTCATCCCCATTCTGGGGGCAATCCTGGGCTTTCTCCTGGGGCTGGCCGGGTTCTTCCTGTGGCTGTGGCTGATGTACAAGGCCTACCAGGGGGAGATGTACAAACTGCCCTGGGTGGGCGACTTCGCGGAGCAGCAGGTGAACAAGTAAACGATTCCACAAAGGGCCGCAGATTTCCCCCTGCGGCCCTTTCTTTTCGACCGCCGGGTCGCGGTTTTTCAGCGCGGCGGGGGTGTGCTATCATAGGCGCGCAAGTCCGGCATTGGCGCAACAAGGGGAGCGATTTCCATGAGCGGACGTGCAGCGCAGAATCGTCCTGTCCCGCTGGCCCTGATCTTCACCGCCGACGACTTCGGGCGGCACGAGGCCATCAATCGCGCAGTCCTGCGCGCGCACCGCGACGGCGTGCTGACCTCGGCCAGCCTGATGGTGGCGGGCGCCGCCTTTGAGGACGCGGTGCGCGTCGCCCGAGAGTGGCCCACCCTGGCGGTGGGGCTGCATGTCGTCGTGGTGGATGGGCCGTCGGTGCTGGGCCACGCCGCCCTGCCCCACATCACCGACGCATCGGGGCGCTTCCCCGCCGACCCCTACGGTCTGGGCATGCGCTATCAGTTCAGCGCTGTGGCGCGCGCCGAGTTGGCCCGCGAGATGGAGGCCCAGTTTGAGCGCTTCGCCGCCACCGGCCTTCCCCTGGCCCACGCCGATGGCCACTACCACATGCACATGCACCCGGCCGTGTTCCCCATCTTCCTGCGCCTGGCCGAGTCCTTCGGGGCTGTCGGGTTCCGCCTCCCCAACGACGACCTGCCGATTGCGCTGGAATATGACCGCTCGCGCCGCGCGCGGAACACGCTGTGGCATCTCTACTACGCGGCCCTGCGGCGCTGGGGCGCGCGCGCCGCGGCCGCATCGCCCCTGGCGCGCGCCGACCGCGTGTACGGGCTGTATCAGACCGGCAGGTTATCGGAGCCGTACCTGCTCCACCTCCTGGATCGCATCCCTGCGGATGTGCGGGTGGCCGAGGTGTACGGCCATCCGTCCGAGGCGTACCTGGGCGAGCCCGACGGCCCGAACCCAGGCGACCTGGCCGCCCTGACTAGCCCTCGCGTCCGCGAGCGGCTAGACCAGATAGGGGCGCGGCTGTCGTCCTACCGCAGCCTGCGCCGCCCGACGGGGGTAGCGCCATGATCTCTGTGCTCGTCCTGCTCATCGTCATGAGTTGGGTCTTTTGGCTGGTGGCCTGGCTGTGCACCTACGACTTCTTCCATCGGGCGCGGGTGGCAGCGCGGACGGAAGAGGGCCGCGAACCGTACACGCCGCCCGTGTCCATCCTCAAGCCCATCAAGGGCGTGGACGCCGACTCCTACGAATGCCTCGCCAGTTTCGTGCGCCAGGACTATCCGACCTACGAGGTGCTCATCGGCGTGCTGGACCCGGATGACCCGGCGGTCGGGCTGGCGGCGCGCCTCCAGCGGGAGTACCCCCATCGGGTGCGGCTGGTCGTGGCCGAGCCGATTGGCTACAACAACAAGGTGAGCATCCTGCATGCGCTGGCTGCCCAGGCGCGCCATCCCATCCTCGTTGTCGCCGACAGCGACATGCGCGTTGGGAGCGACTATCTGCGGCGCGTGGTGGCTCCCCTGCGGGATGCGTCCGTGGCGCTGGTAACCTGCGCCTATGTGGGCGACAAGGCGCTGACGCTCACCGCGCGGCTAGAGGCGCTGTACATGGGCACCACGTTCCTGCCGATGCTCATGGTCGCGCGGCGCTACCTGAACATGCGCTTCGCCACGGGCGCTACCGACGCCTTCCGCGCCGCAGACCTGGAGCGCATCGGCGGCTTCCGGGCGCTGGCCGACTACCTGGCCGACGACTTCCAGTTGGGGCATCAGTTGTCGCGCACAGGGCAGCGGGTACATCTGTCGGACTACATCCCGCGCGCAGTGCTGGGCAAGACCACGTTCCGCGAGCAGTGGCACCGCGAGGTGCGCTGGGCGCGCTGCAACCGCGTGAGCCGCCCGCTGGAATACCCGGCCCTCCTGGTAACCTTCGCGGTGCCGTTGGCCCTCGCGCTGGCGCTCGCGAAAGGGTTCGCGTCGCCGTACTCGTGGATTCTGGCGGCGTCGTTGCTCATCCGCTGGTGGGTGGCGTGGCAGGTTTCAGGCTACACGGGCGACGAGACCGCGCGCCACAACCTGGGGCTGTTGCCCCTGCGAGACGCCCTCACCGTGGCGGTATGGGCGGCAGGCGGCATCGGGCGCTCCATCCAGTGGCGCGGCGAGCGGTACACCCTGCGGCCCGGCGGCAAGTTGGGGCCGCCGCAACCGTCGCTCGTCCGCACCCTCTTGCGGCGAACGCACGGCTAGCCGCCAGAGGTGCCTGGCGTGACGGGTGCCGACAAACCTCACAACCGAACCCGCCGCGACTCGGTTCCAAACTCTGTCGGTCGCAGCATGGTACAGGTGCGACGCACTTCCGGAAGTGCGTCGCACCTTGCTCACGAGCACAAAACAGAACCGAATCCGTTGCCAGGTCGCGCTTGATTTTCGCGTCCGACCGCCTTATAATGACCCCACACTGACGAGGAGGTTAGCGTAGATGGACATCTTCCTGGATACGGCCAACATTGAGGAAATCAAGAAGGCTGCGGAGTGGGGCATTCTGTCCGGCGTAACGACGAACCCCAGCCTGATGATGAAGGCAGGCCGCGCCGACTACAAGCAGGTGGCCCAGGAAATCTGCTACATCGTGCAGGGGCCGGTCAGCGCCGAGGTGGTCAGCACCGACGCCGACGGCATGGTGGAAGAGGCCAAGATCATCGGCCAGTGGTCGCCCCACGTCGTCGTCAAGGTGCCCGTTACCGAAGAGGGGCTCAAGGCCATCCACCGCATCGCCCAACTAGACGTAGATCCCGACACGCTCTGCGACGGCTGCCCCTACTTCGGCCAGTGCGACACCGACATTGAAACAGCGCGCGACCTGGCTCTTGACTGGGGCATTCGCACCAACGCCACGCTGGTCTTCTCGGCAAATCAGGGGCTGCTGGCGGCCAAGGCAGGCGCATCGTTCGTCTCGCCGTTCATCGGGCGGCTGGACGATGCCGGCCACGAGGGCATGGAGGTCGTGGAGACGCTGGCGGAAATCTTTGACACCTACGGAATTGACACCGAGATCATCGCCGCCAGCATCCGCCACCCGTTGCACATCACCCAGGCGGCCCTGGCCGGCGCCGACATCGCCACCGTGCCCTTCGCCGTCCTCAGCCAGGCCATCAAGCACCCGCTCACCGACGTGGGCGTGCAGCGGTTCCTGGCCGACTGGGAAAAGGCCAAGAAGGGGAAATAGCCCAATCGCAGGCGCAGAGACGGGCCGCCCTCCCGCGAGCGGCCCGTCTGGATTCCAACCCGTGGCGCGGCCGCGCCCTAGTGTCGGCCGTTTCCGTTCCCGTTCCCTTTTTCGGCGGCAGCGGTGGCCTGGACGCCGTAGTGATACTCGGCCTGGAAGATCTCGCCGCCGAGTTTGTGCCCAGCCGCTTCCAACTTCGGCGTGAACTTGGGGCGGATGCCGGTGCCCTTCATCACGCCGATGACCTTGCCGTCCTCGCCGATGCCCAGTTCGTGGAACACGAACACGTCCTGCATGATGACCGTGTCCCCTTCCATCCCCTGCACCTCGGTAACCTGAACGACCTTGCGCGAGCCGTCGCGCAGCCGCGCCTGCTGCACAATCAAATCCACCGCCGAGGCAATCTGCTGGCGGATAGCGCGCACGGGCAGGTCCATCCCCGCCATCAGCACCAGCGTCTCCATGCGGGCAATGGCGTCGCGCGGGCTGTTGGCGTGGATCGTCGTCAGCGAACCGTCGTGGCCGGTGTTCATCGCCTGGAGCATGTCCAGCGCCTCGCCGCCCCGGCACTCACCCACCACGATGCGGTCCGGCCTCATGCGCAGGGCGTTGCGCACCAGGTCGCGGATGGTTACGCGCCCTGTGCCGTCCTCCTCGCCGGGCACGGCCTCCAGGCGCACCACATGCGTCTGATGCAGGCGCAGTTCCGCCGAGTCCTCAATCGTAACGATGCGCTCGTCGTTCGGGATGAACGACGACAGCACGTTGAGCAGCGTTGTCTTCCCCGAACCGGTGCCGCCCGACACGACGATGTTCAGCCGCGAGTTGACGCACGCCTTGAGGAATTCTATCATCTCCGGCGTTACCGACTGGAGGCGGATGAGGTCTTCGGCGGTGAACTTCTTCTTGCCGAACTTGCGAATGGTGATGGACGGCCCGTCAATGGCGCATGGCGGGATGATGGCGTTCACGCGCGAGCCGTCGGGCAGGCGCGCGTCCACCATCGGGTGATGGCGGTCTATGCGGCGCCCCAGCGGCTGGACGATGCGCTGGATGACGCGGATCACGTGATCGTCGTCCTGGAAGCGAACGTCAGCGCGGGTGATCTTGCCGCCGCGCTCAATGTAGACCTCATCGGGGCCGTTGACCATGACTTCGGTGATGGTGTCATCTTCCAGCAGCGGCTCAATGGGCCCGTAGCCCACCAGTTCGGATTGCAGGTGCTTGAGCAGCGCGGCCCAGGTGTCCGAGTCCAGGTTCAGCCCGGCCTGGCGGCACACCGCGACGGTCTTGTCGGCCAGGAGTTGCAGGTGCTCCGACGATCGGGTGAGCACCGCGCCGTTCAGGGCCGCCTCCACGCGCGGCAGCATCCACCGGCACAGGCGGGTGAAGTCCTCGCCGCCCACGGACACCGCGCGCCGCGCCGCCGTGGGTGTGTCGTTGCCCGTCTTCGCAACCACTTCTATCCCCGTTTCGCGCAAGGCTTCCATCGGACTTCCCTTCTCCTGCCAGGATAGGCCACAATCGCACCAATGCCATCATAGCACCGAACCGCCGCGCGCGGTGTGAATCTCGGGTGAGCGTGCTGTGAAATCTGGGTGAAGCGGGGCGAATTCTGTGGTATAATGGGCCGAATCCATCACTTTCGGCGAAGGAGGCGAAAACATGGACATCAAGACCGTGGGAGTCGTCGGGTGCGGGCTGATGGGCTCGGGCATCGCCGAGACCTGCGCCCGCAAGGGGTATCGCACCATTGTCCGTGAGATCAACGACGATCTGCTTGCCAAAGGGATGAAGGCCATCCAGGCGTCCATGGCCCGCGCCGTGGAAAAGGGCAAGGCGACCCAGGACGAGGTGGACGCGGCGCTGGCCCGGCTCGTCCCCGCCACCGATCTTGCCGCCATGGGCGAGTGCGACCTGGTGATTGAGGCCATCGTGGAGAACATGGCCGAAAAGAAGAAGGTCTTCGCCGCGCTGGATGGCATCTGTCCGCCCCACGCCATCCTGGCCAGCAACACCTCGTCCCTGTGCATCACCGAGATGGCATCGGTTACCAAACGCGGCAGCCAGGTGCTGGGGATGCACTTCTTCAACCCCGTGCCGGTCATGCCGCTCTTGGAACTGGTGCGCACGATTCTCACCAGCGACGAGACGCTGGAGACCGCCAAGGCGTTCGGCGCGTCGCTGGGCAAGACCACCATCGTAGCCAAGGACACGCCCGGGTTCATCGTGAACCTGCTCCTTGTCCCCTACCTGCTGGACGCCGTGCGCGCGCTGGAGAACGGCGTGGCGACCAAGGAGGACATTGACGCGGGGATGAAACTGGGCTGCAACCACCCCATGGGCCCGCTGACGCTGCTGGACTTCGTGGGGCTGGACACGGCCTACTACATCGCCAACGTCATGTTTGAGGAGTTCAAGGACCCCCGCTATGCCGCGCCGCCCCTGCTCAAGCGCATGGTGCTGGCCGGCCATCTGGG
>DAOTVT010000151.1:0-15176 GCA_034436295.1 Anaerolineae bacterium | reverse complement strand
ACCCCAGCCCCCGAAGGGGCTTGGCCCCCGTAGCGCGGGGGTTTGGCACCGCGCTGGCGCGCGACCCGAGGGGGCTGAATCGTCTTTGTGACTGTGCGCGGTTCGCGGTGGGGCCATGGGGGAAAGCCATCCACGAACAGAGGCCGCCGGCGGCCAGGCGCAAGTATCCGAGGTGCGGCGCACTTCCGGAAGTGCGCCGCACCTCGGCCGCCAACACAGATGCATGAGGTGGCTTGCCATACCCGCCTGAGGCCGGACCGCCATCCACGAATAACACGAATTCACACAAACGGAGAACAAATGTAGGCCACCTGCGACGTACCTGCGAGGTGCGTGGCACGTGGCTGCAGGGGCATTGCGCGTGCAGTAATAGGCTCCGGAGGTGCCGTTTTGCGCGGCGATGCGGATAGGAGTACACTGGTGCGCCCGTGGAGAATGCGATCGGACGAACATGTATGGACGACAGTACCGAAATCCACCGCGCTACCCAGATTTCCATCATTGAAGGCATGTTCTGGCAGGCGTACGCGACCCTGGCCGCACCCGGCAGCGTTTTCCTCACCAAATTCGCCGTGATGCTGGGCGCGACACCGCTACAGTTCGGCGTTCTGTCGGCCATCGGGCAGTTGTCGCAGGTGTTCCAGCCCCTGGGCGCGGCCATCACGCGGAAGATGACTTCGCGCAAGGGCGTGGTGGTAACCCTCATCTCGTGGGGGCGGGCCATCACGTTCGTGTACGGCTTGCTTCCCTTCCTGCTGCCGGCGCAGGCGGCCATGTGGTCATTTCTGGCACTCTTCTTTGTCGCTACATCGTTGCAGGCCGTCGCTGGGAATATTTGGATTGGCTGGATTTCGGATTTGATCCCACTGGAAAGGCGCGGGCGGTTCTTTGCGGTTCGGTCTCAATACCTGATGCTGGTGGGCCTGGCCACGGGCTACCTGTTCAGCGCGTTTGTGGATCTGTTTGATGTGGGGCGTAGTGGCTTTGCCAGTGCGCTGGCCAAGGCGCTGGGCGGTGCCGACTGGCTGTCGCCGGGGCATCTGCCACATGCGCTGTTGGGGGTTATGGCGGCCGCGGCGGGGTTTGGGCTTATCAGCGCGCGCATTCTGATGCTCCAGCCCGAACGTCCCAAGCCCGTTGAGCAGGAACGGTTCCGCGATGCCATGGCCGATTGCTTCCGCGACAGGAACTTCTGCAAGTTGCTCTTCTACGGGTTCTGGTGGATGCTGGCGGTGGGCATCGGCGGGCCGTTTTGGGGCGTGTTTATGATCAAGAAACTGGGCATGTCTCTCATCTCCATTCAGATTTATGGCATGGTCCAGACGCTGGCGTCTCTCCTGTCGGTGCGGCCGTGGGGTACGCTGATTGACCGTTTTGGCAACAAGACGGCGATGCGTGTCGCCATCGTGATGGGGGGCATCAACCCGCTGGTGTGGCTGTTCGCCACGCCCCGGAACTACGAGTTCTTGTACATAGAGGCGGCGACGTCGGGCGTCATGTGGGCGGGAGCAGGGTTGGTTGCCTCCAACTTCGTTCTGTCCATCGCGCCAGCGGAGCGACGACAAATCTACTCGGGCATCTTCGGCGCGGTCTCCGGCTTCGCCATGATGCTGACGTTGCTGGGTTCAGGGGCATTCCTTCCGCCACAACTGACGCTGCTGGGGCTGCGCCTGGAGCCAGAGCAGGTGCTGTTTGGCCTGGGCGGCTTGATGCGTTGGAGCGCCCAAATCCCGCTGTCGTGGGTGCACGAGCCGGGCGCTTCGTCGGTGAGGGTGGCGGCGGAGCAGATGCGCCAGGCGGCGGGGGCCTGGTTTGCGCGGCTCGCGCCACGGGCGGGGCGCAAGAGGCCCTGACCGCGGGCGGCGCGGCGACTCGGGGATGGATAGCGTCGCGGCCTCGTCGGCGCCCATCTATCCGAACAAGTTGTCCAGCATCATCATCACGACGAAGCCGATGATGAGTCCGGTCGTGCCGACCTTGGCGAACCCCTTGCGGTGGGTCTCCGGAATCATCTCCTCGCTGACGACGTAGAGCATGGCGCCGGCGGCAAAGGCCAGACCGAGGGGCAAGAGCGGGTGCGCCACGGCGACGGCTGCCGCTCCGAGTATGCCGCCGATGGGTTCAACCGCGCCCGACAGCAGCGCAAAGGCCAACGCCCTGCTGCGAGTGTAGCCCTCGCGGACGAGGGGCAGGGCGACCGCCAGCCCTTCGGGCATGTTCTGCAGCCCGATGGCAATGGCGACCGCGGTGGCTGCCCGAATGTCGCCTAGCCCGAAGGCAACGCCCACCGCCATGCCCTCGGGGAAATTGTGAATGGTGATGGCCAGAATCAGCAGCGTGATTCGCCTCAGCGCCGAGGATGGGGGTCCTTCGGGGCCGGAGATGAAGTGGATGTGCGGGACGAACCTGTCCGCAAGCGCCACGAAACCCGCACCCGTGAGCACGCCGAGCATTACCGTCCACACGGAGGCGATTTCCAGGGCGGGGACGAGCAGGCTGAAGGCCGTGGCGGCCAACATGACCCCCGCCGCAAACCCGAGCAGGGCATCCAGCAGTTTGTCGCTGACGCGCAGGGTGATGAGGACCGGGAGCGCGCCGACGCCGGTCGCCAGGCCGGTTCCCAGCGTCGCCAGCGTGGCCATCAGGATCACGTTCTCGGTGGGCAGAACCGACGTCATCGGAGCCTCCTGTGGGCGGTTTGATTGTCGCATGCCTGTTTTGGCGCTGCTGCGCCGCAATAGTATCATAGACACCTGATGGACGCAAAGCATCGCACCGCATTGCTGATACGCGGCTTCTCCGACGCGCTGCCTCTGGTGCCGGGCGTGGTGGCATTCGACCTGGTGTACGGGGTCGCGGCGCGGGCGGTCAACCCCTCGCCGGCAGAGACGGCCGGCATGTCCGCCATCGTCCATGCGGGCTCCTCCCAGTTCGCCGCGCTGGGGAATTGTCGCGGGCCTGCTGTGCTATTGGGCCATGGTCGTGTGGCTGTAACGATGGTCAGGTGAGGAACGCGAGGGCGATCACTCTACATCATAGGGCGAAAGGATTGACATGCCACTGCAGAACGCATTCATGTTGCTGTTGCTGGGAACCATCTGGGGCGCGTCCTACATGTTCATCAAGGTCAGCGTGGCGGAGATCACGCCCCTGACGTTCGTCGTCCTTCGCACGGGCCTGGGCGGAGGGCTGCTGGCGCTTTTCCTGCTGCTGCGCGGGCGGCGACTTCCGGGCCGCTCCCTCTGGAAACCGCTATTTGTCATGGGGCTGTTCAATACGCTCATCCCCTACGGGCTGATCAACTGGGGCGAACTGTACATCTCTAGCGCGTTGGCCGCGATCCTAACGGGCACGATGCCGTTGTTCACTGTGATCCTGGCGCACTTCTGGTCAAAGGATGAGCGCATGGACTGGTACAAGGCGGCAGGCGTGGTCGTCGGCTTCTTGGGAGTCGTGGTGCTCCTGGCTCCCGATGTTCGGGGGGGCATCGTGCACAACATCGCCGGCGACCTGGCCGTCATGGGCGCGGGCCTGAGTTACGCCATCGCGGCGGTGTTCGCCCGTCGGCACCTGACCGGACACGAGCCGGCGGTTTTGTCCACGGGCATGTTGCTGGCCGGCTTCATCCTCACCGTGCCGCTGGCCTTCGCCTTTGAGCGGCCGCTGGCCCTCGCGCCTTCGCTCCGCGCCTGGGGAGCCACGCTGACGCTCGCGTTTGTGGGCACGGCCATTGCGTACCTTATCTACTACTGGATTCTGGAACACGGCGGCGCGGTTCAGGCTTCGCTGGTAACGTACATCATCCCCGTGGGCGCTTTGTTCTGGGGGTGGCTCCTTCTGGGCGAGAACATTCGCTGGACTTCGCTGGTGGGCTTGGGCGGGATACTGCTGGGCATCATGGTGGCCAATCGGTTTCGGATACTCAAGTCGGCATCCCACTGATGCGCCCGTACCCGACGGGTGGGGTGGCGCGTTTCTTCGTGTGAATCCTGTTTTTGCTCCAGGGAGAACGCTATGGGCGCGCATCGCAGGGCTGTTGTTGCGGCAGTCCTCTTGTGGCTCCTGGCTGGGCCGGGCGCGTGGGCCGCGTCGCCGATCGCTGCCGCGGGTGTCGCGTTGGCTCCGCCGGTTGAGGGGGGCGTCATTTTCGGCCAGGCGCGGGATATCCTGACGGAGAGCCCCGTTGCGGGCGCTTTCGTGCACCTGGAGGGCGGGCAAGGCGGCGCGTACACCGATGCGGGCGGCTACTATCGCCTGCCGACGCCTCCCGGCGAGTGGACGGTGGCCGTGCGCGCCCCCGGCTATCTGGACATGTCGCAGACGCGCGTGCGCGTGCTGGTGGGCCGCAGCGTCCGCGTGGACTTTGACATGGTCGTCGCGAACCCGACGCCGGCGCAGGAGGAGGAACTCTTCCGTCGCATGGTTACTCCCCCGGAACAGGCCTGGTCTCCGGATTTTGATGTAGCCATGGCGTCCGCGCCGACCTCCATCCGCGTCCTCATGCCCGATGGCCAGGTGGTGGAGATGGATTTGGAGGAGTACGTGAAGGGCGTGGTGCCGCAGGAGTTGCCGCCCTCTGCGCCGATGGAGGCACTGAAGGCGCAGGCGGTGGCGGCGCGCAGTTACGCGGTTACCTCCTGGAACCACGCGGCGCAGGGCGCCAATGTCTGCACAACCACCCACTGTCAGGTCTGGAAGAACGTTCGCTTTTCCCGAACGGACCAGGCCGTTGAGGCGACGCGCGGCGTCTTTGCGACGTATCGCGGCAGCATCATCCGCGCCTTCTATTTCGGCCACTGCGACGGCCACACGCGCAACAGCGAGGATGTGTGGGCGCAGGCGCTTCCCTACTGTCGCAGCGTCGCCTGCGAGTGTGGGTACACATGGCTGTGGGGGCATGGCGTGGGGATGTGCCAGGAGGGGGCCATCGCCATGGCCAGGCGCGGCGCGACCTTTGACGAGATTCTGCGCCACTACTACACCGGCATCAGCCTGATCGGGATGCAGCCCACGCCGACGCCCGAGCCAACGGCGACGCCGACCCCGACGCCGGAGCCTGTCGTAACGTTCACGTGGCCGTTGCAGACGGGCTGGAACTTGATCTCTATCCCCGTGGTCGTCAGCGACACGACGCCTGGCAGCCTGTTCTCCAGCATTGCCGGCAACTACGACATGGTGATGCAGTACGACGCCTTCGCCCCTTACGCCCGCTGGAAAGTGTACCAGGCGGGCAGTGCAAGCCAGACGGGCGGGCTGGATTACCTGGACCTGCGCTATGGGATATGGTTGCGGGCGACGGCCCCTTGCACGCTCACGGTGTCGGGCCTCGCCATCACGACCCCCACCGAGATTCCGCTGATCAACGGCCTCAACCTGGTGGCTTATCCTTCGCTTCGGGCGCGCAACGTATCCGATGCGCTTGCCTCCATTGCGGGGAAGTACGTGCGGGTCTATGCCTACAGGGCCGATCGGCCGGATTCGCCGTGGGTGCTGTACGACTTCACGGTGCCCCCGGAACTGAACCCGTTGCAGCAGATGACGCCCGGCCTGGGCTACTGGATAGAGATGGTGCAGCCGGCCAACTGGCGGGTGGACCCGTGAGCACGGCCTAGTCGGCCAGCACCCCCAGCACTTCCTCGCCATGGCCTTCGGGCTTTACTTTGGTGAAGACCTTGGCGATTTTGCCGTCTTCGTCAATGACGAATGTGGTCCGCAAGATGCCCTGGTAGGCGCGGCCGTACATCTGTTTCTCGCCCCAGACTCCGTATTGCTCGGCGACTTTGTGGTCCTCGTCGGAAAGGAGCAGGAAGGGGAGATTGTACTTGCTCTTGAACCGCACGTGGCTTTGCGGCGAGTCGGGACTGACGCCCAGGATCACGGCGCCCTGTTCCTCGTACTGCGGATAGTTGTCGCGGAACGAGCAGGCTTCCTTGGTGCATCCCGAGGTCATGTCTTTGGGGTAGAAGTACAGCACCACCTTCTTGCCTCGGAAGTCGGATAGGCGAATCTTCTCGCCGCGGTCGGACGGGAGTTCAAAATCGGGGGCGACCTGGCCGGGTTTCGGCATCTCGCTCATGGCATTCCTCCGTGAATGAATTCGTTGCAAGTATAGCGGAATTCGGCCGGAAAAACCATGACGCGCGTCATGTTGGGGGATTGCTGCCGAAGCAAAAAGAAAGGCTGCCATGAGGATGACAGCCTTGTGGAGGCGACGGCGGGACTTGAACCCGCGGTCGGGGTTTTGCAGACCCCTGCCTTGCCACTTGGCTACGTCGCCCGGGGGAACAAAAGGAGCGGAAGACGGGATTTGAACCCGCGACCCTCTCCTTGGCAAGGAGATGCTCTACCGCTGAGCCACTTCCGCCCAAAGGTGCCGAAGCCCAGATTTGAACTGGGGACCCCATCATTTTCAGTGATGTGCTCTTCCAACTGAGCTACCTCGGCAACCTCGCTTACTATTCTATTCAAGTCGCGCAGGCTTGTCAAAATCAACGTCCGCGGCACGCCTCTGTATCCGGGGCGCTCGCGCATCCCAACGTCGGGTTCCGGTTACGCCAGGACTGCTCCGAGGGTGAGCAGCGCAAACGAGATGAGCATGTACACGGAGGCGAATTTGAACAGGCGCCAGGTGTTGCCGTCGGACGGGCGGGCCCATGCCACCAGGGCGAGCACGAGGAGCGCCGCGCCGAAGGCTCCAAGCGCGGCGAGCACTGCTGGCCCCAGGCGCAAGAGGAACCCCGCCAGTTGCAACACAGCGACGTTCAGCATCGTCGCGCCGGCGATCAGGCGGTACGTCGCGCGCAGGCCGTACACGTTGGGCCAGACGGGCACGCCCGCCCGCGCGTAATCGTCGGCGTGGCGTGTGGACAGGCTCAGGATGTGGGCAGGAATCCACAGGAGCACCGCAAGGGCGAGCAGCACGCCGATGGCGTCAACATGGCCCAACGCCAGGCTGCGGCCTGCCAGGGCAGGCATCCCGCCGGACAGTCCTCCCCATAGGATGGACGCCGCCGTTCTGCGCTTGAGCCACAGGGTGTACACGCCGAAATCCAACACGAAGCCCGCGGTTACAAGAAGCCCGAAGAGCGGTTGCAGTGCCCACGCCAGGGCAAGCCCGGCGGTGGACAACGACACGCCGAAGGCTACCGCCACGGACAGCGGCAAGTGGCCTGCGGCCAGGGGGCGTCTCGCCGTGCGCCGCATGATGGCGTCTATGTCGCGGTCAACGACCATGTTGAGCGCGGTGCAGCCTGCGATGGCCGCCAGCAGCGCCAGGGTTCCAAGCCCCAGTTCTCCCCAGCGGATCGCGCCAGGGAGCGTCAGCGCGTAGGCGCAGATGCCGGTGATGAGGAGCAGCAGCGTCTGGCGGGGCTTCGTGAGCGCCACGAGGTCGCGCAGGAGCGCGGTACGGCCGGACGCGATGGCGAGGATTCGCACGTCGTGCAGGTCGCTCATGGCGTGTCGCTCCCTGTGGATTCTACCGTCCAGCCGCGGAAGAAGGCGACGATCTCGGCGACCAGATAGACGGCCAACGACAGCATGGCCACGCCAATCCCCGCCTCAAACAGGGGTTCCGGCCATGTAACGGCGGCCCCAGGCTGGCGGAACATGTAGGGCATGATGAACACGAATGCCATGGAGGTGCCCAGCGTCATGCCCCAGGCGCTCACGCGGGCCGCCCACGTTCGCGAACGGCGCGCGTGCGCCACGAGTAGAAAGCCCATGGCGGCGGACAACGTCGCCAGCACGTGCCAGTGGCCGACGGCAATCGTGCGCTCCACCTCCAGGTAGGCGGGCAGGCGGTAGGTCTCCAGGTTCATGGCGACGTAAACGCCGGGAACGGTAACCACGACGTTGACGAAGATGAGGAACCAGTAGAGGCCCAGGCGAAAAGGATCGCGCAGCAGGCCGCCTTCGCGAGCCAGAGCGCGGAAGCCCATCACCGCAACGAGGATGCCCGCGGGCAGCAGGAAGGCCGCGCCGACGTTGATGACCTTGTGGGCCACTTTCTCCAGCGGGCCGATAATGACGCTCCAGGTGGCAAGGGACACGATGACGGTGCCGACGATCGTCAGGCCGTACACCCAGCGCGACGGGCGTTGGCCCATGGGCGTGATGCGCGCGACCAGCAGCAGGATCGCCACGTCAATCAGCGTGAGCATGATGTGCAGGTGCGCGATCACGCCGCGCTGAAAGATGTCGTGTTCCTGGCGGATGATGTCCTCGGCCAGCACGGCCTTGAACCCGTTGCCGAAGAACGATCCGATAGCGCCGCCGATGGTGGCGGAAATCAGCAGGGCGATGGCCGCGAGTCCGAATGCCCACCGCGCCAGCCGTTCAGGGCTGCCTTTGCGGGGCAACAGGCCGATGGCCAGAAGGACGCCAGCATAGTAGGTGAGGCTGAGGCCGACGAGATACATGCCGTGGAACAGCCAGTTGCGGCCCAGGTATCCGAAGGTCAGCCCGCCGATGCTCGTGAGCAGAAAGCCTGCGGTGATGGCGGGCTTGACTCCCTGCACGATCTTCGGCGGAATCTCCATCCGCGCCATGGTCAGATATACCAGCGACGCCAGGAAGGGGATTGCCAGACTGTGGTACAGCAGGATAATGCGCCCCACCCGTTGATCGTCGCTCAGGGTGATGGGCAGCAGGCGCACGAGGCCGAGCGCCCGTGAAGGGCCCGACAGCAGCGCAAGCAGCGCAAGCAGGAATCCGACCCATGCGAGGGCAACGAAGGCGAGCCCTTCTGGCGTTGTGAGAAGGCGGTGAAAGCGGGCTCGTTGGTTCATGAGACGCTCCTCCGGATTTGAGATTGAGTGCGCCCAGATTGTACACCGGATGAGCGTCGCCGTCTGTGACATTCATCACACACGGCGGCGATTTGTCTCGGTTTTTTTGGGCGGCGCGTCGGTGTCGCGGGGGCGTCGCTAGTCGTGTGCCGCGGCGGGCTGCTTCCGCAGGGCCCAGCGCCGCTTCCACTCAGCGCTCCGCAGTCGCCAAGTGCCGACGATGCCGTAGCGCAGGAACATGACCAGCACGATGAAGATGATGCCGAAGACCAACGGCCAGCGCGCCCCAAACCACTGGTACAGGAACTGGCCGAAGAACTCCAGCACCGCCGCGCCCAGCATCGGCCCGACCAGTGTGCCCATCCCGCCCAGGATTGTCATGATGAGGGCGTTCACGGTGGTAACGGCCGAGGTCATGGACGGCGTGGCGCTGACCGTCCAGACGGCGAAGAGCGCCCCCGCCAGGCCCGCGATGAGGGCCGACACGACGAAGGCAATGGTGCGAAACAGCGCGGGGTTGTAGCCGATCATCCGCGCGCGGCTCTCGTTCTCGCGCAGCGCGACGAAGATGCGGCCTGTCGGCGAGTTGACGATGCGCCGCGCGAGCCAGTACATCACCACGGCGAACGCCAGTGCGATGAAGTAGAACCGCAGGCGGTATTGGGTGGGGTTGATCCAGGCGGGGACGGGCACGCCGTGAAGCCCCTCGTCGGCCCCCGTCCACTTCACGAAGTCGGTGGCTTTGGACAGGATGTGAATCGCCTCGGCCATGGCGAGCGTGATGATGGCGAAGTACACGCCCTTCACGCGCACCGACACGATGCTGAACAGCAGCCCCAGCGCCAGCGAGACGCCGACCACGAGGAGAATCGCCATTAGGAACACGGTCGGCTCGGTGATGTCCAGGCCGCCGGGGAGGCTGACGCGGTAGGTCTTGACCAGGCGCGGCGCCACATGCGTGAGGAATAGCGCCATGGTGTAGGCTCCGCCGCCGAAGAACGCCGCGTGCCCGAAGGTGAGGATTCCGGTGTAGCCCAGCAGCAAGTCATAGGACATGGCGAAGATGGCCATGATGAACACCGCGATGAGTTGCCCCTGCCAGTACTTGGCCGGGCCTTCGTTTACTGATGTGCCCGTGATGCGGGCGAAGACAAACGGGAACAGGATTAGCACGACTAGGACCAGCAACGGGCCGCGCGACCGCTTCAGGCTCTGGAGCGCGGCATCAACGGCGGGAATGCGTTTCGGTGAGTTGGAATGCGATGTCATGGCCTACTCCTTCTTTCCGAAAAGCCCTGCGGGCCGCGACAGGAGGACCAGCGCCATGATGATGACGGTGGAGGCTTCGGACACGGCGGGGGTCAGGCTGAACTTGAGGGCCAGGAAGTCGCCGAATGCGCGCGCCAGGCCCAAGAGCAGCGCGCCAATGGCCGCGCCGCTGTAACTGCCCATCCCCCCGATGACTACGGTGATGAAGCCTTGCATCTGGAAGCGGTCGCCCATGACGGGCTCAACCGGCGCGAAGGGCGCAGCCCCGATGCCGCCGAGCGCCGCCAGCCCCGCGCCCAATGCGAACACCAGCGTGAAGACGCGGCGCACGTTGATGCCCAACGCCTCCACCATGTCGCGGTCCTGCACGCCGGCGCGGATGGTCATGCCCAGGCGCGAATAGTTCATCACGATCATGAGCAAAACGAACATCGCCAACCCCAGCGCGATGATGAACAATCGGTAACTGGGGAACGTTACGCCCAGGATTTCCACCGTCAGGGTGTGCGTAGAAAACCACTCCAGGATGGAAGCGGCTTTGCCGGGCTGCGAGAAAAGCGGGGGTCGGCTCATGGCATACGGTAGAGGGTCCCACAGCAACTGCGTCAACTCGCGCAGGACGAACGAGAGGCCCATCGTCGCGAGGATGAGGAAGGTGGGCCTCACATAGAGGGGCCGTACCAGGCTGATCTCAATAGCGCCTCCGATGGCCGCGCCGATGAGGGCTCCCACCGCCAAGGACAGGAAGAACCGCACGTCGGCGTTCATCTTCAGCACGGCAATCGCCGCGGATTCGCGGGCGAGCGTCGCCGCCGCCGTCAGCAGCGCGAAGCCGAGGAGCGCCACGATGCTCCGCCGCGCAGCGCCGCGCCGCACGACCTGCGTCCGGTCGCCGGGGCGCGCCTGGGCCAGGGCGATGAGCAAGCCCGCCAGGAGGAACAGCACGGGTCGCCGCCAGAACGCGGCCAGTGGCTCCTGGGGCGTGGCCTCGGCCAGCGGGTCCACCATGGTGGCGACCATCGCCGTCTTGGCCAGGCCGCGCACGTCCAGCCCGAGAAGGCCCACGATGGCGAGGACGACGGCCAGGACAACGAGGGCGGCACGCAACCTCTGCCGCCAGTGCGGCGGGATAGTCCAGCGGATGGCGAGCGGCTGAATCAGCGGCGTAACGACCATGCCGGCGACAAGGGCCAATACAAGCGGGGCCAGGCCGAACAGGAATGTGGGGTTCGTGTAGAACTGCCAGCCGGCGTAGGCGCCGATCATGAACATGGCGCCGTGGGCGAAGTTCAGCACGTCCATCAGGCCGAAGATGATGGTGAGTCCTGCCGCCACCATGAAGTACAACGCGCCGAGCGTCAGGCCGGACAGCGCCGTGCGCACGAAGGACTGCTGGCCCATGCTGCGCCATCCCACGACGCTCAGGACGACCAGGCCGACGAGAAGAATGATATACACCTTGCCGGATTTCCAGATCGCCGTTAGCCTCACCGTTCACCTCCGACCGATTCTGCCACAGCGCCCAGATAGCGGTGGATGAGCGCCTTGTCTTTCACCAGGTCGGCCATCGCGCCGCTGTGCACCGTCGTTCCGTCGTCCAGGATGTAGTAGGCCTGCGCCAACTGGCTGGCCATGATGAAGTTTTGCTCCACGAGCAGCACGGTCGTCGTCGCGCTCAGGCCGCGTATGGCTTCCATCATCTGCTCAATGAGGACCGGGGCCAGACCGTTGCTGGGCTCGTCTATGAGCAGGAGTTTGTTGTCGGGCACCAGCGCGCGGGCGATGGCAAGCATCTGTTGCTGCCCGCCCGACAGGTGGTTCCCCGGCAGGCGGTACAGGCGTTTCAGGTCCGGGAACAGGCCGAAGATGAAGTCGGCTTTTCGGTCCAGGTCGCCGCGTTTCCGCTCGGCGATTTTCAGGTTTTCCGCGACGGTGAGGTCGCGGAAGATGGCCCGGTGCTCGGGGACGTACCCGATGCCCATCGCGGCGATCTCAAAGGCGCGTCTGCCGCGGATGTCCTGCCCGTCAAAGACGACGCGGCCCTGGCTCGGCGGCGTCAGCCCCAGGATGGACTTGAGGGTTGTGGTCTTGCCCGCGCCGTTTCGGCCGAGAAGCACGGTGATGCTGCCCCGCTCCACGCTGAGCGACACGTCCTGCAGGATGTGGAACTGGCCGATGAACGTGTGGATATTCTCTACTTGCAGGATCGTATCCATGCTATTTCTCCGCTTGCGCAGTCAAATCGCCGTAGAGCGCGCCGAGGTAGGCGGCCTGCACCGCCTCGTTGGACGCGATTTCGCGCGGCGTCCCCTCGGCCAGCACTCGCCCCTGGTGCATGACGGTGATGTAGTCCGAGATGCTCATCACCATGTCCATGCGGTGCTCTACCAGGACAATCGTGCGGTTTCCCGATTTGAGAATATCGTGGATGATCTCCAACAAGGCCGGGACTTGTTCGGACGACATGCCTGCCGTCGGCTCATCCAGCAGGAGCACCTCGGGGTTGCCGGCCAACATGATACCCAGTTCCAGTTTGCGCTTGTCGCCGTGGGGCAGGTTCGCCGCCAGGGCGTACTCGCGGCCACGCAGCCCCACCTGGGCAATGACGTGTGCTGCCTGTTCCAGGTATTGGGTGTATTTGTCCGAGTGGGTGAGCAGGCGCAGGTTGTGGCGGCCCATGGCCTGAGCAGCCAGCCGCACGTTTTCCAGCACGGTGAGGTTGGGGAAGATATTGGTGATCTGGAAGGTGCGGCCCAGGCCGAGGTGCGCGATGCGATGCGGCGGCAGGTTGGTGATGTCGCGGCCCTTGAAGAACACGGATCCGCGGGTGGGGGGCATGGTGCCGCTGAGCAAGTTGAACAGGGTCGTCTTGCCGGCGCCGTTGGGGCCGATGATGGAGTGGAGCGTCCGCGCCCGCACCTGAAGGCTCACGTCGTCCACCGCCACAAGGCCACCGAACTCCTTGCGCAGATTGCGCGCTTCCAGGACAACCTCGCGCTCTTCGGGTTCGCCTGTCATCGCTTTCTCCTGACGAGCGGTTTCTCTACGGATGCTGGGCCAGCCGCCTCTGGACGTTGGCTCTGTCCCTCGTGGTGGGAGCCGGGCAGGGGGGCGCATTGCCGCGCCCCCCTGTTGTAGGCGACGGACTACTGTCCGATCCGGGGCAGATTGCCGCAGCGGGCAGCGTACTGGCCGGTCAACGTGCAGGGCACGCCGAGTTCGTCGTACTTGGAGACGTACACCGTCTCAAAGAACTTGTAGGTCGGGCGGCCCTTTTCATCCTTCGGCGGGTTGATGTCCACCAGTTTCAGGATGTTCATCGGCTGCAGGCAGACATGGTCCTCGGGACGGATGTAGTAGGTGCCCTTGGGGCCTTCAAACATCAGCCCTTCCAGCGCAGCGATCATCTTGTCGCCGCTGGTGTCGCCGCCGGTCTTCTCCAGCGCCTTGGCCAGGGCGATGGCCGACGCCATGCCGCCCGCGGTGAACAGGTCTGGCGGCTCATTGTATTCTTCCAGGTGCCGCTTGACAAGCCAGTCGTTCACCGGATTCTTCGGGACCGTGTAGTGGTAGACGTTGAGACCGATCTGGCCGACGGCAGCGCCGTAGACCGCGGCGAACGAGGCGTTGTCGCCGAAGCCTGTCGCGACCCGCATTTTCTCCAGCGCACCGAGGTCGCCCAACTGCTGGAACAGGGTTACGTAGCCGGTGCCGGACCAGGTGAGGAACAGGCACTCGGCGCCGGAATCCATCGCCTGCTGGATGTACGGCGTGAAGTCCGTGGTGTTCAGCGGGGCGTAGATGTCGGCGATGACCTTGCCGCCGAATTTGGCGACGGAGTAGGCCAGGGCGGCGCCGCTGCCACGGCCGAAGGCGTTGTCCACGCCCAGGTGCGCGAACGTCTTGCCCACGTTTTCCACCAGGTATTTCGCGATGACGAGGGTGTCGTCAAAACTGGTGCGGCTGGTGCGGAAGACGTAGGGGTTGAAGTACTCGCCCGTAATGAAGGCGGACGCAGCCGGGTCCACCATGAGGATGATCTTGTTCTCCAGCGCCACGGTCGTGAGCGCCGCGGCCACCGCCGAACTCACGGGCCCCTGCAGGATTTCTACGCCTTCTTTCTCAATCAGTTCGCGGGCCAGTTGCACGCCCTTCTCGGGGTTGCCTTCGTCGTCGCGGGTGATGACTTCCACCGGGCGGTTGGCGATGATCCAGCGGCCCTGGTCGTCCTTCTTGCCGCCCGAGGCATACTCAAGACCGAGGGCAAACCCGCGCACCTGCTGCTGGCCGTAGAGCGCCATGACGCCCGAGAGCATGGAGATCTGACCGATCTTCAGGACCGGGCCGAGTTTGGGGGCTTCGGTCGGCGTGGGCGGCACCGTCGGTTCCGGTGTGGGCGTGGGCTTGGCCTGGTAGGGCGGCGGGGCTGTGGGCGTGGCCTTCTGCACGCATCCGGACAACACCATGCCCAGCAGAGCCAGGACTGTCAGAACACTGAACAGGCGTTTCATCTTTCTTTTCCTCCTCAAGAAATACATGGGCTTTGGTTACCTGCATGTGCCGGTCGTCGCACGTTCACTTGGATTGGCCTCACCTCCTCCCTCCATCAGTGCTCGCATTGGCAGGGGCAACGTATCCGAAAGCGAAACATCGCAGGCCGCACAGGGCCTAGATACGATCCATCATGACGACTGCGCGCCCTTCCAGGACCGGCTCGCCTCGCTGGTTGGTGCACGTGGTTCGTAGGGTCAGGATGCGCTTCTCCGCGTTGTAGGCTTGCACCTCAGCCGTGGCCGTGATGGTGTCGCCGATTCGCACTGGCTTCAGGAACTCCATCTGCTGGCTCAGGTAGATGGCTCCCGGGCCGGGGAGTTTCATGCCCAGGACGGCGGAAATCAGCCCGGCCGTGAGCATCCCGTGCGCGATGCGTTCCTTGAAACGGGTCTTTTGGGCGAACTCGGCGTTGACGTGGACGGGGTTGAAGTCGCCGCTGAGGCCGGCGTAGGTGTAGATGTCCGACTCCGTGATGGTCTTGGAGAACGATGCCGTCTCGCCTATCTGGAAGTCGTCGCGAATGCGGATTTGTTCTGGCATAGTGCCTCCTCGGAAGGGCAGCGC
>DAOTVT010000150.1:0-33366 GCA_034436295.1 Anaerolineae bacterium | reverse complement strand
CTTTCGGAAGTGCGTCGCACCTATGCGGTGGCAATCCCTAGCCGCCGGAGTACCGCCCGATAGGGCGCGGGGCTGCCCCGCCCGCTAGTGCAGAATCTTGCTGAGGAACAGGCGGGTTCGCTCGTGCTTCGGCGCGGTGAACAGGAGTTCGGGCGTGGTCTCCTCCACGATCACGCCCCCGTCCATGAAGATGATGCGGTCGGCGGCGGCGCGCGCAAACCCCATCTCGTGCGACACCACCACCATCGTCATCCCCTCTTTCGCCAGGGCCAGCATCACATCCAGCACCTCTTTGATCATCTCCGGGTCCAGCGCCGACGTCGGCTCGTCAAATAGCATGATCTTGGGCTGCATGGCCAGGGCGCGGGCAATGGCCACCCGCTGCTGCTGCCCGCCCGACAGTTGGGCCGGGTAGGCGTGGGCTTTCTCGGGAATGCCCACCTTCTTCAGGAGTTCCATCCCGATGCGCTCCGCTTCCTCGCGCGTGCGCTTGCGCACGATGCGCTGGGCCAGCGTGATGTTTTCCAGCGCCGTCAGGTGCGGGAACAGGTTGAACTGCTGGAAGACGATGCCCACCTCGGCGCGCACTTTGTTGATATTCTCCGCCTGTGTCAGCGGGATGCCGTCCACGATGATACACCCCGCGTCCAGGCTTTCCAGATGGTTGATGCAGCGCAGGAGCGTGGACTTGCCCGACCCGCTGGGGCCGATGATGACGACCACTTCGCCGCGGTGGACGACCAAATCCACCCCGCGCAGGGCCTCCACGCGCCCGAATCGTTTTACGGCTCCCTGAATGACGATAATCTCACTTTGCAAAGGCTGTCTTCCTTTCTATGTACGCCACCACCCGCGACGCGAACAGCGTCATGACCAGGTAGAGCAAGGCGACCATCGTCCAGGTTTCCAGCGACATGAACGAACTGGACATGAACTCGCGCCCTCGGCGGGTCATATCGGACACGGCCACCACCGACACCAGCGACGAGTCCTTGAGCAGCGCGACGAACTCGTTGCCCACCGGCGGCAGGATGACCCGCACCGCCTGGGGCAGGATGACGTAGCGCATGGCCTGGAAGTAGGACATGCCCAGCGAGCGGGCCGCTTCCATCTGGCCTTTGGAGATGCTCTGGATGCCGGCGCGGTAGATTTCCGACATGTAGGCCCCGTAGCAAATGGTGAGGCCCGCCACCGCCATCACGAACGGGTCGGGCTTCACGTCCACCAGGTACTGGCCGGCCCCGCGCAGCGACGGCGAAAGTTTCAGTAGCCAGGCCCCGACACTGTCCAGAACCTGCGGGAACGCGAAGTACAGGAACAGCAGTTGCACCAGCAGGGGAATCCCGCGGATGATCTCCACGTACAGCGACGCGATGCCGTGAATCAGCCAGTTCTTCGCCAGCCTCCCCAACCCGCCGATGAGGCCGACGATGAGGATGAAGACGAACGAAATCACGGTAATGCGGATGGTTACCCAGATGCCGTCGCGCAGGAACACCACGATGCGCTGAAACGGATTGGGCTTCAGGAACACGAGCAGGGCGACGACGAGCACAACCGCCAGGACCAGAAACCACCAGGTGTCAAAGCGCTCCCGCTCCGCTGGCGCGACGGCTGCCTTCTTCTCTATCACCTTTTCTAGCCGTTCTACATCTGGCACGCGCGTTCCTCCTCAAGACTAGACTATATGCGCAGCCTGGGATCCAGGGCATCGCGCAGACCGTCGCCCAGCAGGTTGAATCCGAGAACGGTCATCATGATGGCCAGACCCGGGAAGATGACGATGTGCGGCGCGGTGAACACGGACCCGCGCCCCTGTCCCAGCATCGCGCCCCATTCGGGCGTCGGGGGCCTCGCGCCCAGCCCCAGGAAACTCAACCCCGCGGCGTCCAGAATCGCCGTGGCGATGCCCAGCGTGCCCTGCACGATGAGCGGCGTCAGGCAGTTGGGCAGGACGTTGCGGAACAGGATGCGCGTGGGCGGGACGCCGATGGCCCTCGCCGCCAACACGTAGTCCTGCTCCTTCACCGACAGCACCGACGCGCGCACGATGCGGGCGTACACCGGAATGGACACAAACGCGATGGCGTAGAGCATGTTCATCAAGCCCGGCCCCAGGATGGCCACCACCGCGATGGCCAACAGCAGGCTCGGGAAGGCCAGCAGGATGTCCATCAGGCGCATGATGAAATCGTCCACCCAGCCGCCCTTGTAGCCAGCCACGGCCCCCAGCAGCGCCCCCACAATGATGGCCAGCGACACCGACACGATGCCGATCTGCAGCGAGATGCGGGAGCCAAAAATGATGCGGCTCAGGATGTCGCGGCCCACCTCGTCCACGCCCATCCAGTGCTGGGCCGACGGGGGCTGGCGGCGCAGCAGAAGTTCCTGCTCAATCGGGTCGTAGGGCGCCAGTTGCTCGGCGAAGATGGCGCAGAGGAGCAGGATGCCCAGGATGACCATGCCGGCGATGGCCAGCCGGTTGCGAAACAGGCGGCGGAGCGCGTCCAGGTACAGCGTCGTCTGCGGTGGCAGTTGCAATTCCGCCGCGCGGGGTTTTGTGGGTGCGATGGGTTCGGACCTGTCAGCCATGGCCTAACTCCCGTACCGGATGCGCGGATCCAGGTACGCATACGAAATATCTACCAGCAGGTTGACGAAGACGAAGATGAGGGCAATCACCAGCACGGTGCCCTGCACCACCGGGTAATCGCGCGCCAGGATGCGATCTACCACCAGCCGCCCCATCCCTGGCCACGAGAAGATGGTCTCGGTCAGGATGGCGCCGCCCAGGAGCGAGCCGAACTCCAGCCCGATGACGGTGATTACCGGCAGGAAGGCGTTCTTCATGGCGTGGCCGAAGAGGACGACGCGCTCGCTGAGGCCCTTGGCCCGCGCGGTGCGGATGTAGTCCTCGCCCAGCACCTCCAGCAGGCTGGAGCGCGTCATGCGCGCGATGATGGCCGCCGGGATGCTCCCCAGCGCCAGCGACGGCAGAATCAGGTGCTTCAGCGCATCCCACAGCGCCTTGCCGTTGCCGGTGAGGACGGCGGTCAGGATGTAGAAGTTGGACAGGAAATCCGTAACCGGCTTGAGTTTGAAGAGCCAGGTGCCTTCGGCCGCGCCCGCCAGGAAGAAATCCGTCAGGCTCTGGAGTTCCACCCCCACGGTGAGGCGGCCCGACGGCGGCAGCCACTTGAGTTTGAACCCGAAGATGTACATCAAGATGAGGCCCAGCCAGAACACCGGCATGGACACCCCCACGAGCGCCCCCACCATCGTGCCTAAATCAATGGCGGTGTTGTGGTAGTAGGCCGAGATGATGCCGGCGACAATGCCGATGAGGCACGCCAGGAACATCGCCCCGAAGGTCAGTTCTATGGTGGCGGGCAGCCGCTGCATCAGTTCCACCGTTACCTTCTCGTTGGTGCGGATGGCCCGGCCCAGGTCGCCGTGGAGGATATTCGTGAGGTACCGCCAGAACTGCACGTGGATGGGGTCGTTCAGGCCCATTGCCTCACGGAACCGCGCGATGGACTCCTCGGTGGCGTGTTCGCCCAGCATGATCCGCGCGGGGTCCCCCGGAATGAGGCGCAGCATGGAGAACGTAATCACGAGGATGCCCAACAGGACAGGAATGAGAAGCACCAGGCGCTGCGCAATATACCGTGTCACTCATGCCTCCAGGTTCCGATAGTAGACCTCCGAGGCTCGCGGGGAGCCTCGGAGGTCGGGTCTACAGGGCAGGGTTATTCTCCCTTGAAGCCACCGAAGAAGTAGCCCCAGTAGAAGAAGTCGCCCGTGTGGCCCTTGTGGTACGGGTTGGCCTTGTCCCACCAGCGCTCAAAGTTGAAGATGACGGCGTCGGCGTTGAAGTCGGTGCCATCGGTGAACTTCACACCCTTGCGCAGGTGGAAGGTCCACTCCAGGCCGTCCGCCGAGACTTCGTACTTTTCGGCCAGTTTCGGGATCACGTTTGTTGTGCCTGGCTCAAAGTCCAGCAAGCCTTCCAGCAACTGCTTCGTAACCAGGAACGACTCACCGTCGGTCTCGTCGGAGGGGTCCAACCCGACTGCATCCCCGCTATGGGCGAAGATCAACGTGTCTTTCCCCTGCACGGTCGCGCCCGAGAAGTCCTCAATGCTCAGGGGACTCGGTTTGATGCCGCTGACCGCCTTGGTAAAGACGAGGCCGGAACTGTTGTTCACGATCGGCACCATGGGCACGAGTTCCTGGATCAACGCATTCGCCTGATCGTAGATCTTCTGGCGCTCAGCGGCATCCAGAGTGCCAGCCGCCTTGTCCAGAAGGTCAACGATCTCGGGGAATTGTGGACCGAAGGACTTGTCAGCGCCCTTGCCAAAGTGAACATCCAGGAAGTTGGTTGCGTCGGCGTAGTCGGCCATCCAGCCCAGCATGAACAGGTCAGCCTCGCCGGCGGATACCTTGTCCAGATAGACGCCCCAGTCGTAGGTGATAATCTCGGCATCAATGCCCACCTTCTTCAGGTCGGCCTGGATCGCCTCGCCCACCTTGGCCGGGGTCGGGTAGTAGCCGCGGGACACGGGCATGACCCACAGCGTGGTCTTGAAACCGTTGGGGAAGCCCGCCTTCGCCAGCAGTTCTTTGGCCTTGTCCGGATTGTACGCCCAGCCTTTGACATTGTCGCTATGCCCGAAGATTCCGGGCGGGATGAACTGCGTGGCTACCATTGCCGTCGGCGGGTAGAGGGCCTTCACAATCGCTTCCTTGTTGATCGCCTGAGCGATGGCCTGGCGCACTTCCAGTTTGTCAAGCGGCGGATGCGCGCGGTTGATGCCCAGGTAGCCGATGTTGAACGGCGGGCGCGTGAACACCTGGAGGTTCGGATCGGCCTGAGCGGTCGGGAAGTCGTCCGGCGCCAGGTTGTCCAGCCCGTCTATGGTGCCGGCCTGGAGTTCCAGCAGGCGAGCCGGCGCTTCCTTGATGACGCGCAGCACCAGATTCTTGAGTTTGGGCGCGCCGCCCCAGTAGTTGGGGTTCGGCACCAGGGTCATCCTGTCCTCAGGAATCCATTCCTTGAGCATGAACGGGCCAGTGCCGACGGGGTTCTTGAACAGGTCTCCGCCACCCTCGTACTTCTTGATGACCTCCGGGCTGAGGAAGGCGAAAGCACCGAACGCCAGTTTCTGCGCAAAGGCCACATCCAGGCGGTTCAGGTAGATCTTGACCGTGTAGTCGTCCACCTTCTCAATGTACCGGACCAGGCTCTTCTTCGTGGGGTCAGGCGCAGGGATTCCCGCCGCGGGTGGCGCAGCCAGCCACTTCTGCTCCAACTGGGCGATGAGCCCCTTGTCCATGACGGCCTTCAGCCCCTTGTTGATGGCGGCCAGGATTTCGGGCGCATTCTTCCGGACGGCGATGCCGTAGTACTCGTCGGTGAACGGCTTGCCCACGGACTTGATCTTGCCCGCGTACTTGGCCACAT
Source organism: Anaerolineae bacterium (assembly GCA_034436295.1). Lineage (GTDB taxonomy): Bacteria > Chloroflexota > Anaerolineae > DTLA01 > DTLA01 > DTLA01. The sequence continues at coordinate 27,899 of DAOTVT010000150.1, read as the reverse complement.
AGCCGGTTACCAGCGGGTTGTCGGCCACGACCGCGTCAATCTGGCCGTTGATGAGGTCCAGGAAGGCCAGGTCCACGGTGTCGTAGTTCTTCAGCGTGGCTCCCTGAATCTTCCCCACCTCAATGGCGCCGGTGGTGCCCAGTTGCGCGCCCACGACCTTGCCCGCCAAATCGGCCGGGCCGTTGATGCGGGTCTCGTCCGCGCGCACGGCGATGAGTTGGCCGGCGTTGTAGTACGGATCCGAGAAGTCAAACTGCTTCTTGCGCTCCTCGGTGATGGTCATCGCCGAGCAGGCGGCGTCGTACTGGCCCGTGGCCATGCCCGCCAGGAGCGAGTCCCACGCCACGTTGACGAACTCCACCTCAAACCCGGCTTCGGCGGCGATGGCCTTCATCAGGTCAATGTCAAACCCGACGAACTCTTTGGTCTTCTCGTCCACAAACTCAAACGGGGGCCAGGTTGCGTCGGTCGCCACCGTGATCTTCATGGGCGCCTTGGTTGGCTCGGGCGTCGCCGTCGGCTCTGGGGTCGGCGTGGGCTTGGCCTGGTATGGCGGGGGCGCCGTGGGTGCCGGCTTCGCGCCGCAGGCCCCGAGCATCGTCGCGATCGTGGCGACGACAATCAGGATGGTTAGCCATTTGTGTTTGCCGAACATGCTGTCTCTCCTCCTCTACAAATCTGAACGGGTGTACCTGTTGCATTGAGACATCGCGGTAACTTCCGGGCATCACCTCCTTCCCACAAATGCCGGGAACGCCGTTGTGTCCCAGAACTCCATTCTGGTTTCCGATCCAAACAAGAACCGGCGCACCAAGGTGAGTGCCGCACCGTTGCGACGAGGAGACCGCGTCATCGGGGCCATAGCCCAATATGCCAGTGAAGGGGTGCCGAGTTGGGCCTTCCGACGCACCCGAGACGCGTACCAAGTATACCACATTCCCCGCTGTTGTCAAGCATTTCGGGCAGTCTCGCGGCTCCCCGCAGGCAGCGATGCCTCCTGCCGCCAAGGCGGGGCACGGGCCGCCTACGCCATCGTCTGCGCCCACAGCATGCGATTGTCGGCGAAACGCACCTCCAGGCGGCCCTGCGCGCGGAGCCAGGCGGCGCAGGCCAGCACCGTCGTCTGGGCCAGGCAGTACTGCGCGATCTGGTTGAGCGTCGCGCCCAGGCCATCCATGACCGCCCGCACCAGGTCGCCGGTGGATGTGGGGACCGCGCACGCTTGCAGGATGATGTCGGCGATGGCGCGAAGGCGCTCGGCGTTGGCGCGGCACTCGGCGGCGGGGTCCGTGAGGGCCGGCCCGTGCCCGGGCGCGAAGCAGCCGTAGGGCATCTCGGGCAGGCGCTGGAGCGCGTCCAGCGCGCGGGCCACATCGGCGCAGAACGGAATCGGATGCTTCGCCAGCGTCTCGCTCGGGAAGAACACGTCGCCGCAGAACAGCGTCCCGCCGAAGCCGTAACCCACCTGGTTGGGCGCGTGGCCGGCGAGCGCCACAACCTGCACCGGGATGCCCGCCACGTCCAGCGGCCCTGGCTCCACGATGGCGCTCACGCGGCACGGCGCAGCCAACGTGAACTTGCCGAGGAGTTCGGGCACCGGCGCCGCGCCCGAGAACAGAAACTGCGGCTCCAGGTACGGGTTCTCCACGATGGCCGCCTCCAGCGCGGGGGCGTACACGGGAACCCCAAAACGCTCTGCGATGGCGCTGGCCCCGCCGAAGTGGTCGGCGTGGGCGTGGGTCAGGAGCAGCGCGACAGGCCGCGCCTGCAACTCGGCCAGCGCCCGGGCCACGCGGCGGGCCGTGTCGGCGTCCAGCCCGGCGTCCACGATGAGCGCCCGGCCGTCGGCGACGATGAGGCCCGTGTTGGACCCCGACGGGATCAGGTACGTGCTCTCCGTGAGTTCCAATGTTGCGGCCATGCCTGGCTCCACAAAAAACGCCCCGGCTGTTTCACCGGGGCGCGGGTGTGAATTCCGGTGAAACTACGCTTCGCCCAGATAGGCTTTCTTGACCTGGGGGTTGTCTCGCAGTTCCTGGGCGGTGCCCTCCAGGACAATGCGGCCCGTTTCCAGCACGTAGCCTCGGTGCGCGATGGACAGGGCCATATTGGCGTTCTGCTCCACCAGCAGGATGCTGGTCCCCTGCGAGTTGATCTCCTGGATGATGGAGAAGATTTCCTCCACCAGGATGGGCGCCAGGCCCATGGAAGGCTCGTCCAGGAGGAGCAGCGTGGGGCGGGACATGAGTCCGCGGCCCATAGCCAGCATCTGCTGCTCACCGCCGGAGAGCGTGCCCCCCAACTGGTTCAGGCGTTCCTTCAGGCGCGGGAACGAGGCGAAGACGCGCTCGCGGCTGCGGGCGATCTCGGCCGGGTTGGTGCGGGTGTAGGCGCCCATGTCCAGGTTCTCGGCCACGGTGAGCGGCGCGAAAATCTTGCGGCCTTCCGGCACCTGGACAATGCCCAGGCGAACGATGTCGTGGGCGCGCATCTTGGTGATCTCCTGCCCCTTGAAGCGGATGGAGCCTTCGCGCGGGCGCAGGAGGCCCGAAATCGTGTTCAGCGTGGTGGACTTGCCGGCGCCATTGGCCCCGATGAGGGTAACGATTTCACCCTGATCCAAATGGAACGAGATGCCCTGAAGGGCGTGGATCGCGCCGTAGTACACGTGGAGGTTTTCCACTTCAAGAAGCATACCGTACCCCTCCGAGTCTGGCCGCAGCGCCGCGGCCCAGATAGGCTTCAATGACGCGCGGGTTGTTCTGGATTTCGGCGGGGGTCCCTCGCGCGATGACCTCGCCGAAGTCCATGACGGTGATCTCCTCGCAGATGCCCATGACCACGCGCATCTGGTGCTCAATGAGCAGGATGGTGAGCGAGAACTTGTCGCGGATGAAGTGTATCAAGTCCATCAGGTTGGCCACTTCCTTCGGGTTCATCCCCGCGGCAGGTTCGTCCAGCAGGAGCAGCCGAGGGTTGGTGGCCAGGGCGCGGGCGATCTCCAGCCGCCGCTGCTCGCCGTAGGGCAGGTTCTTGGCGATCACGTCCTGGCGGTCGGCCAGGTTGAACACGGCCAGAAACTCCTGCGCGCGCTCGGTGAGTTCCCGCTCCTTGCGCCAGAAGTGCGGCGTGCGGAAGATGGCGTCGCGGATGCCATAGCCCGCGTGGGTGTGGTAGGCCGTGCGCACGTTGTCCAGCACCGTCAGGTTAGGGAACAGGCGGATGTTCTGGAAGGTGCGCGAGATTCCCAGTTGCGCAATGGCGTGCGGCTGCATCCCGACGATGCTCTTGCCGTCAAACAGGATGTCGCCATCGGTTACGGTGTACAGGCCGGTGATCATGTTGAAGACGGTCGTTTTGCCCGCGCCGTTGGGCCCGATGAGGCCGGCAAGTTGGCCCTCGTTGACGGTGATGTCAAAGTTGCAGACCGCGCGCAAGCCGCCGAAGTATTTTGTGCACCGTTCTACCTGCAACAATGGGCCCATCACACTGCCTCCTGACCAGCGGTTTCCACTTTGGGCGCGCCTGTGTCAAACTTCCGACGCGGCCACTGGATGGGCTTGAGGAACCCCCATTCTACGCCGCCCAGCAGGCCCTGCGGCCGCAGGAGCATGATCAGCAGAAGCGCGACGGGGTAGATGATGTACCGCCACGCCTCGGCGCCGGAGGGTAAGATGATGCGCAGCCCCTCCAGCGAGAGCGCCCACGCGAAAGCGGCCACCACGGTGCCGGTGATGGACCCCAGGCCGCCGAACACGACGATGATCATCGGGTCAAAGGACTTGATGAAGTGGAACAGGCTGGGGTGCAGGAAGGCGTACAGGTGCGCGTAGATGCCGCCCGCCAGCCCCGCGTAGATGCCCCCGATGACGAACGAGAGCGTCTTGTACTTCACCGTGTCTATGCCCATGGCCTTGGCGGCGATCTCGTTCTCGCGCACGGAGACGATAGCCCGCCCCGTGGACGAGTGCAGGATGTTGCGCAGGATGATGATGCACAACACCAGCAGGAAGAACGACCAGAACCAGGTCGTCAGGCGCGGGATTCCCACCATCCCGCGCGCGCCCTTCATCTCGGGGAACGGCAGGATGGTGTCCGTGTTGTCGGCCAGCACCTTGACCACGATGGTGAACCCCAGCGTGGCGATGCCGAAGTAGTCGCCGCCCATCTTCAGCACGGGCAGGCCGAACAGGTAGGCGATGACCCCGGCCAGCAGCGCGCCGAACGCGATGGCCACCAGGAAGATGGCGATCTTCCCCGCGTCAAACGTGGCGAAGCCCAAGTCCAGGGGGATGCTCACCTTCGCCGCGTAGCGGTACGTGATGTCCGCCGAGGCGTAGGCGCCGATGGCGTAGAACCCCCACTGGCCCAGGGAGAACTGGCCGTTGAACCCGTAGATGAGGTTCAGCCCCAAACTCACAATCGCCATGACGCAGCCCAGTTGGATCACCGTCTTCATGTAGTCGGTGATCACGTTGGTGCTGAACAGCACCTGGACCACCGCGTACACGGCGATGGCTCCAACCCAAAAGAGCCAGGATGCTCCGAGAAACTCAAGCCTTCTTTTCTTCATAACCCGTCTCCGGTGTGCCGATTTCTTGTGAGAACTGTCCTCATGGAACGCGCGGGGCGCAGCGGCGGAAACCCGCCACCCCCAGACTCACCGCGCACCTACGCCTTCTCGCCCTCCGGTTCGCCGAAGATACCGGTGGGCCGAATCATGAGCACGATGATGAGGATGGTGAAGGCGATGGCGTCGCGCATGGGGGTCAGGATGTAGCCGGCGCTCAGCATCTCGGCCTGGCCCATGATGAGGGAGCCCACGAACGCGCCGTTCAGGTTGCCGATGCCGCCCAGCACCGCCGCCACGAAAGCCTTGAGGCCGGGCATGATGCCCATGAACACGATGAGTTGCGGGTAGGCGATGGCGTACAGGACGCCGCCCGCCCCCGCCAGCGCCGCGCCGATGGCGAAGGTCTTGGTGATCACGCCGTCCACGTCAATGCCCATCAGGCGCGCCGTGGGCTTGTCCCACGATGTGGCGCGCATGGCCTTGCCCAGTTTGGTCCCGTACACGATCCAGCGCAACAGCAGCAGGAACAGGATGGAAACCAGGATGATGATGATCGTTACGTTGGAAATCTGCACGCCCAAAATCTTCCAACTGACGACCTTGAACGGTTGCTCGTAGATAATGTAGTTGGAGGTGAAGACTTCGGGCAGCGACGAGAAGTACTCCAGGAAGAATGAGACGCCGATGGCGGTGATGAGAGCAGCGATGCGCGGCGCGTTCCGCAGCGGTTTGTAGGCGACGCGCTCAATGACGACGGCCAGAAGCATGCACACGACCATGGACAAGATGATCACCAGGACTGTGCCGATGGTGATGGCCACCCACGGCGAGAGGGATGGGAACAGTTGCGCCGGCAGCAGGTGCAGCCGCATCGCCTTGATGGCGTAGAAACTCGTGAACGCGCCGACCATGAACACATCGCCGTGGGCGAAGTTGATGAGGCGCACGATGCCGTACACCATCGTGTAGCCCAGTGAGATAAGCGCGTACACAAAGCCGAGCCGAATGCCGTCCACAACGTACTGGGCAAACAGGGTGGGGTTGATGAGCACGCCCTCGGGGTGCTGGATGAACATCCGCCAGAGGAACCAGATGGCCAGCAGAATCATGAGTGCGTAGCCCGCGACCGCACGGGCGATCTTGCCGAACCCCGCGCCGGGCATCTTCCGCACCTTGGCGCGGGTAACCAGCCCCACGAGATACAGAAACCACACGCCAAAACCGATGGAACCGGCCTGCATCACGAGGCCCGGGACTATGCCGTCCTTGTCCCAGGCTTGCATCTCCTCCGGCGTGATGGAGGAATTGAGAATCAAGAAAAGACCGGCCGCTGCTACCCCGAGGGCAATTCCTCCGAGGAACACGGCCAAGGACTTCAAAGTACGATTCATGCTCAATCTCCTGAGCAGAGATTCTGAGAGGCTGTGAGCCACCAGGCGCGCTTTGGCTCTTTTGTTGCAGGGGGCGAACAGCGTTCGCCCCCTGCAGGCAATGCGACAGCAATGACTACGGGTTCACCGTGGCCATGTAGGACTTCTTGCCGTTCTTCACGGAGATGACGACGGCCGACTTGATCGGGTTGTGCTGCTTGTCCAGCGTGATCTTGCCGGAAACACCCTCAAACTGCAGTTTCTCCAGCGCGACGCGCACCTTATCGGGGTCGTCGCTGCCGGCCTGCTGGATGGCGGTCACGAGCATGTTGGCCGCGTCATAGGCAAGGGTCGCCAGAGCATCGGGGACCTTGCCGCCGTAGCGGGCACCGTAGGTCTTGAGCCAGGACTGGACGATGGGGCGCGGGTCCGCGGCGTCGTAGTGGTTGCTGAAGAAGCCGCCGTCCACCGCTGCCACATCCAACTCTTCAGAGTCCCAACCATCGCCGCCGCCCATCGGGCAGGTGATGCCCTTCTCCTTGGCCTGCTTGGCGATGAGGTTCACCTTGTTGTAGTAGTCGGGCAGGAACAGGAAGTCGGGCTTGGCGTCGGCGACCTTGGCCAGGATGGCCGAGAAGTCGGTGTCATCCTTGGTGTAGGTCTCCCACACGACGACCTTGCCGCCGCCCTTCTCAAAGGCATCGCGGAAGTACTCGGCCAGGCCGCGCACGTAGTCGTTGCCCTGGTCCAGGAGTACCGCAGCGGTCTTCGCCTTGAGGTTCTCCAAAGCGAACTTGGCCATCACGGTGCCCTGGAACGGGTCAATGAAGCAGGCGCGGAAGGTGTAGGGCTTGGTGGACCCGTCCGCAAAGGTCGTTACCTTGGGGTTGGTGGAAGTCGGGCTGATCTGCACCACCTTCTTCTCGTTGGCGACTTCGGAGACGGGGATGGAGGCGCTGGAGCAAACCTCGCCGACGATGAACTTGACCTTGTCCTGGTCAATCACCTTGTTGGCGGCGTTGCGGGCCTCCTGGGGGTCGCAGCGGCCATCGGCCACTACCCACTCAATCTTCTTGCCGAGGACGCCGCCCTTGGCGTTCCACTCCTCAAAGGCCAGGACAGCGCCATCGCGGGTGGACGCGCCGAAGGTGCCCACGTCGCCGGTCATGGGGGCGATGATGGCGATCTTGATGGTCTTCGCGCCACCGCCGCCGCAGCCCGCGAACAGGCTGGCCAGCATGGCCACCAATACGATCAAACCGATGTACTTTGCCGTTTTCATAAACACCTCTCCTCCTGTACGTTGTTGGCCCATGGGGCCAAAGGTCCTGGGATTCCAACTGCACTCAGGGTCCGGTGGATGGCAGCGGGCCGCCCCGCCGCCCATGATTGGGGTTTCCGATCACCTCCTTTCGCCGCAAGAAGTTACAAAAAATCTGCGAGGCAGGCAACACTGCGCTGTCGTAGCGCACGATAGCGAACCTGTGCTGGAGCAGCAACTGGAGATTACCCCCATTGGCACTCCAATCCTCGCAGGATAGACCGAATTGTGATGACCTCAACAAAGCCCATTATAAAGGGTTTGCGGGCTGTTGTCAAGGTCTTGTAATCTGTTTTGCCTGCCGGGGTGCGCGCAACCCCGTCTGGAAGGCAGGCGCAACGGTCGCGCGTGAGGTGCCCGCGAGAGGACTCGAACCTCCACGCCGTCACCGGCACAGGCCCTCAACCTGCTGTGTATGCCAATTCCACCACGCGGGCGTCAAAGAACATTATATCCTGCCCGCGCCCAGTTGTCAACTGGACAAAAGTCCACTACAATGGAGTAGCCCGATTCCCGGGCAATCTCTCCAGGAGGCGCCCCATGAGAATTGTAGTGGACGCGATGGGAGGCGATCACGCCCCCGAAGTGGTCATCCAGGGTCTGCAAGCCTATCTGGCCCAAGGCACCGCCAACGTAATCCTGGTGGGCCAGGAGGACAAAGTCAAGCCCCTTTTAGGAAAATACCCCCTGCCCCCCGAAAGGGTTCAATTCCGCCACGCGAGCCAGGTGATTGAGATGGACGAGCATCCCGCCGAGGCGGTCAAGGCCAAGGAGGATTCGTCCATGGTAGTGGGGATGAACCTGCTCAAGAGCGGCGAGGCCGATGCCTTCATGTCGGCGGGCAACTCCGGCGGCGTGCTGGCGGCAGCCCTGTTCCGACTGGGCCGAATCCCGGGCATCAAGCGCCCCGCCCTGTCCACCGTCTTCCCCACCCAGAAGGGGTTCACCTTCATCCTGGACATCGGCGCGAACACCGACTGCAAGCCGCTCTACCTGCAGCAGTTCGGCATCATGGGCAGCATCTACGCCGAGCGCGTGCTGGGCGTGCCCAACCCCAGGGTCGGCATCGTGTCCAACGGCGAGGAGCCAGGGAAGGGCAGCATGTTGGTTCAGGAAGCCTTTGAACTCCTGAAAGGCAGCAATCTGAACTTCATCGGCAACGTGGAGGGCAAGGACATCCCCGCCGGCATGGCCGACGTGGTGGTAACCGATGGGTTCACGGGGAACGTGATCATCAAGTTGGCCGAGGGGGCCGCCGCGCTCATGCTGGGGATCATCGGCGAGGAGATTCGGCGGCGCAAGGTGGCGGCGCTGGGGGCGCTCCTGGCCAAGCCCGCCTTCCGCGCCGTGAAGCACCGCCTGGACTACGCCGAATACGGCGGCGCGCCGCTCCTGGGCGTGGACGGCGTCGTGATCATCGCCCACGGGCGCTCCAACGCCAAGGCCATCTGCAACGCCATCCGCGTCGCCGAGCGCGCCGTGAACGGCAAAATCGTGGAGCAAATCAAGAGCGGCGTGGCCGAGCACCTTGGCGCCGGGGGAGAAGCGTAGATGAGAGTCGTAACGGACGAGCAGTTGATTGCCTCACGCGCCAAACTGGGAAAGCGCGCTAGCCTCATCGGGCTGCTGATTCTCCTCGTGGGGTTTGTGGTGTCGTTCTCGCCGCAACTGTTCCTGGTGTCGTTGGGGTGCCTGGTCATCGGGTTCACCGTGTCCAACATCGGCGTGTACAACGCCAATCAGTGGGTCAAGGAGCCTCGCGCCGATCAGGTGCTGACGCGCGGGCTAAAGGGCTTCAGCAACAAGTTCACGCTGTTCAACTACACCGGGCCGGTGCCCCATGCGGTCGTGGGCCCGTCGGGCGTCATCGTCTTCCTGGTCAAGTCGCAGGAAGGGCGCATCCTGGTCAACGGCAATCGGTGGAAGCATCCCTTCACTCTTCGCCGCCTGTTCGCGTTCTTCGGCACCGAGTCGCTGGGAAACCCGTCCCGCGAGTTGCAGGCGCTGATGCAGGCAACGCAGAAGTTCGTCGCGCGGGTGCTGCCCGATGTGGAGGTGCCCGTGCACGGGGCCGTGGTCTTCTCGTCGCCCAGGGCCGAATTGAGCGTCCAGAACCCCGACGTGCCCGTGCTCACCGAAAAGCAACTGAAGGACTTCCTGCGGGGCCTGCCCAAGGAAGAAATCCTGTCGCCCGAACAGCGCAAGGCGCTGATGGAGGCCTTCCAGGGCCGCTACACGGGGGCGCCCACCGAATAGGCGCGCCCCCGCGCGTGCTCCCAGCGTGGGGTGCAGACACGCGGCGCCCTTCGCCATGCCGAGCGATGCGCCTCGCCCAGCGGTAACCCAGATGGCACAGCGCCTGGCCTACGAACTCCGCGGCTTGTGGCACAGGGTGCACGTCTCGTCCGTGCGCCCTGCGTGCGACGCGGGCACAGGCTTCACCGCCGACGCGTGGCATGTCAGGCACTGCTCCCGCCCGACAATCGCGTGCGGGATGGCCTTCGCCTCGCTCTCCGACTCCTTGACCACCCCAGGCTTGTGGCACAGGGTGCACGTCTCGTCCGTCCGCCCTGCGTGCGACGCAGGCACAGGCTTTATCGCCGACGCGTGGCATGTCAGGCACTGCTCCCGCCCGACAATCGCGTGAGGCACGGCTTTGGCGTTGCTGAGCAAGCCGGCCGCTGACTCCTTGAACCCTGCGGGCGTGTGGCACTGGGCGCAGTCGCCCGCGAAATGGCCCGCCGGCGGCTGGTGGCAATTGGCGCAGACGTACTGCGGCTTCTTGACCCCGTTGTGGCATTCGTGGCACCACACCTGGGCATGCTTGCCCTCCAGCGGGATGGGGTGCGTGAATCCCGCGTCCAGGTTCACCACGGGCCACTTGGTGCCGTGGCACGCCGAATTGCTGCAGAAACTCGTGTCGTCCGTGCCGAACCGGATGGGGCCATGGCACGCCTCGCACGACTTGTCGGCCTGGAAACGGTGGTCGGCCATGAAATTCGCCGCCAGGTGAGAGGCCGGCTCCTGCGCCGATAGCAGCAAGTTCCCCAGTTCCGCAATCTTCGGCTGGACACCCTCGCTGGACACGACCGGAATGGTGTGGCAGATGTTGCAGTGCAGGCGGATGGATTCGCCCTGGGCGTTCATGTGCTTGCCGTTGTGGCAGCGGAAGCAGCCGGGGAAATCCTTGTGGCCGATGTTGTTCGGATGCGTGGTCCAGCCCACGGACAGGTCCGGGAAGTACGTGTCCTGGAAGATCTCCTTGACGACGGCGGCTGCCTGCTGCACCGCGTCGGCGTTCTTCGCGTAGAAGTCGGGGTAGTTGGCCTGGTAGAAGGCTGGAAGTTGCCCGATCGCCTGAATCGCTTGGTCAAACGACGAATACGGGGCGTCCAGCAGTTCCATACTCTTCTGCTTGATGAACGGGATGCTCTTGCTAATGCGGCCCAGTTCAATGGCCCGATCCAACATGGAGTCGGGCGACTTGAAATCGTGCACGCTGCGGTTGTGGCAGTCCACGCAGTCCATGAGGCGCTTCTCGGCGGAGGCAATCTGCTCGGGGGTGAGGGGCGATTCCACGTCCATGTACTCGGTCGTGTTGCCTGCCTCATCCACAACCTGTACCCAGGGGATGTTCTGCTTCAGGTCGTCGGTGGCGATGTAGTACACCTTGTTGATGATGTGCCAGTGAATGCCCCGGCCCGTGCCAAAGCGCTCGGTCCCGCCCCCCGTCTTGAAGATGAGAAACGTGGTGCGCTGAGTGTTGTGCTCATCGGCCTCGTAGTGGACGATGCGGCGCACGGAGTCGTCAAACACCGCGTCGGGCCAGTGGCATCGCTCGCAGGTCTCCCGCGCCGGGCGCAAGGACTTCACGTAGATCGGCCGCTCGTAACTGTTGAAGATAAGGCTGGTGAGGTGCCCGCCGTGGGTGGACTTCAGTTGGATGGCCTTCAGCGTGCCCACGCGCCCGATGTGGCAGTCCACGCATGAGACGCGCGCGTGGTACGAGTTGTTGTAAGCCACCCATTCGGGCGGCATGGTGTGGCAGCGTGTCCCGCAGAACGCGGGGCTATTGGTGTAGTCCCAGACCAGAATGAGGCCCACGCCGATACCTACGAGGATCACAAAGCCCCCCAGGAATATCAGGAGGCGCCTGCGCCCCTCTGGCGCGCGCGGGTCAAAGGGAGAGAGAACCTTCCCCAGCCAACTCATGGTAACCTCCTCTGCGAATCCCCTGGCGATGTGGCATGCAGTATACATGTAGGGACATGGGTTGTCAAAGCAAGTGGAAACGCAGTTCGGTTCCAGCGCGCGTTCGCGCCCCCACCCGCGACTTTGACAGCCTGGGCCGCCCGCGCGTATGATAGGCCCACGCGGCGGGCGCGGACACAATGCCAAGAGCGGGAGGTTTGGACATGAAGAAGGGATTCGCGCTGATCGTGCTGGCGGCGCTGCTGATTGTCGCGGGTATGATCATCGTGTGGCTGGACACGGGCGAGTTGAAGGCCGCCGTCTCGTCGCCGTTCTCGGGGATCGCCTCGGCCTTCGTGGAGAACGATCCCAACGTGTGGGCCATCTTCGCCACGCTCCTGGTCTGCGAGGTGCTGGGCGCGCTGGCGAGTTTCTACGTCATCCAGAAGGCGTTTCGCCCCGACGCCCGCACCGTGCTGCTGGCGTTCATCGTGGCGCTGGTGAACTTCGGCACGCTCTACGGCCAGTACGCCAACGTTACGCGGGTCGGGCCTGTCCACTTCTTGGCGTTTTTCAAGGACGGCTTCTTCTGGTTCGCGACGCTGCCCGCCCTGGCGCGTGTGCTGGGGATAGACGCCAACAACACCAAATGAGCGCACGCAAGCCAATCCCGCGAGGAGGACTCCTTTGACATCATCCAACCGCCAGTTGCTGGCCATAGACGTCGGGGCCGGCACGCAGGACATCCTCGTGTACGACGCCGACAAGCCCATTGAGAACTGCTACCAGTTGGTGCTGCCCTCGCAGACGACCATCGTGGCCCGCCGCATCCGCAAGGCCACCGAGGCCCGCAGGAACGTGTTCCTGCACGGGAAACTCATGGGGGGCGGGCCGTGCGTGTCGGCCATGAAGAAGCACATCCGGGCCGGGCTGCGGGTCTTCGCCACGCCCGAGGCCGCCAAGACCGTCCGCGACAACCCCGAAGAGGTGCGCGCGCTGGGGATTGAGATCGTGGACCAGGCGCCCGCCGACGCCCTGCCCATCCAGACGGGCGACGTGGACCTGCCGGCCATCCGCCAGGCGCTGGCCCTGTTTGAGGTGGACATGCCGGCGCTGTTCGCCATCGCCGTGCAGGATCACGGCGAGACCCTCACCGAAAGCCAGCGCCGATTCCGCTTCCGCCAATGGGAGCGGTTCATTGACAGCGGCGGACGGCTGGACGCCCTGGCGTACCGCGAGATTCCGCCGCATCTGACACGCATGCGCGCGGTGCAGGAGCAGGTGCCGGGCGCTCTGCTCATGGACACCGGCCCGGCGGCCATCCTGGGCGCCCTGCAGGACCCCTTCGCAGCCGAACGCCAGGCGCAGGGGCTGGTGGTGGTGAACCTGGGCAACCAGCACACCATCGCCTTCCTGGTGCGCGGCGAAACGGTGTACGGCGTCTTTGAGCACCACACCGTGATCCTGAACCCGGACCGCCTGCGGGATTTCATCGCGCGGTTTCGCACGGCCACGCTGCCCAACGAGGAAGTGCTGGCCGACAACGGGCACGGGTGCTACGTGCGCAGCGACTACCCGCGCCACGAGCCGTTCGCGCACGTGGTGGTTACGGGGCCCAACCGCCACATGGCGGCTGGCATGGGGTGGCACACCGCCGCCCCCCACGGCGACATGATGATGACGGGGCCGTTTGGGCTGGTGGCTGCGGCGCGGCGGCTGGGCCTGGTAGAGTAGGGACCGATGCGCGAGGGCAGTCTATCTTGCTTGCCTGCGGCGCTGAAGCCAACGCTCAAAAGAGGCCGGGCTTTCTGTTGACTTCTTCCCCAGCAGGAGGCCCTCTATGCCGATGTCTTCGTCAAGATCGGGCCAATGAATGCCATAGCCTGCGCCGCTGATCTGGAAACGAGCGCGTTCTTCAGGCCTGGCATGCGCCAGCCTGGGATACCAGGAGATTGGCACAGAGATCGTGCGCCCGTCCTCCAAATCCACCGACAGCGTATCATCCGTTACGGATACGCCCACTACCCTAGGTAGCGCGAATGTTATCACCGCAGAAAGCGTCCCACTCATTCCTCAATCGCTCCAGATTCTCTCGGGTCAGGCGCTCAACCTCGCGCAGCTGCTTTCGCGAGTAGCCGCGGTTTTCAGCCAACGCCACATCGGGGTCGAGCCAGAACTTGGCACTCTTGTTTTCGCAGTCCACGTGTATATGCCGTGGCTCGCCACAGTCATGCGAGTAGAAATAAAAACGATATGGGCCGATACGCAGCGCTGTCGGCATCTTCCTAACCCTGACTCAGATACTCGGCCCTGATGAGGCCCGTCATCGCATTCACCATCGCCAACGATAGCACTGAACCCAACCCAGCTACCACGTTCCGCCCAATGGTACCACAAATTCCATTTCAAAGCAACGGCCACCCTCAGTCTCGCTCTGGCACTTCAGGCGAGCACCCAAACCTGCTTGTCCCGGCGCTCGCCTCGTGCAAACAGCACATCGTAGCAGTGGCCTACGGGGTTAGCCTGCGCGCTTCCGTCTGGATGTCCGTCCCGTTCACCGAGACCCGCACATAGTGGTAGAACCCGCCCTGGTCCTCGCTCCGCGACAGGGGCGCGCCCCCGCCGCCCGAAATGACGTAGATGACGCCGTCGCGGGTCGTCTGGTCGTAGGCGCGAATGTGCCCGGCGAACACGTAGCGGACGCCCCGCTGGCGCATGAGCACGGTGAACGCCTCGTTGCCCATCGTCAGCACCTGGTCGGACCCGCGCGGGTCAAAGGGCGGATCGTGCAGCGCCACGATCTTGACGGGCTTCTGCGTGGCCGCCAAATCGGCGTCCAGCCAGGCCGTCTCTTCGGCCCCCAGATACCCCCGCGAGGCATCCACCACCGCGAAGTGCACCTGCCCCCGGTCAAAGGAATAGTGCACGCCAGGCGCGCCGGTAAACGCCAGGTAGTTGGCCAGCGACCCGTCCAGCGCGTCCTGATTCCCCGGCACCGGGTACACGGGCAGCGGGAAATCGGCCATGAGTTCGCGCCATGCCTGGAACTCCGCCGCCGACCCGCGTTCCACCATGTTGCCCAGATGGATCACGAAACTGTTGCCGTCGGCCTCAATCTGCTTGAGGAGCGCCCGGTACACGTCGGGATTCCCGGCGGTCTCGCCGATGACGGCGAAGGAATACGTCGCGACCGAGGGGTCAAGCGTGGGGCGGGGAGCCACCGGCACCGGCGTGATGGACGGCACGGGCGTGGGCGTGGGCGACGGCCCTGGCGTCGGCGCGGCGGGGTTCGCCGTCCGGGCCGCGGGAGCCTGGGTCGGGGTCGCCGGCTGCGACGGGGCCGCGAGGAACGCGTACCCCAGCGCCATGCTCAGGACGACCACGCCGCTCAGAATGTAGAGGAAGATTTGGCCGGTGCTGCGCCGCCCGCGCTTTCGCGCCATGGATGACCTCCGAAACGTGTTGTCGGCGCGATTATAGCACCTGCGACAGGGCCGGGCAAAAAGGGGTGAGGGTGTATCCACGAATCACACGAATGGGCACGAACAGCGGAGGGTGTTATCCACGAATCACACGAATGCACACGAATGGCGCGGTCCCGTTCGCGTGGATTCGCGCGCATTCGCGGTTACGGTCTCTCCACCACCGCCACCGTGCCCGCGCCCTCCACCACCTCGCCCACGACCCAATACGCCTGCCCAACCGCCTGCATCGCGGCCTCCAGCGCGGCAAGCCGGTCAGGTGCTACGGAGATGAGCAGCCCCCCCGATGTCTCCGGGTCGTACAACAGCAGGCGCGTCTCGTCGGGGATGCCCTCGGCGAAGGACACGTGCGGCTCGTAGAACCGCTCGTTGTTGTACGCGCCGCCCGGGAACACCCATTGGGCCGCGTACTCGTGCGCGCCGGGGAGGAACGGCAGCGCATCCAGGACGAAGCGAATGCCCACGCCGCTGTTCGCGGCCATCTCCTGCGAGTGGCCCAGCAGGCCGAAGCCGGTGATGTCGGTAGCGGCGTGGACGCCCACAGCCTGCATGGCGCGCGCGGCGGCCTGGTTCAGGCGCAACATGCTGGCGGTGGCCGCCTCCACGTGGGCGGGGTCGGCCAGCCCCTGCTTGAGCGCGGTGGTGATGACGCCGACGCCCAGGGGCTTGGTCAGCACCAGCACGTCGCCGACCTGCGCGCGGCTCTTGGTTACGACCCTGTCGGGGTGCACCGTGCCGGTTACGCACAGGCCGAATTTGGGCTCCTTGTCCTCCATGGTGTGGCCGCCCGCCAGCACCGCGCCCGCCTCGGCGACCTTGTCGCCCGCGCCGCGCAGGATGTCCTGGATGACCTCCGGCGGCAGGTTCGGCGGAAACGCGGCAATGCTCAGCGCCAGCAGCACCTCGCCGCCCATGGCCCACACGTCGCTCATGGAGTTGACGGCGGCGATGGCCCCGTAGGTGTAGCCGTCATCCACCACCGGCGCGAAGAAATCCAGCGTCTGGACGATGGCCAGGTCGGGCGCCAGGCGGTACACGGCAGCGTCGTCAGCCTTGCCCAGGCCGACGAGCAAATCCGGGAATTGATCCTCTCGGAAGGCATCTTTCAGTGGCTGCAGAACCTGCGCCAGGGCCTCGGGCCCCATCTTGCCCGCTCAGCCCGCGCAGGAAGCCATAGCCGTCAGACGTATCTTTTCGCGTTCCGTCATAGGTTTCTCCATCTAGTGAGCGCCGACCCGCGATTGGCCCGCTACGGGCGCGGCGCCCTTGGGCGTATTGTACTCCGCGGCGCGTGCTTCCGTCCAGCGCAATGCCCCCGGAATGGCGACCAGGGTGCGACGCACGTTCGGAAGAGCGCCGCACCTATGCTCCTGGCGCGACCAACAAACCTTGGAACCGAGTCGCCACCCGGAGCGACGGGCGCCGCCCCCGTTTCCTTCGCTACACGTCGCGGATGTCCTCTATCTCCATCCCCACGGCCTCCAGCGTGCGGCGGGCGGCTTCCGTGTCGGCGCGGCTCACCCGCACGCAGACGCCGCAATCCGAACTGATGTGGCGCGGCACCGGAATCATCTTGCACGCGATGCCGGCCGCCTGCAAGACCTTCTCGGCGCGAATGGCGTGGCTGGTGCTGTGCACCAGGATCACGGCGTAGGCTTCGCTCATCGCCGCGCCTCCCGCGCCAGGCTTTCCACCGCCGCCACGGCCGCGTCCACCTCCTCTGTCGCGTTGAACACGCCCATGCCAAACCGCACCGTCCCCGCCGGAAAGGTGCCCAGCGTCCTGTGCGCCGCAGGCGCGCAGTGCAGCCCCACGCGGCACAGCACGCCATGCTCCTCATCCAGGCGCAGGCCCACTTCCGATGGCTCCATGCCGGCGATGTTGAACGAGACGGTTGCCGTCTGCCGCGCCGCGTCCAGCGGGCCGTACACCGTAACGCCGGGAATGGCCCGCAGGCCGTCTATCGCCCGCTGCGCCAGCGCCCTCTCGTGGGCGCGGATGGCATCCACGCCCCGCGCCAACACCCAGCGGATGCCCGCCTCAAGCCCCGCGATGCCCACGGCGTTGGGCGTGCCGCTCTCCAGCATGTCGGGCAGAAAGTCGGGCTGCTCCTCGCGCTCCGAGCGGCTCCCCGTGCCCCCGCGGATGAGCGGCTCCATGCGCGACACGTCCACCCGCGGCCCCACCACCAGCCCGCCCGTGCCCATCGGCCCCAACAGCGACTTGTGGCCGGTGAAGGCCAGCAGGTCTATCCCGTCGGCCTGCACGTCAATGGGGTAGGCCCCCGCCGTCTGCGCCGCGTCCACCAGGAGCAGCAGGCCGCGCTCGCGGGCGATGCGGCCCGCCTCACGCACCGGCAGCAACGTCCCCGCCACGTTGGACGCATGATTCAGCACGATCATGCGGGTATTCGGGCGGATGGCCGCCTCCACGTCGGCGGGGTTCAGGAACCCTTCGGGCGAGCATCGCACCACCGTGAGCGCCACGCCCTCGCGCTCCAGCGCGCGCAGCGGGCGCATGACCGAGTTGTGCTCCATGGAACTGGTGATGACGTGATCGCCCGGGCGCAGCAGCCCCCGCATGGCCATGTTCAGCGCCTGGGTAACGTTGGCGGCGAACGCCACGCGCAGCGGGTCGGGCGCGTTCACCAGTTCGCACACCGCCTCGCGCGCCGCGTACACGATCCGCCCGGCCTCCACCGCTGTCCGATGCCCCGAACGGCCCGGGTTGGCGCCCACATCGCGCAGGAAGCGCGTCATGGCCTCCAGAACCTCCGGCGGCTTGGGCCATGAGGTTGCGGCGTTGTCAAAGTAGATCATAGCCTGTCCTTTCGCGGCAATGCCCGGGCCAGACCTCCGAGGTCCCGCAAGACCTCGGAGGTCTCCGGTCGCATCGCCTATTTTACTTCTCAATGGTCAGTTTGAAGCCCTCGCCGGATGGTTCCGCCTGAACCTTCAGGCCCAGGCGCTGGGCCAGCCGCCGCACGTTCTCGCGCGAGGTTACGGTGTCCACCAGAACCTCAACGGGGAACTCGCCTTTGTCAATGGCTTGCTTGGCCAGCATAACCGGCTGCGGGCACGAAAGCCCGCGCGCGTCAACGGTAACCATATTACACCTCCCCTGCTTTCTTGGAGCGCATGGTGAAGCCGATGAGCAGGCAGAGCACAAGCCCGATGATGACCGCCCACTGACCGTAAGTCGTGAGGCCGCCCACCTTGAGCACGCCGTCCACGACGGTATCGGGCGTGCCCGCCAGCGCAAAGTTGTGCGAGAATCCCGCGCCCACGATCATCCCGATCACGAAGACGCCTGCATCCCCGTCGCCCTCGCCGGCCAGGAACAACTGCCGTCCGGGGCATCCGCCCGCCAGCGCGAAGGCCAGCCCGGCCAGCGACATGCCCAGGAAGTTCCACAGATGGCTGGAGTGGGCCACGGGCTGCGGCGAGAAGCCGAACTTCACCTGGCCCAATGCCAGGTTCGTGAGGAACGCCACCACGAGGAGCGCGCCGACGCCGCTGATCAGGTGCGTGTCGCCCATGAGGATCACGTCGCGGATGGAGCCCATGGTGCAGAAGCGGGTGCGCTGGGCCAGGAAACCGATGACCAGGCCCACGGCCAGGGAAATGAGGATAGGCGCGTGGAGCGAGCCCGGCCCGCTCTTGCTAAAGAAGATGGCGCCGTCCTTGGTAAACTGTGGGCGAAGGATGAGGAGCAACAGCAGGCTCAGCATGAAGATCGGCATAATCCAACCCACAGCCGCGTGAGTTTTGTAAGCGCGGCCCAGGTTGTACCCAGCCTTGAGGAACAGCACGCCTACGGCGATGCCGGTAACCAGTCCGGCCAGGCCCAGGATGGCGTTGAGGTCGCCGCCTGCCAGCCGCAGCAGCGCCCGCCACGGGCAGCCCAGGAACGCCAGCGCGCCGATCATGGCGAACATCCCCAGGAAGAACCGGACGATGGGAGCCGAGCCTGCACGGGGCTTGAACTCCTTGAACAGGAGCGCCGCGATGAGCGAGCCCAGCACAAAGGCGATGATCTCGGGCCGGATGTACTGCACAACGCTAGCGCGGTGCAGGCCCAAGGCCCCGGCGATGTCTCGCTCAAAGCAGGCCACGCAGATGCCCATGTTGGGCGGGTTGCCAGCCTTCTGGAGCAGAGGAGCCAGAAGGCCGATGGCTGCCCCGGCCAGGATAATCCCCCAGCGCGAGGCAAAGAAGCGGGTGAGTCGTTCGGACATGGTACGCACCTCCTGTTGATGTATTCTCCACGCGGTCGGACGGACCCCCGCTGTGGGCAACAGAAAACCGCTGCCATCACGCGCTGGCAGCGGCCCCAGGAGGTCGCGGCTAGGAGTTGCCTAGGGTGCGGGCCCGACGCCGCACCCCAGCGCGTGACGGCTGGCTGCTGGGCGCCAACTGGCACCCAGGGCCATCGCTCATGTGCGGCGACGAACCACCTTGTACACTTTCGTTCTCCTTACCCGAATGTTCCGAATGGCCTACCCAAGCCTGTGAAGATTATAGCAGACTTCCCGAAAAAATGCAAGCCCCCGCGGCTGTAGAAGTGCCAAAGTTCGTTCATCGCGCCATGGGCATCGGCACGACGCGCTTTCGGAGGTGCGCCGCACCCTGGTCGCCAACACAGTTTATTTTCTATTCGTGTGGATTCGCGCTATTCGCGGTTACAACGCCGTCGGCTATGGAATGCCGCACTGCATGTCTACATTGTTTATTTTCTATTCGTGTGGATTCGCGTTATTCGCGGTTACAACGTCGTCGGCTATGGAATGCCGCTCTGCATGTCTACATTGTTTATTTTCTATTCGTGTAAATTCGCGTTATTCGCGGTTGCAATGCCGTCGGCTATGGAATGCCGCCCTACGTGTATTGGCATGGTGCCACCGGCCACGGCGAGCGGGGGCCTCCATCCGCTTGCCCCAAACGCCCGCATGGGCTATAGTATGTAGCGGCCCGATGCGCAGGGGCCGACAGACCTGCCCTTGGGAGTGCAGCCGTTGACCCGACCCTTCCGCGTGTTGCTTGCGATCGCGATCCTCGCCGCCGTGTGCGCGGCGTGCCGGAATCCTGCGCCCACGCCCACCGCCGCGCCCGCGCTCGCCACGGAGCAAATCCTGGCACGCGCCCAGCCGCCCGCCCGCGACCCCGTGCAGGTGGCGCGTCGGCTGGGCAAAACCGTCCCCGACGCCACGCCCCAGCCGCACCAGTACCATGTCGGCGACCGCGCCACGTTCTGGGTCAGCGACACGCTGCTGAACACCTACCGCCAGGCCACTGCGACGCTCCAGTTCGCGACGCCTGACCTGTACATGTGGGTAGAGGACGGCTTCGCTGTCCCCGTGGAGGGTGTGGAGGCGTCGGCCCGCCGCTTCGCCGAAACGACGCTCCCGACCCTGCGCGCGCTCTTCGGCGACGAGACGACCACAGGCGCGGACGGGAACCGGCCCCTACACGTGTTCAACGGCCTGGTGCCCAACACGGGCGCGTACTTCTTCAGCCAGGACGAGTACCCCCGCGCCGTTGCGCCGCGGAGCAACGAGAAAGACGTCATCTTCGTGAACCTGCAGGCCGCCATCCCTGGCACCGAGGGGTACGACGCGCTCCTGGCCCACGAGTTCCAGCACATGCTCCACTGGCGCAGCGACCCCGACGAGGAGACGTGGGTCAACGAGGGCCTGTCGCAACTGGCCACGCGGCTGGCGGGACTGCCGGTGGACAGTTACGCGGCCTATGCGAACGCCACCGACATCCCGCTGACGTACTGGCCGCCGCGCACCGCCAATGCCGGCCCTCACTACGGCGGCACCTACCTGCTAATGGAGTATCTGCTCCATCGCTACGGCGAGGGCCTCATCCGCGACCTGGCCCGCGAGCCGGCCAACGGCCTGGACGGGCTGGAGCGGGCGCTGGGACGCCGCGGTACCGACTTCGCCGCGCTGTTCCGCGACTGGACCGTCGCCAACCTGCGCGGCGACTACGGGCCATCCCCGCTGCCCACGCCACCCGCCCAGGCTGTCGCGGCGTTGCCGGCGGTCATCACCGATGCCGTGTCCCCGTTCGGCGTGGACTACATCTCCGTGCCGCCCGCCGGCACCGTGCGCGTGGAATTCGCCGGCCAGGCGAGCGTGGGCCTGTCGCCCCTTCCCGCATCGGACGGGGATCACCTCTGGTGGTCCAACCGCGGCGACAACAAGGACACGACCCTCACGCGCGCGATAGACCTGACCGGCGTAACCGCGGCCACCCTGCGCGTTTCCATGGCATACGCGCTGGAGGAGAACTGGGATTTCGCGCTGGCGCTGGTTTCCACCGACGGCGGGGCCACGTGGCAGCCGCGGGCCGGCGCGCACACCCGACCCATAGCGCCCGAAACCGGCCTCGTCGGGCCAGGGTACACGGGCAACTCGGGCGGGGGCGCGACGCCCGAGTTGGTGGACGAAACCTACTCGCTGACGCCGTTCGCGGGACGCAGGGTGCTCCTGCGCTTTGAGTGCCTCACCGACGACGCCATCAACCTGGACGGCCTGTGGCTGCGCGCGCTGGAGATTCCCGAAATCCGCTGGCGCGACGAGGGCGAGACCGACGACGGATGGGAGGCGCGCGGGTTCGTGCGAGTGGAGAACCGCATCGCCGTGCGGTATCAGGTTACGGCGGTGCTCCACGGCGACCCGCCGCGGGTTGTGCCGATAGAGGTGGCGTCGGACGGGACGGCGCAGGCGACCCTGCACGCCGCCAGGGGGCTGACGCTCATCGTGGCGTCGCTCACGCCGTACACATCCCAGGCTGCGACCTACACGCTGCGCGTGGAACAGCCGCCGTCAGAATAGACATGTAGGGCGGCTATCCCTAGCCGCCGCCTGCGGGGCGGGTACGGAAACCCGCCCTACGAACGGCACGTGGAACAGTTGTGTAGGGCGGCTATCCCTAGCCGCCGCTTGCGGGGCGGGTACAGAAACCCGCCCTACGAAGGGCGCGTGGAACAGATGTGTAGGGCGGCTATCCCTAGCCGCCGCTTGCGGGGGCGGGTACAGAAACCCGCCCTACGAACGGTGCGCGGGACAGTTGTGTAGGGCGGCTATCCCTAGCCGCCGCCTGCGGGGCGGGTACGGAAACCCGCCCTACGGCGGGCAGGTACGGAAACCCGCCCTACGAACGGCGCGTGGAACAGCAGGCGTCAGAATAGGGACAGGAGCAGGTGCCACACCGAGCGCGCCAGTTCTTGGTACAGGCTGCCACCCGCGCCGCGGAAGAACTGGAAGGGCGCGTTGGGCGAGCCGATGAACGGGCGCACGAGCCAGGACACCTGCCCGCCCACCAGCGCATACACCGCCGCCCACACCCAGAACAGCGTGTCCCGCACGCGCGATGGGGCCTTGCCCATCCTGTCCAGCCCCTGCTTGGCGAACAGGATGCCCAGCGTGCCGCACAGCCCCAGCACCGCCGCGCAGGCCACCTTGTACAGCCCGTAGTGCCCGACCGAAATCCACAGCGCCAGCAGCGCAGGCGCGAACGCCAGCGCCAGCACCGACGCGATGACCAGCATCCCGCTTATCAGCAGGAGCGTCTGGTACACGGACAGCGGGACGCCGGAGTAGAGCGCGAAGAAATACAGGAGGGGCAGCGTGGCCAGGGTTACCAGCGCGACCAGCAGGGGCAATTTGATTGCCGAGGCCAGCATGTAGTATACTCCGCCAGGCACACCCATGACCGCGCCGAAGATGGCCAGGGCTGCGGCCCATACAACGGCGGCCCACAAACTGTGGCGCACGGGGTTCACGCCTTTTTGCACATCCGAGTAGAAGGCCTTGCGGTCGCGGAATACCTGCTCCAGGAGCCGATACACATCCATGCGTCTCCTCCGATGCGGGTTGGGCGCTGCGGGAGGATTGTAGCATCGGCCCGCCGTGGGCGTCAACCGGCGGGTGGGCGCTGCGCAGTCGGCGGGCGGCATTCGGCCGCACTGCCTCGCTCCCTTGGGCTTTTCTCCGCGTTGTCGGCGGCTCCGCGATGCAGAGCGGGGCGAGCACCAGGTTGGGCCCGACAGCGTATTCATATCTTTTGAGGAGGAACCCATGAACACCGTACCCGATCGCAACATCGCCATGGAACTCGTCCGCGTAACCGAGGCGGCTGCCCTGGCGTCGGCCCGATGGATGGGCCGCGGCAACAAGGAAGCCTCGGATCAGGCCGCCGTGGACGCCATGCGCCTGGTCCTCAACACTATCCAGATGGACGGCGTCATCGTCATCGGCGAAGGGGAGAAGGACGAGGCCCCCATGCTGTACAACGGCGAGCGGCTGGGCACCGGGGAGCCGCCCCAGGTGGACATCGCCGTGGACCCCATTGACGGGACGCGGCTGCTGTCGCTGGGCCGGCCCGGGTCGCTGTCGGTGGTGGCGCTGTCGGAGCGCGGGACGATGTACGCGCCCGGCAAGATCGTGTACATGGACAAGATCGCCGTGGGCCCGGAGGCGAAGGGCGCCATTGACATCAACGCGCCCGTGGCCGACAACCTGCGCGCCATCGCCAAGGCCAAAGGCAAGGACGTGGACGACCTGACGGTCGTGGTGCTGGACCGCCCGCGCCACGAGAAACTCATCGCCGAGATTCGGGCGTGCGGCGCGCGCATCAAGTTGATCACCGACGGCGACATTTCGGGCGGCCTCATGGCAGCCACCGAGGGCACCGGCATGGATGTGCTCATGGGCGTGGGAGGCTCGCCCGAAGCCGTCATCACCGCCTGCGCCCTCAAGTGCATCGGTGGCGACATGCAGTGCAAACTCTGGCCGCGCAACGACGAAGAGCGCCGCTGGGCCATAGAAAACGGCCGCGACCCCGACAAGGTGCTCACCATAGAAGACCTGGTGGCGGGCAACAACATCTTCTTCGCGGCCACCGGCATCACCGACGGCGAACTGCTCAAGGGAGTGCGCTACTTCGGCCACGGGGCCAAGACCTACTCCCTGTCCATGCGCTCCAAGTCGGGCACGGTGCGGTACATTGAGGCCACCCACCGCTGGGACAAACTGATGCAGATTAGCCAAATCCGATTTGACTAATCGCAAAAAATGTGATATACTATGCTCGGTCAAGGCTCCGGCAGGTCCTCGTCGTTTTGGTGCGCGGCGTATCCGTTGGTCCCCATAGGTTCCACCTCCCGAGGCCGGCAGAACCTTGTGGGGACAAGGTTTCGGCGAGTCGCATGTGGGACTGCCAGATATGGAGAGAGAGATAATCGCGCGATTCAGGTGCCCTCTCGCAGATCCTCTCAATGTCCCTTCCATACGGTCATGAGCACCTGCAACGCAAATCCAAACAGAAGTGTGTTATGGAAGAACGAATGACGGAAGAAAACGAGCAAATCGCACAAACCCCACCACCACCGCCAGCCCAGAACGTGATGAACATCGCGGAACTGGAAGAGAAGACGCTGGGCGAATTGCAGGACATGGCCAGGGCCATGGGCATTTCGGGCTACAGCCGCCTGAAGAAGACGGACCTGGTGTTCCGCCTGCTGCGCGCCAACGCCGAGAAGCAGGGGCTTATCTTCGGGGGCGGCGTGCTGGAAATCGTGCAGGAGGGCATTGGCTTCCTGCGATCGGACCACCTGCTGCCCGGCCCCGAAGATGTGTATGTCTCCCAGTCGCAGATACGCCGATTTGGCCTGCGCACGGGCGACTTCGTCATCGGCCAGGTGCGCCCGCCCAAGGACACCGAGAAGTATTACGGCCTCCTGCGCGTGGAGGCGGTCAACGGCCTGGACCCCGAGACGGCCAAGCGCCGCCCGGACTTTGAGCGGCTGACCCCCATCTTCCCGAACCGCGCCTTCAACCTGGAGACCACGCCCGACATCCTGGCCACGCGCCTCATCAACCTTCTGGCGCCCATTGGCCGAGGACAGCGCGGGCTTATCGTGTCGCCGCCCAAGGCCGGCAAGACCACCATCCTCAAGCAGATTGCCAACGCCATCAGCGCCAACCACCGCGAGGTGCACCTCATGGTGTGCCTCATCGGCGAGCGCCCCGAGGAAGTTACCGACATGGACCGCTCGGTGGAGGCCGAGGTGGTGAGTTCCACCTTTGACGACCCGGTGGAAGAGCACACCAAGGTGGCCGAGATGGCCCTGGCGCGGGCCAAGCGCCTGGTGGAAAGCAAGCGCGATGTGGTGATCCTGCTGGACAGCATCACGCGCCTGTCCCGCGCCTACAACCTGGTCGTCCCGCCCAGCGGCCGCACCCTGTCGGGCGGGTTGGACCCCAGCGCCCTGTACCCGCCCAAGCACTTCTTCGGCGCGGCGCGCAACATAGAAGAAGGCGGCAGCCTGACCATCATCGCCACGTGCCTGGTGGACACCGGCAGCCGCATGGACGACGTCATCTACGAGGAATTCAAGGGCACGGG
Organism: Anaerolineae bacterium; assembly: GCA_034436295.1. GTDB lineage: Bacteria > Chloroflexota > Anaerolineae > DTLA01 > DTLA01 > DTLA01. The sequence goes on along the minus strand of DAOTVT010000150.1, from coordinate 2,544 downwards.
CAACATGGAATTGCACCTCAACCGCAAACTGGCCGAACGCCGCATCTTCCCCGCCTTTGACATAGAGCGTTCGGGCACGCGGCGCGAGGAATTGCTCCTTGACCGCGAGACGCTCCAAAAGGTATGGACGCTGCGGCGCATGATCTCCGCCATCGGCGGCGGCGAGGAAGCCATCGTGCCCATCCTGGAGCGGCTCCAGAAGACGAAGAACAACCGCGAGTTCCTGGCGACTCTTACGAAAGACATCCTGTAGCACCGAGCATAACGGAGAGGGAGTTGGCGGAAACAACCCAAGAGCGCGAGGACGGCGCAAAGGACGCGCCGAAGGCCCTGCGGGGCCTGGCCCTCGCCGGCAAGCGATTGCGCGAGTCGCTCCGCAACACACACACGCTCCCGCGCCTGGGCGCGCATGGGATACTCTTGGCGCTGGCCATCGCCGCCATCTGGCTGGCGCAGCCGAAGGCGACGCCGGCCCCCGAAGCCGTGGCGCTCTCGGAGGGCGAGCCGCGCCCGTACACGGCGCTGGCGGCCCGCGGCGGCATCCGCACGACCGATGATTCCCTGTTCCATCGCGCGCCGGTGCCCCACACCACCATACCCGAACGCCCGCGCAAGGAAGTCATCACCTACACCGTGCAGTACGGCGACACCCTGTACGGCATCGCCGAGCAGTTTGGCATCAGCGGCAACACCATCATGTGGGCCAACCCCCAACTGGAACTGAACCCTGATTTGCTGCAAATCGGCGAAGAACTCATCATCCTGCCCGTGTCCGGCGTGTACCACAAGGTGGTCAAAGGCGACACGGTGGAGAGCATCGCCGAGCAGTACAAGGTGGAGCCATCGGCCATCCTGGAATGCGAGTACAACCACCTGGGCGACCCGCCGCAGTTGCAGGTGGGCACGTACCTCATCGTCCCCGGCGGGCGCAAGCCCTACGTGCCGCGCGTCGTCCACGTGTACAGCGGCCCGATTCCCGAAGGCGCGGCCAGAGGCACGGGCGCGTTCGTGTGGCCCACCACAGGCGCCATCTCCCAGGGCTACTGGGAACTGCACCGCGCCATAGACATCACGTGGGCCCCGGGCACGCCCATCGTCGCTGCCGACTCCGGCTACGTGGCCCTGGTCGGCTCCAGCGACACCGGCTACGGCAAATACGTGGTCATAGACCACGGCAACGGATTCCAGACGCTGTACGCCCACTTCAGCATCTTCTACGTCAAGCCCGGGCAATCGGTGCGAAAGGGCGAGGTCATCGGCCTGATGGGGTCCACCGGACGTTCCACCGGCCCGCACCTGCACTTTGAGATTCGCAAGGACGGCGTGCAGCGCAACCCGCTGAACTACCTGCCCAGGCAGTAGGCCGGCCTGGCGTTAGCACCACAAACGGGGCATGATGCCCCGTTTGTGTTTTCCGTGCCCCGGCATTCCAACAGTGCGATTTTCGCAAGTTTTCGTAAGGGTCTTGACATTTTTCGCATTCTGTGCTATAATTACTATAGACGATCGTCTTGACAAGTGCGCCGCGGCCGTTCGCTCATTGCAAGAGGAGGGTGAGATGGCAAAGGTACTGGTGGTGGACGACGACCCGGACTTCGTGGAGATTTCGCGGATGGTGCTGGAATCCAAGGGGCATGTGGTGTCCACGGCGGCCGATGGCGATCAGGCGCTGGAGCGTCTGCGCGCCGACAAGCCCGACATCATCCTGCTGGACATCATGATGGCGACGGTGTTGGACGGGCTGAACGTCAGCCGGGTCATCCGCGAGGACCCCAACCTGAAGGACATCCCGCTTGTGATGGTAACCTCCATCGCGAACACGCCGCACGCGGAACTTTTCCCCACGGACGAATCTCTCTCCGTGGATGGGTGGATCTCCAAGCCCGTCAATCCGGCAGAACTCCTGAAGACCGTGGAACGACTCACATAGAATCCTGACATCCGAAGCCAAAGGAGGCCGCTCATGGCGAAGATTCTGATCGTGGACGACGACCCCGACTTTGTATCCGTAGTACGCTCCATCCTCCAGCCCGAGGGGTACGAGGTGAGCACGGCAAGCAACGGTGAACAGGCGCTGAAGGTCATGAAGAAGGACAAGCCTGACCTGGTACTCCTGGACATCATGATGTCCTACGTGCTGGATGGCGTGGACGTATCGCACAAGATCGCCGAAGATCCACAACTCAAGGGGACGCCGGTGCTCCTGGTAACCTCCCTCACCGTTACGCCCGAATCGGGAATGTTCCCCACCGATGAGGACATTCCGGTGGACGGGTGGATCACCAAGCCGGTGAACCCGCAGCAACTCAAGGAGCGCATCGCGGCATTGCTGGCGCGCGGTTGATCCCGCCGCGCGCGTTGCCGTAGCAATCGGGTGCGGCCAGGAGGCCCTATGGAAAAGACCCGCATCGGCGGCGTCATCCGCAGAACGCATCTGGCCCAGATTGAGGTCTTGTCGGTGCCCGACAGGCCCGGGGTTGCGGCTGCCCTGCTCAAGGCGCTGGGCGACGCGCATATCAACGTCCAGTTCATCGTCCAGTGCAT
>DAOTVT010000149.1:0-17896 GCA_034436295.1 Anaerolineae bacterium | reverse complement strand
GCCAATAACAGAATAATTAGCCATAAGCCCGCTGAGACGAATATCATAATGATGTGAGCTAACCAATTTTGGGTTTCAGACCAAGGGCCTCTGAAATAACGTATCTCTACACATGATGGCCCAACCTCACTTATTGGTTGCCAACCTTTGTCATACCACTTTTGTAATTCAGGCATGACGTGTTCCTGGAGATTTTGCCAGTAATATAAACGAGCAGCAGGTTCGGTATATGCCTCACAACTCACCCAACCTACTTTTCCATGAGGAAAATCAAGGTGATAATCTTGATACTCCCATTCGGTTACAGCTTGAGTCTGAGTTGCTGATGTGCTTATGGGTTTTCCGCAATGAATGCAAAACGTGCTATTGGCTGGTGTTTCTTTTCCGCATGACGGGCAGTACATAGTTGTTCGCTCCTTTCTCGAGTAGTTGTTATCATCGCTGTTTTACGACGTGCTGGCTAACGGCGCGGCGGTTGAGATGCGCGCAGCGGAGGCGCGCCAGCGCCTCCGCCAGCGTCATCTCCAACCGCTTGTTCGGCCGCCGCGCCGTTCAGCCGAGCGCGAAGCGGTCGGCTGAACTACATATTATGCTGCAATTTGTTATACGGAAAAATCCCCGTATAATATACCCAGCGAGGCTTGCTATGCGGCAGAATCGCCGCATGTGCAGACGCAGAACCGCCCGCGTGGCATGCGCGGGACTGCACCTATGCCTACATTATACGACACTTTTGTGCAAAAAGTCAAGGGGTTTTGTGAGCAATCCGCCGCGCGGGGAGATCAAACAATCCGCCGGGGCCAAGCGCGGCGCGGCCGGCCCCGCTAGTACTCAAACAGCGTAGTCATGGATTGCCCCGTGTGGATGCGGTGAATCGCCTCGGCAAACAGCGGCGCTACCGACAGCACCTGCATGTCCTTGATTCGCTTCTCCGGGGGAATGGGCACGGTGTTCGTCGTTACAATCTCGTAAATCTCGGGCGTCGCCAGCAGTCGCGGGATGGCGGGCCCGGAAAACACCCCATGCGTGCAGCACAGGCTCACCTCGCGCACGTCCATCTCCCGCAGCCGCGCCACCGCCTCCACCACCGACCCCGCCGTCGCCACCTCGTCGTCAAACAGGATGACTCGCTTGCCCCGCACGTCGCCGATGATGGTCTCAATGTGCACGGTCTCGTCGGTCAGGCGCTTCTTGGCTCCGGCCGCCACGGCAACCCCCAGGTTCCGCGCGAAGGCGAAGGCCCGCTTCGCGTGTCCCATGTCGGGCGCCACCACCACGGTATTGGACAAATCCCGCTTGCGGTAGTAGGCGGCCAGCACGGGGTGCGCCGTCAGGTGATCCACGGGCATCTGGAAGAACCCGTGCACCTGCGGCGAGTGCAGCGTCATCGTGAGGACGCGATTCGCCCCCGCCGTGTGGATGAGGTCGGCGATGAGTTTGGCCGCGATGGAGATGCGCGGCTCATCTTTCTTGTCCGAGCGGCTGTACGAGTAGTAGGGGATCACCGCCGTAACGCGCCCCGCCGAGGCGCTTCGGGCCGCGTCCAGCAGCAACAGCAACTCCACCAGGTTGTCGCTCACGGGATACGTGAGGGGCTGGATGATGAACACATCCTTCTCGCGCACGCTGTCCTGCAACTGCACGTACAGGTTGTCGTTGCTGAACTTGCGGGTAACCGACGGCGACAGCGGGATGCCCAGGTGTTCGCAGATTTCCAGCGCCAACGCCCGATGCGCCTGGCCGCTGAAGACGCAGATTTCCTTGCGATTGTCCCTTGCGTTGTCCCGAATGCGAGGCATGGCTACGTATGCTCCCCTGTTCTCTGATGATGGCTCACCTCGGCCAGGTACTCCTGCTCCGTGAGGAACGACCCGCCCGAGATTTCGCGTCGCAGCGGATTGCGCCGCCAGTCAAAGGTCAGGCGCACCTCCACAGGCGCGTGGCACCGCCCGCTCCCGATGAGGACCTTGCGCGTGGTGTACACCGTGTCCTCGCGCCTCTCCCCGAACTCGGCGCTCAACTCGTTGCGCAGGTCCACGCGCGCCTTCAGCGGCTCCCCGCACTTGTCGCACCGCACGTACACCCAGTAGATCATCGGGTCGGCGACGCCCTTGCCGCCCGTCAAGATGTTCAGCACCCGCTCCCAGAAGCCCATCTCCGCACCTCTGGCTCAAACGCCGCTCTAGCCTATGAAGTATGGAACAATATACCCGAAAAGGCAAATGTAGTCCAGCGCCACAAACAGCGCGTAGGCGGCCACGTCCCATATCCAGGCCCGCGCGGGGCCAAGCCGCCAAATCACGATGTACCCCAGCGCCGACAGGCCCAACAGCAGCGACAGCGTCTTGAACGCGCGCCCCGTGAACACGACCATTGCCAGGCTGGCGGCGATGCCCAACGCGCTCAGAAGGGCCAGAAGGCGCGCCCGCGTGGGGCGAAACGTCTCCCGCAGCCCCAGCGCCATCCCCAGGGCGATGGCGGGCATGGCGGGAAACAGGTAGCGCCCCTGGTGCTGCACGAACTGCGCGTTGTACCACAGGTAGGCCGCGCCCGTGAGGCCCAGCCACAGCCCCAGGAACCCCAGCGCCTTCCACTGGAACCCCGACAGCATCCCGCGATTGGCCGCCGCCCGCAGCAGGAACAGGCACAGCCCCGCCAGCGCCAGCAACGACACCACCGCCAGCGCCTGGTAGATGCGCTGATCCACCAGGACGCCCATCCAGCCGAACTGCGCCCAGAAACTGCGGAACGTCGTTACGGCGAATTCGCGCGCCAGGCCGCCCCAGCCCAGTCGGGCCAGCCAGTCGGCCGTGGTCGGCTGCCCCAGCACGATAGCGCCGTGGCGCTCCAGCCCGAGAATGTCCAGCCCGCCGTACACCGTGGCGTTGCGGATGTACCACGGCAGGTTCAGCGCCAGCGACGGGCCGAAGACGGCCAGCGCGCGCGTCGCGGCCACGCGCCCCTGCCGCCGCGGGGCCAGCGCCACCGCCGCAAGCCCCAGCGGGATCGCCACATACGTGGATGACTTGGCGAGCATGGCCAGGCCCATGACCACGCCCGCCCGCGCCCATGCCCACAGCGAAGCGGACGCGCCCCCGCGCCATGCCCCAATCAGCAGAAGCACCGTCCAGAGCAGCAGGAGGTTGGACAGGCCGTCGTTGTTCACCGCCGCCGTCATCGCCACATGCATCGGGATGGTGGCAGCCAGGCCCGTCGCCAGCAGCGCCAGCAGCCCGTCCTCCGGGAAGATCAGCCGCGCCAGGCGATAGCAGAGCGCAAGCGAGGCCGCGCCGAACACCACCGACAGGAGCCGCAGCGCCAGCACCTGCGCCCCCAGGGGCCACCCCCACTTGGTCGGCGCGCCCAGGGCCGCCACGACGCCCTGCACCTGCGCGGACAGGGGGATGCTCCCCGCCAGGCCGTACACAGGCGCAGCGATGAGGTAGTACAGCGGCGGCTGGTGGAACTCGTAGCGGATGGGGTCAATGCTCATGTCCGCGGGGAAGCGCCGCGCCTTGATCTCCTCCAGGTAGGCGTGCGGATAGTCGCCCATCTGGAGCACGGGCAGATGCCGCTCCTCCCAGACGTAGCGGACGTAGTTGAAATGGGCGGGTTCGTCCGGATTCTGCCACAGGGGCGTGCGCAGCGCGTACAGGCCCGCGGTCAGCACGTAAACCGCCAGGATGACGGCCAGCCCCAGGCTTCGGACATCTCCCCTGGGCGAGTTCAACGCCAATCCTCCCGACTCCGGCGCTAGGCCCCGCCGGACATGCGCGCCAGTTCCTGCTCCACGATGGAGTCGTCCAGTTTGCTGAAAAGCGGGGTAGGCGGCAGCAACTTCTGCCCGGGCGGCAGGCGGCTGGGCTCCCACCGCGCCGCCAGCGCGCTCCCGTCGTAGCGCAGCACCAGGTGCGAGCGCGTCGCCTCTTGCACCACCTCGGTGTACTGCCTGCCGAAGATGTCGGTCTCGTAGCCCAGGAGTTTGTGCAGCCGCTGGGACGAAAACGGCAGGAACGGGGCCAGCAGCACCTTCAGGTCGTTGATGACGCAGAGGCAGGTGTAGATTGTCGTGGCGGCGGCGCGGCGGTCCTCCTTGATCTGGAACCACGGCGCTTTGGCGTCCAGGTAGCGGTTGGCCTCATGCGCCACGGCCATGATCTCCGTGATGGCGGCCTTGAACTTGCACCCTTCCAGCAGGTCGCCCGCCGTCTGGAATGCCCCGTCGGCCCGCGCCAGGATGGCCCGATCCGCATCCGACAGGTCCCCGGGTTCGGGCACGCGGCCCTCAAAGTTGCGCTGGGCGAAGGACAGGGTGCGATGCACCAGGTTGCCGTAGGTGGCCACTAACTCGTCGTTGGTGCGGCGCACGTACTCGCCCCACGAGAAGTTCGTGTCCCGCGTCTCCGGCATGTTGATGGACAGGATGTAGCGCAGCGTGTCGGGGTCGTAGCGCGACAGGAAATCCAGCACCTCAATGACCCAGCGGCGGCTCTTGCTGAGCGTCCTCTCTTCCAGCGTCAGGTACTCGTTGGCGGGCACATCGTAGGGCAGGTTCAGGTTGCCGTAGCCGATGAGCATCCCAGGCCAGATGACGGTGTGGAAGGGGATGTTGTCCTTGCCGATGAAGTAGTAACTGCGCGTGCCCGTGTCTTGCCACCAATCGCGCCAGCGTTCCGGCTCGCCGATGAGTTTGGCCCACTCCTTCGTGGCGGCCAGGTAGCCGATGACGGCATCAAACCAGACGTAGATGCGCTTGTCCTCAAACCCCTCCACGGGCACGGGTATCCCCCACGGGATGTCGCGGGTGATGGGCCGGCCCCGCAGTTCGGGGTCGTTCAGCATGTTCAGGGTGAACTGGAGCACGTTGGGCCGCCAATGCTCCTTGCCCTTGCTGAGCCACTCCAGCAGCGGCTGGCGGAGTTTGGGCAGGTCCAGGAAGAAATGCTCGGTCTGCCGAATGCGGGGTCGGTGGCCGCAGAAGCGGCAGCGCGGCTCCAGGAGTTCAATGGCGTCCAGCGTGCGCCCGCACTTGTCGCACTGATCGCCGCGGGCGCTGGGGTTGCCGCAGTGCGGGCACGTCCCCTCCACGTAGCGGTCGGGCAGGTACCGCTTGCAGTGATCGCAGTACAATGCATCCATCACGTCGCGGTAGATATACCCGTTGCGCAGGAGCGTCAGGAACACGTCCTGGGTAACCGCCCAATGGTTTTCGGTGTCGGTCTCCGTGTACAGGTCAAACGAGACCCCCAGTTTCAGGTAGGCTTCAATATCGCGCGGATGGTAGCGATCCACCACCTCGCGCGGGGTGATGCCCTCCTCCTCGGCGCGCACCGTGATGGGCGTGCCGTGGGTGTCGCTGCCGGACACCATCAGCACCTCGCGGCCCCGCAATCGCTGGTAGCGCGCGAAGATGTCGCACGGGACATACGCGCCGGCCAGATGCCCCAAGTGCAAGTCGCCGTTGACATACGGCCAGGCCACGCAGACATGAATTCGTTCGGTCATTGCTCGTCTTCTCCTCACCTACACAGACGTTTCTACTGGACAATACGCCGACTGGCGGCTCTCTTCGGTCAATCGTGCGCGTCGGGGGGTGGCCCCCCCATCTGCCCCTTGGCCGCCACAGGCCGGCGGTACCGCCCGCGCCAGTCGTTCAGCCGAATGCGCACCACGTCCTGGAACATTCGGATGGATTCCCGCAGGGGATGCACCTTGCTGCTCTCGCCGTAATGCCACTCCACCGGCACGTCCCTGACCTTGTAGCCGTACTTGACGGCGAGATACAGCACCTCCACGTCAAAGCCGGTCAGCGTGCCGCCCTTCGCGGGCTTGGCGTTGTCGCCGTACAGGCGCAGGCGGCGGAACAGGTCGTGCGCGGCCTCGCGGGTGAACAGTTTGAAGCCGCACTGCGTGTCCTGGAACTGCCGCAGCGCGATGAGCCGCACGACGAAATTGAAGACGCGCCCCATGAAATGGCGGTACCACGGCTCGCCGACGCGCCGCGCTCCCAGCCCCTCGCGGGAGCCGATCACCACGTCATAGCCCGATTCCATCGCCGCGAACATCTTCGCTAATTCCTCCAGCGGCGTGGGCAAATCCGCGTCCGTGAACAGCACGTAGCGGCCGGTAGAGGCCAGCATTCCGGTGCGCACGGTGTAGGCTTTGCCGCGGTGGTCGTTCTCAATGAGCCGCAGGCGCGGGTGTCGGCCCATGAACTGCCGCACCGCTGCCGCCGTGCCGTCGGTGCTCCCATCGTCCACGACGATGATCTCCGTCTCGTAGGGTTGGGCCTGCGCGAACGCCAGCACCTTCTCCAGGTTTGACGGGAGCCGCTTCTCCTCGTTGTAAGCGGGGATCACAATGGTCAAATAGGCTTCCTGAGAACTCATGCCGTCTCCTGTTTGCGCACGGGCGTCAGCACCGCCTCCAAATCCTGGAGCGAGACCTTGCGCATGCGCTGCACCTGGCGTCGTTTGCGGAGCGCCAGCGGGATGCGCCCGATGCCCGCCAGGATGCCCCGCAGGCGCGCCCGCGCCGCCTCGCCGCGCCAGGCCCGCAGCGCCTCTCGCGCCACCCGCCACTGCGCTCGGATAATATCTTTCCAGTGCTTCTTCAGCAAATCGCCTGGGTAGTCCTTGGCGATCACGTAAATCGTGTTGCGGCCCGTGTAGAAACTCGCGATCTTCCCGCCGCCGGTCGCGCTCAGCCGATGGTAGATGACCGCCCTGGGCGCGAAGACGCACCGATGCCCCGCCAACTGCGCCCGCCAGGCCATGTCCACGTCCTCGCAGTACATGAACAGATCTTCGTCAAACAGCCCGATCTCCTCCAGCAGCGAGCGCCGATACGCCGCCGCGCCGCCGCACGGGCCGAACACCCAGATGTCGTCATCGTACTGGCCCGAATCTTCCTCCCACACGCCGCGATTGCCCGGTATCCCGTCGGTGCGGTAGTAATCACCCGCCGAGTGAATCACGTTGCGTCGGTCAAACAGGCGCATCTTGGTGGCGGCCATGCCGGCTTCGGGATGGGCGTCCAGCGCGGCCACCAGTTCCCGCAGCCAGTTCGGGTCGGCCTCGGTGTCGTTGTTGAACAGCACGATGATCTCGCCGCGCGCCTCGCGGATGCCCGCGTTCACCCCTCCGGTCAGGCCGCGATTCTCGCCGAGCCGAATGAGCCGCACCTCCGGATACTCGCGCTGCATCAATTCCACCGACTCGTCCGTGGAGGCGTTGTCCACGACGATGGTCTCAAAATCGGTGTAGGTCTGCCGCCGCAGGCTATCCAGGCAGGTTACCAGGTAGCGCGCCCCGTTCCAGTTTGGGATGATGACAGACACCCTCGGCTCCGACAAGTGCTCCCTCACCCGCAATTTCACCACAGAGACATCGCGAGAACGGGGTCTTGGCCCGCCGTTCTTCGCGCGCTCCGCGCCCAGTAGGTCGGGTTTCCATACCCGACCGTCGGGTTCGCACACCCGACGCGGCCCAACCGTCGGCGGCTAGAGATAGCCGCCCCCCCCCCGCGCCTAGTAGGCCGGGTTTCCATACCCGACCGTCGGGTTCCCATACCCGACCGTCGGGTTCGCACACCCGACGCGGCCCAACCGTCGGCGGCTAGAGATAGCCGCCCCCCCGCGCCCAGTAGGTCGGGTTTCCATACCCGACGCGGCCCAACCGTTGGCGGCTAGAGATAGCCACCCTACGCGCTCGCTATCCCGTGAAATAGTCCGCGAGCGCCTGCTCCCACGGGCGCAGCGTGATGCCCAGCGCCGCCCCGCAGAAGTTGCGCAGCGGGGCGTAGCGCGGCGGGTTAGAGGCCCGCTTCCACTCCGACGCATGGATGGGCTTCACCGGCACGTGGCCGCGCCCCGCCAACTCCAGAATGCGCACCGCCCACTCGTAGCGCGAGCAGACGCCCTCGTTCACGAAATGATACACCCCGTAGTGGTGCGTGCGGATGAGTTTCACGATGGCCTCCGCCAGGTCGGGCGCGTAGGTGGGCGACCCGAACTCGTCGCTCACCACGTTCAGCCCGCCGCGCTCATCCGCCGCCCGGATGATCTTCGCGACGAAGTTGTTGCCGCCCCGCGCGTACAGCCACGCCGTGCGCACGATGTAGTAGCGGTGCAGGAACCGCTGCACGCACTGCTCGCCCGCCCATTTCGTCCGCCCGTAGGTGTTGATGGGGTTGGGCGCGTCAAACTCCAGGTAGGGGGCGTCCTTCGTCCCGTCAAACACCTCGTTGGTGCTGATGTACACCATCTCCGCGCCGCATTCCAGGCACGCCAGCGCCACGTTGTGCGTGCCCAGGGCGTTCACGCGGTAGGCCGTGTCGGGGTCGGTCTCGCAGGCGTCCACGTTCGTAAACGCCCCGGCGTGGATCACCACATCCGGCGCGAAATCCACGATGGCCCGACGAATCGCGGCCGCGTCGGTGATGTCGTAGTCGGGCAAATCCGCGCCGCACAGCCCCTCGCCCTCCAGGAGCGGCACCAGACTGCGCCCCAGTTGTCCGTTACACCCCGTGATGAAAACCCGCATCGTCTCGCTCCGCGAATGCCCTGTTCCGTATGCCTACCCTTGAGCGCGCCGGCCCAGCCACGAACGCACCTTCGGCTCCGCCTTCCAGATGAGGCGAGGCAGCGCGCCGTTGAGCACCAGCGTTACCACCGGCAGCACCAGCCCGATAGCCGCCACCAGCACCCACTGGATCATGGCCACAAACTGCAAGAACCCCACGGCGAAGTCGGGCAGGTGCCAGGTGATGGTCAGCCCGTTGTACAGATACGCCACCGCCAACTGGATGCCGATGAGGTACAGGGTCAGGAACACAAACCCGTAGGTCGCGCCCGCGATGTTCAGCCAGGAGCGCTCCTTTTCCACCCACAGGCGCGCCGCAACGATGAGCGTGCCGACCGCCAGCCCCAAGGCCGTGCCCTTGAGCGTGTCCATCAGGAACGGATCCAGGCCGATGATCGTGCTGAGCGAATACACGTTGCCCGAACGGATGAAGTTGGCGTGATAGACCGCCAGCGCCGCCAGCGCCGCGAACGCCAGAAAGACCACCCGCACGCTCCGCTTGCGGTACACCAGGTACAGCGGCAGCATCACGGCGATGACCGCGAACACGCGACGGTAGGCGCGTTCGGCCAGCAGGCGGTGCTCGGTGGCGATCTCCATCTCCGAGTCCACCTGGTCAATGGCATAGAGCGCCAGTTGGGCCGCGCTGTCGTAGTTGCGCACCTCAATGGAACTTTGGGCCACGGCCGCATCGCCCGGAGCCACGTCGCTGAGCGCCCCTTGCCCGATGCTGGCCAGGTACAGGTTGCCCAGGGCGATGCGCTGATGGGCCATGGAGACCAGTTTTTCGGTCCTCTGCTCCACGGTGAGGTCCAGGGCGTCCAGCAGGATGTGCCCCTGGCTGGCCGACGGCGGAGCCGCGCCGAGCAGCGCCGCAATCGTCGGCGCCACGTCGGTCTGCTCTATGTCCCCCAGGTCGCCCGGCACGACGCCCTTGCCCACCATCACGAAAGGCTCCTGGAGCACGACGGCATCGTGCCCCCCGTGGCCGCCCCGCTTGATGTGCCCGTGGTCCGAGACGACGACGAGCACGCTTTCCTCAAGGTCCAGGGCCGCCGCAATCTGCTGGATCATCCCGTCCACGGCATAGGCCGCCTGGCGGTACTCGGCGCTCTCGCCGCCGTACAAGTGGCCCGTGTGGTCCACCTGATCCAGGTGCACCAGCAGCAAGTTGGGCCGAACGGTTGTCAGGAACTCCAGCGCCTTGGCCAGGACGGCGCGGTCGGCGGCGTCATCCTCGCCCTCCACGTAGAAGCCATCTTGCAGCAGGTCTTGGGGAACCAACTTCTGCCACCAGATGAAGCCGGCGATGGCGCTGGTCATGCCGGCGCGGCGCACGGCTGCGAAGAGGTGGTCCACCGCGATGGGCTTCATGTCCTCGTAGTCCGCGTTGAGGGGCGGGGAGCCGTTGATGTCGGGCCACGCGCCGGTAACCAGCGTCGTCCACGAGGGCTGCGAATACGAGGGCGGCTTGCTGTGCATCACCGCATACGCGCCCTTCTGCCGCAGGCCGTTCAGGAACGGCATCCCCAGCGAGGTGTCGTACCGCAGGCCGTCCACGATGATGTACACCACTTGCTGCACCACAGGGCTTGTGGGCGCCGCCTCCGGAAGCGCGCCCTTTAGCGGCGAGCGGAACCCCTCAAACGAACCCTGGAAGCGCATCATCACGAAATAGCCCAGGAGCACCAGGAGCGGCAACAGAACCACGCTCAGGATGACCCCGCTTCGTCGTCGCATCACAATACCCCCTCGCGGCTTTCGGCTATTATACCCGTTTTTCGCTTTCAGCGCACCTTCTCCAGTTTCGCGAGGCGCGCCAGAAGTTTCTTGGTGCCATTAGAGGGAAAAGCCACGGTAACCTGCTCGTCGTCGGAGACGATCCGAGATTCAACCACAGTCCCCACGCCGAACTTGGGGTGCACGACCCTGTCGCCCGGGGCGAAGGTCGGCGCGGACGGCGGCGCAGGGCGCGCATCCTCGCGCGGCTTCGGCGCGGCTACCGGCTCCACCCGTAGCGCCGCCGACGGGCGCGTGGGCCACGTCCTGCGCTCGCCACCCGTCAGGTGGTGCGGAATGTCGCGAAGGAAGCGCGACTTCTGCGAAGGCGCGCTCCGCCCATACGACGCGCGGCGAAACGCATGCACCAGGTACAGGTGGTCTTTGGCCCGCGTCATGCCCACGTAGAACAGCCGCCGCTCCTCCTCCAACTCCTCGGGCGACCCCGAAGAGCGCGAATGCGGCAGGATGCCCTCTTCCAGGCCGATGATGAACACCACCGGAAACTCCAGCCCTTTGGCCATGTGGAGCGTGAGCAGGACGGGCGTGTCGGGCTGGTCGCCCAGTTCGTCCACGTCGGCCACCAGCGACACCTCCTGCAGGAACACGCCCAGCGAGTTCTCCATGCTGGCGTACTGGCTGGCAACGTTCAGCAGTTCCATCACGTTGTCCCAGCGGTCGCGCCCCTCCTCCGTGCCGTCATTCAGATAGGCCTGGTAGTCGGTTCGCTCCAGCACAAGTTGAAGGATGGATGCGACATCCAGCGACTTGCTTTCCTCCACCAGGCTCTCCCACTGGGCCAGGAAGGCCAGAAGCGGCTTCACGGCGCGCGCCGACAGGGGATGCGCCATCGGTTCGTCCCCCTGTTCCGCCTGGCGCAGGCGGTGGAGCGCCTCCCAGGCGGAGATGCCCTGCTCGCCTGCCCAGGCGAACAGCGCCTCCGCCGTCTGCGGGCCTAGGCCGCGCGGCGGGACGTTGATCACGCGGCTCAGGCTCGCCGAGTCCGCCGGGTTGTACACGATGCGCAGGTAGGCCAGGACGTCCTTGATCTCGCGCCTCTGGTAGAATCGCGTCGCCCCCACCAGTTTGTAGCGCATCCCCGCCCGCACGAACGCCTCTTCCACTGCGCGGGATTGGGCATTCGTGCGGTACATCACGGCGCAGTCGCCGGGCCGGAAGCCCTCTTCCCCCACCAGCCGCTGAATCTCCCGCACCACGTACTGGCCTTCTTCCTGCTCGTCGTAAGCCTCGTGCACAACGAGCGGCGTCCCCCTGTCCCGCTCCGTAACCAGGCGCTTGGGCGTGCGGCGGGTGTTCCGGGAAATCACGGCGTTGGCGGCATCCAGAATCGTCTGCGTGGAGCGGTAGTTCTGCTCCAGGAGGATGGTGGGGGCTTCGGGGAAGTCCTCTCGGAACCGCTGGATGTTGCGAAAGTCGGCGCCGCGCCACGAGTAGATGGACTGATCCTCGTCGGCGACCACGAACAGATTGCGGTGCTGTGCCGCCAGTTGCTTCAGCAGCACGTACTGCGCCGCGTTGGTGTCCTGGAACTCGTCCACCAGGACATACCGGTATCGGCTGCGGTACCGCTCCAGCACGTCCGGAAACTCCTGCCACAGGGCCACCGTGTTCGTCAGCAGGTCGTCAAAATCCATGGCGTTGCTTTCCTTGAGGGCCTGCTGGTAGCGCAGATAGATGCGCGCGATCACTCCTTCCCTGTAGGACTTGGGCACGAACTCATCCGGGCCGATGAGGTCGTTCTTGGCCTTGGAGATGACGGACAGGACGGCGCCGGGCCTGTAAGCCTTGTCGTCCAGGTTCATCTCCTTGAGGATGCGCTTGATGACCGCCTGCTGGTCGTCATCGTCGTAGATGGTGTAGGAGGGCGCGAAGCCGAGGAGCGTGCCTTCCCGCCGCAGGATGCGGGCGCAGGTGGCGTGGAACGTGCCGATGGTGAGCGCCTCGCACTCGGCGCCGAGAAGGTGCGACAGGCGCGCCTTCATCTCGCGCGCGGCCTTGTTTGTGAACGTAACGGCCAGGATGTTCCCCGCCCGCACGCCAACCTCCCGCACCAGGTAGGCCACCCGATGGGTGAGAACGCGGGTTTTGCCACTGCCTGGCCCTGCCAGCACCAGCGCCGGCCCCTCGGCGCAAGTTACCGCTTGCCTCTGTTGTGGGTTCAAGCCCTCCAGCAAGTCCATGCCTTCTCCATGGTGTGCGCGGTGCTCTCATTGTAGCACCCAGGCCCAGATTTTCCAAAGCACCGCTCTTGGGACAGAAAAACATCCGCGCGAGGCAGTATCCCACACAGAGACACAGAGACACAAAGAAAACCTCTTTGTGTCTCCGTGTCTTTGTGCGAGAAAAATATCCCTCACAGAGACACAGAGACACAAAGAAAACCCTTTGTGTCTTCGTGTCTTTGTGTGAGAAAAATATCCCACACAGGGACACAGAGGCACAAAAAAACCCTTTGTGTCTTCGTGTCTTTGTGTGAGAAAAATATCCCACACGGAGGCACCAAGGACACAAAGAAAACCCTTTGTGTCTTCGTGTCTTTGTGTGAGAAAAATATCCCACACAGAGACACCAATGACACAAAGAAAAACCCTTTGTGTCTTCGTGCCTTTGTGTGAGAAAAACATCCCTCACAGAGACACAACGAAAAACCTCTTTGTGTCTTCGTGTCTTTGTGTGAGAAAAATATCTCCCACAGAGACACAGAGGGTCTCTCCGTGCCTTTACCCCTTCGTGTCTTTGTGCCTCCGTGTGCGAAGAGCGTCGCGGCGGTCGGCGAGGAACCGCATGACGTAGCCCCGCTCGTCGGCGGTAGGGAAGCGCGCCAGCCACAGCAGGGCCGGGAACGCCGCGAGCAGCGCCAGCCGCGCCGCCACCCGCAACCCCAGCGGCGCCGGCCCCAGCACGAGCGCCGACGCCGCCCAGACCGCCGCGCCCAGCCCCACCATCAGGGCCACCCGCCGCCCCTCCCACGGGATGGGATACACCCGCTGGCCCGCCACGAACGTGATCACGGCCAGCAGGACGTAGGCGGCCACCTTGCTCCACGCGGCGGCGTCTATCCCCCAACGCGGGATGAGCGCCACGTTCAGCGCAATGTTGAGCGCGGCCGCCGAGCCGGTGAGGATGGGCAGGTACAGCGTCTTGCGCCGGTAGAACAGGGCGAAGACGGCCGGGTAGTAGAACCCCTGCGCGAGATGGGCCAGGGTGATCGCGGGCACCCGCCGCGCGGCCTCGTGATACGCCGGATCGGCCACGACGAGGATGATGTCGCCGCCCAGCATCGCCAGGCCCAGCGCCGCGAAAACCGCGATCCCCAGGTAGTAGGTGAAGAAGCGCGCCAGTTTTCGCTCCGCGTCCGACTCCGAAGCCAGGCGGTAGAAGAACGGCATCCAGGCCGTGTTGAGCGCCTGCGTGATGAGGCTCAAGGCGATGCTCACCTGGTACGCGAGCGTGTACACGCCCACCTGCTCCAGCGGTACCATGTGGTTCAGGATGCTGCGGTCCGACAGCGTGAGCGCCCAATGGGCCAGCAGGTGGGGGACAACGGGAAGGCCGTACACCAGGCCGTCGGCAAACCAGCGCCACTTGAAGACGAAATCGGCATGGCGAAACGTCGCGAGCACGTACACGGCCGCCATCACGGCCGAGGCGAGCATCATGCCCCGCAGGTTCCCGAGCGCCCCCGCGCGCCGCCCCACCACGAAGTACAGGATGCCCGCAGTGGTCAGCAGGAACCCGCCGACCGTGTAGGCCACGTAGCGGCGCGGCCGTTCCTGCACGCGGAAGACGACCAGCGGGATCACCGAAGCGTTGGCGAAGCACGCCGTCCAGAGCAGCGTCGTGATGTATGGAGAAAACGGGATGTCGCGCACCGCCAGGCCGAAGAGCGCGGGGCCGAACGGCGTGGCCGCCAGGATCAGCGTCAGCGCCAACCCGAAGAGGAGCACCGCCACCGCCAGCGTGCCCAGCAGTTCGCGCCGGGCCTTGTCGTCGGGGGCGTCGTAGTAGAAGCGCATGGCCGCCGCGTTCAGGCCCAGCGGGTACAGAATGCCCAGCACCGTGGTCAGGCTGCTCGCCACGCCCACGATGCCGTAGTCGGCGGGCGAAAGGTAGCGGGTATAGACGGGGATGAGCAGAAACGCGACGGCCTTCGTCAGCAGGTCGCCCAGACCGTAGGTGGCCGATTGCGCGATGAGGCTCTTGAGTTGGCGGAACAAGGCCATCCCCTCTACAGGCTGCTATCGGGCGCGTGGGACGTGCGTAGCAGGACCTTGTCAAACGTCAAAATCTCGTCCGGCTCTATGTCGGCCAGGGCCGTAGCGCCCACGACGAAGTCGTACAGGGTCGGGGGGATGCCGGTGCCGGGCCGCTTGCATACCAGGTCGTCGGCGGTGAGGGTCTGTCCCTTCTGGATGCGGCGGGCGGCCACCAGGCTTCGCCGGGCGTGGGCGCGGGCCGGCTCTTCGGAGGGCAGGGCGCGCTTCTCGTCGCTGCCGAAGAGCGTCTCGGCGAAGCGCACCTCCGCCACGAATCGCGCCAGGTCGTCGGCGTCCATGGCGTGGTAGTGGTCGTTCCCCGGGAGCGTCTTATCGTGCGTGTAGTGCTTCTCCAGAATCTGCGCGCCCAGCAGCCAGGCCAGCATCAGGACCTGGCCCATCCGGTCGGCGGGCGTGTGGTCCGAGTAGCCGATGAGGTGATCGGGGAAGATGCGGCGCATGTGGGCGATCATCCCCAGGTTTGCGTCCGCGTAGGCCGTCGGGTAGTTCAGCACGCAGTGCAGGAGCGCCACCTGCTCGTTGCCCTCGGCGCGGATCACTTCCAGCGCGCGGTGGATTTCCGACACGGTGGACGCGCCGGTGGACAGCAGAATCGGCTTGCCCTTCTGGGCCACGCGGCGCAGGAGGGGCACGTTCGTGATGTCGGCGGAGGCCACCTTGTACGCGGGGACCAGCGGCTCCAGCATGTCCACCGCCCGCAGGTCAAACGGCGTGGACAGGAAATCTATGCCGCATTCCCGCGCCACTTCGGCCAGTTGCTCGTATTCCCTATCGCCGAATCGGTCGTATTTCTTGAACAGTTCGTACTGGCTGCGGGTAGGCTCCTTGCTCGTGTCCCAGTACGAAGGGGAGTGGCGGGAGGCCAGGGTCTCGGCCTTGTACGTCTGGAACTTGATGGCGTCGGCGCCCGCCTGGGCCGCGCGGCGCACCATCTCCACGGCGACCTCCAGGCTGCCCTCGTGGTTCACGCCTGCCTCGGCGATGATGTAGGGCCGCTGGAAACGGTCGCGCGTCAGAGTCCGCCTGCCGATGGTCATCTCACTGGGCATTCTTCCATCTCCAATACGCATCGTGGATTTCGCCGATGACGCGGTTCAGCCCGCCGCGCAGGTCGGCGGCGAGCAGGGCCTCGCGCATGGCGCGTCGCGCTTCGGGCTGGGTCAAGATCTCCACGAGGGCCGCCTGCACCTGCTGGGGCGTCCGCGGCGAGGCCATGCCCAGATAGCGCACGCCTCGGTTGTACCGCGCGAACAGGTGCAGCGTCTCGCGGTCGTTTTGCGAGATGCTGATGGTGGGCACGCCCATGGCGGCCAACTCGTACACCGTGCGCCCGTTGGAGGTAACCGCCGCGTCGGCCTGCCGCATGACCTGAGCCATGTTCCGCACGCTCCGCTGCACCTGCACCTTGTCGGCTACGGGCTGGGGCAGCCGCGACAGTGCCTGCGCCAGGTCGGCGTCGTGCGCGTAGCCAGGCCCCACCACGACGAGCACCGAGGCGAGGGGCGCGCGCTCCAACACGGCAGGCAACACGTCCAGCGTCTGGCACGTGAGGTTGTTCTGATCCACGCCGCCAAAGGTGATGAGCAGGGTCTGCGGCGGGTCGCGGAACTCGGCGGGCGGCACGTAGGCGAAGTGCTCCGGCAGGCAGAAGTAGGCGTGCCCGAAGCGGTGCGTCTCCCTGGGACGGCTGTTCTCATAGAGAGCGTTGAACACCAGGTGCGCCTCGTCGGCTCCGCTGCCGAGATCCTCAAAGTTGACCACGAACGCGCCCAGGTCGCGCTGCCGACGCACGTAGTCGGCGGTCGTGTCCAGCACGTCGTTGATGACCACGTGGGGCTGCAGGGCGGCCAGGCGGTCCAGAATCTCGTGCGGCGCTGCCTCCACCACCGCGTAGCCGTGCTCCCGCGCCAGCGCCAGGGCCTGCGGGTCGGTGTCCACCGCGACGAATGCGATGTCGTGCCCCAGGAGCGCGTCGGCGATGGTCAGCGTGCGGTACAGGTGGCCCATGCCCACCGCCGCGTTCGCCGAGGTTACGATGGCGATGCGCAGTCGGCGCAGAAGGGCCTCGGCGACAAGCCAGTCGGTCTTGGTGTCAATGTCCAGCCCCTCGTCTTCGGGCAACTCCATGATGGACACGCGCGGGCCGATCCCGTCGCCGGCGAGAACCCACTGCGGGCGGATGATGAGGAAGGCCCCGGACTCGCGGTAGCGGCGCGGCAGTTGCTGGCGGTTCACGCGGGCCGCGTAGTCGGGCACGGGATGCCCGTCCTGCTCACGCCACATCAGGTGGGTGGCGTCGGTGGCGGCCAGGAGCGTGTCCACATCCTGGGCCAAGAACGACGCAATGGCGCGGTCCAGCGTCTCGGGCCGGAGCAGCGGGCAGGTGGGCTGAAGCCGCACCACCACCGAGTAGGGGCCGCGTTGCTGTGTGGCCCAGTCCAGCGCGTCGCGCACCACCGGCGCCAGGGGAACGTCGTCCTCGGCCAACGCGGGCGGGCGTTGGCGCAGCAGGACGCCGAACTGCGCGCCGTAGGACAGGATGTCGTCGTCCTCGGATGTCAGGACGATGTCGTCAATCCGCCTGGACTGCAGGGCGGTTTGCAGGATGTAGTACAGGAGCGGGCGCCCGTGGAGCAGGCGCAGATTCTTGCGGCGCACGCCTTTGGAGCCGCCCCGCGCGGGGATGATGGCGAGGATACGTTCGGACACACGGCCTCCTACAATCCAGCAAATGGCTTTCCCGCCAGCACGATCTCATCCGACAATTGCCCCTGGTCAATAATGTGCTGGAGGTCAGCAATGTGCTTCCCAAGGATGCTCACGACCCGTCTGTCATTCAGCAAATGGGCGATCTGCATTGTCAGTTCGTATCCGTCCATCCCGAAATACCATGCGGCTACGGGGCCAAAACCGGCCTGCTCAAATGCTGTGGCGATGGAACTGTCGGTGAAGCAGTGGATATGGCCCAGGGGGTCCAGGTGGCGCACAACCGAGTCGGGGAACGCGCTCTGGACGGCGGTGCTGAACGAGATCCATCGGGGAACCTCAGCGATGATAAGTTGTTCTGCCTCCGCGAGCAGTTGGCGCGCTGCCCGCAGCAGGCTCATCGGATCCGGTACGTGTTCAAGTACACCCCAGAATGTAACCACTTCTGCGCCCGAAAATGCGGGCCATTCGCGGGCGAAATCCGCCGCATCCAGTTCAAAGCCGAAGTGCTTACGGCAGAACTCGCGGCTT
>DAOTVT010000148.1:0-12226 GCA_034436295.1 Anaerolineae bacterium | reverse complement strand
GTGGAGGAGCAGAACATGAAGAGCCTGGGCGATATGGCGGCAATCGGCGTGCGTTGGTACAAGCGGCATAGGCTGTATCGCCGGGCGCTGTGAAGCGGTCAGCGGTCGGCCTCAGGGATTGGCTTCCGCGCCCAGGAGAACATCAGGGCGATCCCCGGCACGCTGACGCCCGAGGTGCTGGAAGGCCCGCCCGCGGAGGCCATTCTCGTTGCGGCGGATGTGCACGGCGTGGGCCTCATCGTCATGGGGACCCGCGGCCTGGGGCGGCTCGCGGGGCTGCTCCTCGGAAGCCAAAGCCAGAAGGTGGCCGCGCACGCCAAGTGCCCGGTGCTGCTGGTGCGTTAGGGTTTCGCCGCGCTGCGGGGACGGCGAGAGCGCGACCGGTGTGCGTTTCCGCTACGCGTTGTGGCGCGCAGGGGCGGATCTCGCGCTCGCCCTTCCCGCGGGCGGGAGGGCGCGATGTGAGACCCGCCCCATCTGTGGCGGTTCGCGGTGAGCGTCCCTACGCTCGCCGGCGGGCTACTGCCAGGTCAGCAGTTCCTCAATCTTGGCCTGGTCGCGCTGGGCCGAGAACCACTCGCTGAAAGCCTGCTCTTGCATCTGTTGCAGCATCTCGGCGTCCAGCGGGCGCACTTCCTTGCCCAGGACCTTGATGATGTGGTAACCGAAATCGGTCTGCACGGGCTGGCTGACTTCGCCCACAGCCAGGGAGAACGCGGCTTCCTCAAAGGCGGTTACCATCACCCCACGTGGGAACCATCCCAGGTCGCCGCCCGAATCCTTGGAGCCGGTGTCCTGCGAATACTGCGCGGCGAGTTCCTCAAAGGTCTTGCCGGCCTTGAGTTCGTCCAGGACCTTCTGGGCGGTCTCGGCGTCGGCGACGAGGATGTGCTGCGCGTGCACCTGTTCGGCTTCGGTGGGGCCGCCGTGGCGCTTCACCAGTTCGTCCACCACCATGGAGTCGCGGATGCGGGCGCGGAAGTAGGCGTCGGTGATCTTGTTGACGGCCAGGAAGTTGTCCCAGTCGGTGTAGGTGCCGCTGGACAGGATGGACTGGCGGGTGGACTCAATCTCCTGGGCGAGAGCGTCGTCGCTGATGACAATGCCCTCGGCCGCCGCCAGTTGGCGCGCCAGTTCCAGGTTGATGAGTTGCCAGTAGGTCTGCTGCTCAATCTGGGGCAGGTACCCTTGAATCTGCGGGTCGCTCCAGTCCAGGCCGTATTGCTCGGTGATGTAGATGAGTTGCCGCTCCAGTTCGCCCATGTAGAGTTCGGACGAGATGGCAACGCCGTTGACGACGGCGACATTCGGGCCGGTGGGGGTTTTCACCAGTTGCATGGCGACATCCACGCCGCCGACAGAGGGAGTGGGCTCGGGGGTGGGGGTCGCGGTCGGCACGGGCGTGTCGGTGGGGGCGGGGGTGGCTTTGCCGCCGCACGCCGCCAGCAACAGGGCCAGCGCCAGGGCAAGGCCCAGCGCCAGGGTCTTCTTGTTCATTCGTTTGCTCCTCATCATAAAAAATCGGGAGGGGCCAGGGACACCCCTCGCGTTCCGTGTAAACGCATTGTAGCACCGTTTGGACGGGAGGGGAAATCGGCGCAGACGGTTTTTTGACAAGCGCCCCGTTCCGTGCTATCATGTCGCCACAACCGAATACGACTGGACGCTCATCCAGAGGGGTGGAGGGACCGGCCCTGTGAAACCCCGGCAACCAGAACGGCGGGTCAAGGCCCGTCGGGGGCAAAGACCCCGTTCATGGTGCCAATTCCGGCAGACCGCACCGAGCGAGTCTGAAAGATGAGAGGTGCCTTGAAACTCTCTCATCTTGAGGGAGTTTTCTTTTTGCCCGAACCGGCAGGCATGCACCGTCGGGAGCACAGAGAGTGCTAATCACAACCTCTGCGCCCTTTGTTCTGCAGTGAAAACTCTTGAAACTATATTCAGAAAGGAGCACAATCCATGAGCACCACATTCGCCACATCGCCGAAACTGTACCTGACATCGGAATCGGTAACCGAAGGCCACCCCGACAAGGTCTGCGACCAGATTTCCGACGCCATCCTGGACGCCATCCTGGCGCAGGATCCGGACGCGCGCGTGGCCTGCGAGTGCAGCGCCACCACGGGCCTGGTGGTCATCATGGGCGAGATCACCACGTCGGCCTACGTGGACATGGCCGAGATCGCCCGCAAGACCATCCGCGACATCGGCTACACCCGCGCCAAGTACGGGTTTGACGCCGACACCTGCGGGGTCATCGTGTCGGTGAAGGAGCAGTCGCGGGACATCGCCCTGGGCGTGGACAAGGCGCTGGAAGCGAAGAAGGGCGAGATGACCGACGAGGAGATTGAGGCCATCGGCGCGGGCGACCAGGGGATGATGATCGGCTTCGCCTGCGACGAGACGCCGGAGTACATGCCGCTGACCATTTCGCTGGCGCACCGCCTGTGCCGTCGCCTGGCCGAGGTGCGCAAGGCGAAAATCCTGCCCTGGCTGCGGCCGGATGGCAAGTCGCAGGTTACGGTGGAGTACGCCTACGGCAAGCCGAAGCGGGTGGACACGGTGGTGGTTTCGGCGCAGCACGACCCCTCGGTTACGCATGACGAGGTGGAGGCGGGCATCATGGAGCACGTCATCCGCGCGGTGATTCCCGCTCACATGTTGGACGACCAGACGAAGTACTACATCAACCCGACGGGGCGGTTCGTCATCGGTGGGCCGATGGGCGACTCGGGGCTGACGGGGCGCAAGATCATCGTGGATACCTACGGCGGTGTGGTGAGGCACGGCGGCGGGTGCTTTTCGGGCAAGGATCCGACGAAGGTGGACCGTTCGGGGGCCTACGCGGCGCGGTACATCGCCAAGAACATCGTGGCGGCGGGCCTGGCCGACCGCGTGGAGATTCAGGTGTCCTACGCCATCGGCGTGGCGCGGCCGCTGTCGCTGATGGTGGAGACCTTCGGCACGGGGCATGTTCCCGACGACAAGATCATAGAACTGGTCAAGAAGCACTTTGACCTGCGTCCGGCGGCCATCATCCGCGACTTTGACCTGCGGCGGCCGATTTACAGGCCGACGGCGGCTTACGGGGCCTTCGGGCGCGACGACCTGGACCTGCCCTGGGAGCGCACCGACAAGGCCGAGTTGCTGCGGAAGGAGGCGGGGCTGTAATTTTCGCTCGCGGGGGTGTTGGCGTAGGGACGCGGCGCAGGTCGCGTCCCTGCGTTTCTTTTCATCCCGTCGCTCCCGCCCGAGGTGGCAGTCTCCTACCCCACCATCCCCAGCCAGACCACGCCGATGGCCAGCGTTACGAGGGTGATCGGCACGCCGGCCTTGAGATACTCGCCGAAGGAGACGTGCACGCGGCGCTCCCGCGCCATCTCGGCCATGATGAGGTTGGCCACCGATCCCAGCAGCGTGAGGTTGCCGGCCAGCGTCGTGGACATGGCCAGCGTCAGCCAGGCCGACTGCGGGTCGGCGAACTGCGGGATGATGGGGCGGAAGAGGAGCACCGCCGGCACGTTGGACACCAGGTTGCTGAGTATCACGCCCACCGCGGCCAGCGACGCGCCGCCCGCCTCGGCCACAGGCCGGGCCACCGCGAACAGCCGTGCCGTCGCCCCGGTTTTCTCCAGCGCGCCGGTTACCATGAATAGGCCCGAGAAGAAGACCAGCAGCGACCAGTCCACCTCGCCGAACACCCGCTGCGGCTCCACCCGTCGGGTGATGAGCAGCAGCCCCGCCGCCGCGAGGGCCGCCAACGGGATGGGCGCGCCCGCAGCCAGCCCCGCGACCATCACCCCCGTGGCGATGAGCCCCTTCACAAGCAGCGGGCGATGGAACTCCACCGGGCCGTTGCCGTCGGGCGGGAGCGCGCGATCTGCGAACTCCCGGCGGTACACGGCGACCAGGATCGCCCAGGCCGCCGCCATACCCAGGATCGCTACCGGCGTCAGGTAGGCCGCAAACCGCAGGTACGGGATGCCCGACGCCACGCCGATGATCATGTTCTGCGGGTTGCCGGTGATGGTGGCCACCGAGCCGATGTTGGCCGCCGTGGCCAGGCCGATGAGGTAGGGAATCGGGTTGCGGCGCAGGGTCTGGGTGATGCCCAGCACCAGCGGCGTAAACATGAGGACTATGGTGTCGTTGAGGAACAGGGCCGACAGCACGCCCGACACGCCGATGATGATGGCGAGCAACTGGCGGGGCGAACGCGCCACCCGCACCACCAGGCTCCCCACCAGCCGAAAGAACCCCGCCAGCATCAGGTTCACGTTCAGGATCATGACACCGAACAGCAGGGCCAGCGTGTTCATGTCCAGCGAGGCGTAGGCCTCGTCCAGCGACATCGCGCCGAAGACGATGAGGGCGACGCCGCCCACCAGCGCGATGGTCGCGCGGTTCATGCGCAGCCACGGGTAGCGCCCCACAGCCACGCCGATAAGCGTGAGGACAATGATGGCCAGGTAGAATGAGTTGACGTACTCCATACGGCTCTGCATCCGATAGACGGCGCTGTTTGCGCCCAGAATACAGCCCGGCGACATCGGTTGACTCCGCCGGGCACAAGGCGGGATTATACGCGGGAGCGGGCGGCGCGCAAAATCGCGGGTAGGGGCGATCGCGAGCCGCGCGAAATGCACTGTCCCCCAACGCGCGTACTTGACACCCCGTGCTTCTGACAGTATCCTTGGCGCATGACCGAAGAGGTCGCGGTGAAATCAATCCGGGAGCACCCATCATGGACGACCAGATGGACATGTTGATTCCAGAGAGCCTGCCGGAAGACCATCGTTCGGGGTTTGTGGCGCTGGTGGGCCGACCCAATGTGGGCAAGTCCACGCTGATGAACACCTACCTGGGGCAGAAAATCGCCATCGTCTCCGAGAAGCCCCAGACGACGCGCCAGCGGATTCTGGGCATCCTGACGGAGCCGCACTACCAGATCGTGTTCGTGGACACGCCGGGCATCCACGCGCCGCACCACCGGCTCGGTGAGTACATGGTAACCACGGCCAAGCGCGCGCTCAAGGACGCGGACGTGATCCTGTGGCTCGTGGATGGGTCCGTGCCGCCGACGCCCGACGACGAGTCCATCGGGCAGATTCTGCGGGAAGCGGCGAAGGTTCCGGTAATTCTGGCCGTCAACAAGATAGACCTGGTGCGCGAAGAGGACTGGGACGGCATCGCCGCGCCGTACCTGGCCCTGGCGAACGTCCATGCCCACGCGCTCATCTCCGCGACGCGCGGGGACAATCGGGACCGCCTGTTGGCGATGATTGTTGAGGCGCTGCCGCTCGGCCCTCGCTACTTCCCCGAGGAGCAGGTTACGGACCAGGACGAGCGGTTCCTGGCGGCGGAGTTGATTCGCGAGCAGGTGTTGCGCGAGTGCCACCAGGAGGTGCCCCACTCCGTCGCCGTGATCGTGGACGAGTTCAAGGACCGCAGCGATGACCTCTCCTATATCAGCGCCACGATTGCCGTGGAGCGCGAGTCGCAGAAGCAGATTGTGATCGGGCGCGGTGGCAGCATGTTGAAGCGAATCGGCCAGGGCGCGCGGCTGGAGATAGAGAAGGCGCTGGGCCGGCGCGTGTATCTGGAACTCTGGGTCAAGGTGCTGCCGAAGTGGCGGCGAGACCCCGCCCTGCTCAAGCGCCTCGGGTACGTCCTGCCTCCAGAGGCGGAAGACTGAGATTGACATTTCGCGATCCGGTGGTAGAATTGCGGCACTGGCGACTTCAGTCGCGTGCACAATCCCTCGGTAAGGAAGGCTGTCGCGTTGGCGTTGACGAACAAGAAGTGGCAGGTGGCTCCTCCCATACCGGACAACGTGCTCCATGAATTCCGGGAGGCCGGGTTTCACCCCTTGATTGCCCAGATTCTGTACAATCGGGGCGTCGGCTCACCCCAGGAGGCCGAGGCGTTCTTTCACCCCAGCGAAGAGCCGAATCCTTTTCGGCTGCCGGATATGCACGAGGCCGTTACGCGATTGCGCGAGGCCATTCGCAAGGGCGAACTCATCATCGTGTGCGGCGATTATGATGTGGACGGCGTAACGGCGACGGCGCTGATGTGCGAGACGCTGGCATCGCTGGGCGCGCGGGTACAGCCCTATATCCCGAACAGGGTTAGCGAGGGGTATGGACTCAGCGTGGCAGCCATGCGCCAGTTTGCGGAACAGGGGTGCCGACTCATCCTGACGGTGGATTCGGGGATTCGCGCCAACCCCGAGGCGGAATGGGCGCGCGAGCATGGCATAGACATGATCATCACCGATCACCACTCGCCGCGAGGCGAATTGCCTCGCGCCCTCGCCGTTGTCAATCCCAAGCGGGACGACAGCCGTTATCCCTTCCCCGATCTTTCCGGCGTTGGGGTCGCCTACAAGTTGGCGCAGGGCTTGCTGCGTTCCCACAGTCAGGTGCCCATTCGCGCGGACGCACGCCCCGTGCGCGAGTCGGACTTGCTGGATCTGGTGGTGCTGGGCACGGTGGCGGATTTGGCGCCGTTGCGGGGCGAGAACCGCGCCCTGGTGGTGCGGGGGATGGATGCGCTCCGTAACACCCGCCGGCCGGGGTTGAAGGAACTGATCGTCACCAGCGCCTTGCGCGGGCCGGTGTCGGTGGGGCATATCAGTTACATTCTCGGCCCGCGCCTGAACGCTGCCGGACGGTTGTACACGGCGATGGACAGTTACCGCCTGCTCACCACGCGGTCGCAAGAGGAGGCCAAAGAACTGGCGCGGCGGCTGGAGGACTGCAACCGCGAGCGCCAGTGCCTGACGACCGAAGCCATAGAGCGGGCGTACCCGCAGGCATACGAGCAGGCCGCCAGCGCCGCATTGCTGTTCGTGGCCGACCGCGACATTCCCGAAGGGATCGCGGGGCTTGTCGCGACGCGCCTGGTGGAGGAATTCTACCGGCCATCCGTCGTCGTGCAGATTTCCGACGGCGTCAGCCGCGGCTCGGCGCGAAGCATCCCCGAATGGAACATCACGGCGGCCCTGGACCGGTGCAGCCACCTGCTGGTGCGGCATGGAGGCCACGCCGCCGCCGCGGGGTTTGAGGTGGAGACCGAGCGTCTGGGCATCTTGCGCGAGGAACTGCTTCGGATTGCCCATGCGGATTTGGAAGCCAAGGCGTTGACGCCCACGCTCGTGGTGGATGCCGAGGTCCCGCTGCGCGACATGACGTGGGCGTTGCAGCGCGAACTCGCTTGCCTGGAACCATTCGGCTACGACAACCCGACGCCGGTCTTCCTGTGCCGCAATGTGCTGGTCAGGGACAGCCGCATCGTCGGCGAGAAGCATCTGCGGCTGTGGCTGTCCGATGGCGTGGCGGTCTGGGATGCCATTGCGTTCAAGCAGGCGGACCGCGCCTCGGGCCTTCCACACCGCGTGGACGTGGCTTTCTCCCTTGAGGTCAACACGTGGAACGGCCAGGACAGGCTTCAGTTGCACGTCAGGGAAATCTGGCCGGCGGGCGGCTAGGTGCAACGGGCGAAATCCGTGCGGACAGGGACTGGCAACTCCGTGGGAGTGCGCGTGGGGCGAATCGCGGTCTATCTTCTGGCGCTTGTTCTCGGGCTGGCGCCTGGCTGGTGTGGCGCGGCCCCGCCTGACCCCCGATTTGGCGCAGTTGAGGCATTCTTCGCGCCGTTTGACGCCGACGAGGCCGGCGTGGCCTGGGAGCGCGTGCTGTTCTACTGGCGCGAGATCCAGCCCGAGCCGGACGTGTGGCGCGACGACTACTTCCCGCCGGAAATCCTCCAGCGCGAAGTCTCGTCCGGCCGCGAGATTGTCGGGCTGCTCATCAACCCTCCCGGTTGGGCCAATGGCTACAGGGGCGACCAGGCGGCCCCGGACGGGTTGTATCTCCCTGTGGACGATCCCGGAAATCATTGGGCGCAGTTTGTGTCCCGGATTGTCGGGCAGTACCGGGGCGTGATCCGCCACTGGATTCTCTGGAACGAGCCGGATGTGTGGGATTCCGCGCACTTTGGATACACGTGGGCCGGCTCGCTAAACGAATTCGTGCAACTGACGCGGGTGGGCTATCTGGCGGCGAAGCGGGCCGACCCCGACTGCGTGGTGCACCTGGCGGGGCTTACCTACTGGTGGGACGTGGAATACGGACGCCGGCCGTTCTTTGAGCGGTTTCTGGAGAAGGTTGCCGAGGATCCGCAAGCGAAGGCGCACGGGTTCTACTTTGACGTGGTTTCCCTCCACATCTACTTCAAGCCTCGCACGATACCCGAAATCGTGGGGAAGACCCGCGCCGCGATGCGCCGCTACGGGCTGAACAAGCCCATCTGGCTGGACGAGACCAACGCGCCGCCCTTTGATGACCCCCAACACCCGATTGCGCACCCGCGCTTTCGGGTTACGCTGGCCGAGCAGCGGGCCTTTCTCGTGCAGGCGTTCGCGCTGGCTTTGGCGTCCGACGTGGAGCGGGTGGCCGTGTACAAGATGTCGGACCGGCCGAGCATTGAGCCATGGGAGGAGCCTTTCGGCATGGTGCGCGCGGATGGCAGCAGGCGGCCGGTCTATGAGGCTTTCCGCGCGGCGGTGTCCTTCATGGCCGGGACGAGGGCTGCCCGCTGGGAAGACCGGGGCCGTTTCGCCGTTGTGTCGCTGGACCAGGGCCACAAGACCACGCGGATTCTGTGGAACTGGACCTCGGAGCCGGTCGTCGCGCAAGTTGCCGCGGCCGCGCCTCACGCTGCGGTATTGTCGCTGGACGGGCAGGTTCAGGACACCGCAGCGAAGGCCGGCTTTCACACCGTCTCGCTGCCGCCTGCGGCGTGTGGGGCTCCCCGGTGCGACATCGGCGGTGAGCCGATGCTGCTGGTGGAGGAGGTCCCCATCGCAAGGGTGGGGAGCCTCGTCCCCACGCCCACCGCTGCCCCGTCTCCGGAGCCAAGCGCAGCACACACGCCGACGCCTGTCCCGCCGACGGCGACGCACGCGCCGAGTCCCACGGCGGTCGCTTCGCCCACCCCCGTGCCGGCGGCGCCGACGCGCTCGGAAGCAACCGCCACGACCGCGCCATCTGAGGGCGCGCCTGCCCGCTCAAGAGCGCCTGTGTTGGGGGTGGGGCTTGGGCTGGCGCTGGGCGTGATGGCGGCCATCGCCGCAAGACGCAGGGCGGCGCGCTAGTCGGCGGAGATCGCGATCCAGACCTGCCCGTCCTGGATGCGGGTCGGGTAGGTCTGCAGGCCCTTGGGTTTGGCGAAGATGCGCGATGCCTTCTGCGCGATTCCCGGCAGGTCGGCGACCCAGGCCTTGTTGCTGCCGTCGCGCACGTCAAAGCGCGAGCCGTGCGCCGGGCACGTTACCTCAAACTGCGCGAGTTTGCCGCGCGCCAGGTGCGCCTTCATGTGCGGGCACAGGCCCTGCGCCGCGTAGTAGGTGCCGCCCACGCGGGCGAGCAGGACGACCACGCCGCCCACCTGGACTTCCTTCATCTCCCCATCGGACAACATGTTCTCGGGGCCAATCGGTTTCCAGTCTGCCATCGCTTACCTCCTGCAGGGCAGGGTCATTTGCCGTAGGTTTGGGCGAGATACTGCACGAGCGCCTCGGCTTCCGTGTCGTTGAGTTGCGCGCCTTTGCTTCGCATCCGCGACACCACCGTTTGCCACTCGTTGGCCGTGCGGGGCGTCTGCTGGACGCGGTCCAGAGTGTGGCAGCGGGTGCACCGCGCCTTGAGCAGCGAGGCCCCGTCTGGCTGGGTAGGGGCTGTAGGGGCTGGAGACGTGGGGGCGGGCTTCTGGCTGCTGGTGCACGCCACGCTGCCAAACGCGACGAGCAAGACGAGGAGCGCTAGGAATGTTGTTCTGGGTCTCATGGGATCCTCCGGATATGGGCTTCTAGCGACATCGGGCTGGTGGTGGTACACGCTGGTGGAAGTATAGCAGAATGCGGCGGCGCGTCAAGGCGGCGTTGATATGGCTGCGAAGTTGGCGGGATTGCTGGTTCCATTCGCAGCACGATTCGGGAACTGGGCGACCTGGCTCTTGCGCGTACCGCCGGTGTGCGCTACAATGTCGCCTGCTACTGCTTGGGGGGAGAGGTGCATGTCTTCTGGCAGGGTCGTAACGGTTTCGGCTCCGGCGAGCCTGGGTATCCTCGGCGACCCCGGGGACTTGTTCGGGGGCGCGGTTCTGGCCTGCAGCATTTCCCTCAGGGCGTCGGTGGAGGTGAGCCCGTCGCAAGGCCTTGAGGTCTGGGCGGATTCGCAGCAGCGGCTCATCAAGTGGGCCGGCGATATGCGGTTCCAGGACGACGCCTGGGATGTGGCGCGGGCGGCGTTGCAGTTTCTGCGGTGGGGGCTGGAGCCAGTGCGGATAGCGTACTCCACGACGCCCAGGGGTTGGGGCCTGGGGGATTCGGCGCCGACGCTGGTGGCCTTGCTGCGGGGACTGCTGGGCTGGCGCGGCGAGGACGCGCTGCCCTACCACCTGGCCGAGGCGGCCCATTCTCTGTCGCATACCGTCTTCGGCGAGGTGGGTGGGCTTGCCGCGGCGTACATGGCGGCGTTTCAGGGGCTGTGCCTGCTGGATTTCCGCCAGCGCGACGATTCCAATTCCAACGCGCGCGTGTACGCGACGGTGGAGCGGCTGGCGCCTCCGGTGCAGAACATACCGCTTGTTGTCGCCCACAAGGGCGCGGGGCGGCCTGCCAGGGATGCGCTGGTGGGGTTGCGGGAACGGTGGCTTGCCGGAGAGCGGCGGGTTCAGGAGTCGTATCGGATTATTGACCGCCTGGCTCACGAGGGGAAGACGGCGGTTCTGGAGGGCGACTGGGAGCGATTGGGCAGGCTGATGAACGAGAACGCGATCATCCAGAGCAACTTGACTTCGTTTGATCCTTGCAGCGAAGAATTGGCCGAGGCGGCGCTGAACGCGGGGGCGTGGGGCGTGCGACCCGTGGGCGTGGGTGAGTACGGTACTATCGTCGCGCTTCACCCCGAGCCGGCCGAGTTGGCAAGGATTTGGACGCAGATGGGAGCGCAGATTCTTGAACTTGCGTTGGAACAGGAGGGCAACGATGGGTGAATCCGAAGAGGCGGTGGCGGGCAAAATCAGCATCCGTCGCGGAAACCTGGGAGACGTGGACGCGGAGCAGGTCAGCCTGGTGCAGTGCGCTGCCCGTAGCGTGAACGGCCAGGAGGTTCGCATGGTGCAGTGCAGCGCGCAGTCGGTGCGGGCCGAGAACGTCTCCGGCACGATCACGGCGGCGGTGGAACAGGAGGCCACGACGGCCAACCTGCGCTTTTGTAGCGTCGGCATGGTGGACGCAGACAGGGCGGAGGTCAGTCTGGGGAACGTGTATGCCGTCCTGGGCCATCAGGTTGCATTGCGGTCGTGCGGCGCGCGGATGATCGTGGCGCAGGATCGCGTGGACATGCAGCAGAGCGGGGCGGCAATGGTGGCGGCGCGGGAGATTGAGGCGTCGGAGGTGCGCGCGGGCGTCGTCCTGGCGAAGGAGATTCGCGGCACGGTGCGGGCGCTGATGGATACGCGGGCGGCTGCGGTGTTCGGCGCGGCTTTCGGCGCCGCCTTTGCCGCTGTGTGGCTGCTCCGTCGCAGGCGAGCGTAGCGTTTCGGCCAGTGCGGTGTTTTCCGAAATGAAGGTCGTGTTATCCGCGCTTCAACAAAACTCACTACAGCAAGGAGGTTAGGAACAATGGTTGAGCGGATCATGCGAGTGCTGCGGTTGGACACGTCGGTCTTCAAGGAGATTGCCAAGGATGCGGCGGCAACCACAGAGGCTGGCATCATCGTGGTGGCGGTGAGCCTGCTGAGCGGCATCGGGGCGGGCATCCGAGGCCGGTTCTTCTCCCACGTTGTGTGGGAACTCATCGCGGGGGTGGTTCTGGGCTGGCTCCTGTGGTCGGTCGTTACGTATTTCATTGGGACGTCGCTGTTCGGCGGCAAGACGACGGTAGAGGAGATGCTGCGGGTGCTGGGCTACGCGAGCGCGCCGCGGCTTCTTGGCTTCTTCGGTTTCATCCCGTGCGTCGGATGGCTGGCCTCGCTCGTTGGCGCGATTCTCGCGCTCGTCGCCGGCTTCCTCGCGGTGCGCGAGGCGATGGAATTTGACACCGGCAAGGCTGTCGTTACGGTGGTCATCGGCTGGCTTGTGTACCTGATTCTCACGGCGGTGCTGGCGCCGATTTTGGGAATCGGCTACGTCCTCACTCAGTAGTGCGCCCGACAA
>DAOTVT010000147.1:0-13803 GCA_034436295.1 Anaerolineae bacterium | reverse complement strand
TCGGCCTCGTCCAGGATGACCTCCACCAGCGGCTTGCCGGTGTCCGGGTCCATCTTGCCGAAAATGTTGGCGGTGATTTCAATCAGGTAGGACGAGAGTTCCTCTTTGTTCCACTCGGCAAAGATGTCGCGGAGTTCGGCCGCCGAAAGGCCCAGGCCCCGATGCAGGATGTCATACGCCTCGCTGATGAGTTGCATGTCTGCGTATTCAATGCCGTTGTGCACCATTTTGACGTAATGGCCGGCGCCACGCGGGCCGATGTAGGAGACGCATGGGTCGCCGTCCACCTTAGCGGCGATGGACTGGAACATTGCTTCTACCAAGGCGTAGGCTTCGGGCTGGCCGCCCGGCATGATGCTGGGGCCTTTCAGCGCGCCCTCCTCGCCGCCGGAGATGCCCGTGCCGATGTACAGCAGGCCAGCCTCCGTCATCTGGGCAGAGCGCCGCTCGGTGTCCTGGAAGAACGAGTTGCCGCCGTCTATCAGCAGATCGCCTTTGTCTAGCAGTGGGGCGACTTGCTGAATGACCTCGTCCACGGGCTTGCCGGCCTTGACCATGAGCAGGATTCGCCGCGGGCGCTCCAGGGCCTGCACGAATTCCTCCAGGGTGTACGTGGGCACGATGCGCTTGCCGGCAGTGCGGGTCTCGGCGAATTCGCGCGTGCGCTCGGCCGTGCGGTTGTACACCGCAACGGAGTAGCCGTGGCTCTCCATGTTCAGCGCCAGGTTCTGGCCCATGACGGCCAGTCCGATTACTCCGAATTGACACTTGGATTCCGACATCGTTCCCTCCTCACTTGCGCTTGGTCTCGTGTTTCAGGCGGTACAGGGTCTCGCCTGCCTTGTGCACCACAAGGATGCCTTCGTCTTCCCGCCCTTCCCAATCGGACACGCGGATGCTGGCGGGGTCCATGTAGCCGAGGTTGACTTTGCGGCACCGTTCTTCGGGGATGCCTGTGGCCAGGGTTACCTGGATTCGCGGACGCTCCACGCCGTTCTCGTAGGTGCCAATGCCTCGGAGATGGGTGGAATGGGCCAGGACGCCCCACGGATAGCCCTTGAACCGATCCCACTGCTTGGTGAAGTAGTCCCGCACGTGGTAGCCGATTTCATCCAGGATTTTGCCGTGGGTGTAGGAAATTTCGCGGATGTGGGGCGCATAGATGATAACCTCGCCGCCGTCGGCGATGATGGGCTCGGTCTTGTACATCCCCTTGGCCGCGGTCCAGAGATCGTCGTACATGGCCGGGATGATGGAAAGGACGCGCCTGTAGGGCCGGTCCACGTACGTTACGTGCAGCCGTGTGGAGAGTTCGGCGGCGGCCCGCTGGGATTCTTCGGGCGTGCCGAAAAACACGCCGGCAACATCGCTGCCATGCACCACGATGCTGAAGCAGAACTTTGGGACGGGGATCATGGACGCGGCGCGGTCAATGACCCTGCGCACGGGGGTATCTTCCCGCCCGATAATCTCCATGCTGGTAATCAGCGCGCCGAGCCAGTGGGAGAAGTTGATGACGCTGGGGCCGCCGATGCCTGGGAAGAAGTACTTGTTCCCGCCGGAGAAGCCGACGACCTCGTGCGGGAAGACCGGCCCGCAGATGATGAGGACGTCGTAGTTGAAGATCATTTTGTTCAGCGCGACGTCCACGTCCTGTATCAACATGCCGTCGGTGATGGCGGCGATCTCGGATGCCGGTATGACTCCCAGAGTGGCGAAGGTGCCCGGCAGGTCCCAGCGGTGGTTGTAGATGTTCACGTTTGGGAACTCCCGGACGCGCTCTTCGGCGGACACGCCGACGAGTTGGGCGATGCCGGCGTCGGAGAGCGGCTGGTGGGTGCCCAGGGCGACGAGGTAGTCCAGTTGCCGCACGCGGCTTCCGATGGCGTCGTAGATGAGGCGGAAGAACAGCGGGATGGGCGCAGTGCGGGTGGTGTCGGGGATGATGACCAGGACGCGCCGGCCATCCACAGGGTTTTGCGCGAACGCCTCGGCGATGAGGTCTCGTATCTCCGCGTCGGTCAGCGGGCGATCCAGGGAGTGCCTTGCAATCATACGGGCCTCCGTTCACGGCACATGATAACGCACACGTTTGCATTATGCACCGCATTGGCGCGGTTGTCAAGAAGAGGGTGTGGGCGTTTGGAGCACGAAATGCGCGGGCGTCCCTCACCCTGGCCCTCTGCCGGCGGGAGAGGGAACGGCGTGGGCTGACGGGCGAAGCCTTGCGGTCTAGTGTCGGGGACCCGTGGGCCCGGATTCGGGGGGCTTTGCGCCGTCGGCATGGGGGCAATGTCCCTCACCCTAGCCCTCTGCCGGCGGGAGAGGGAACAACGCGCGGCGATGGCCAGCCTACGTGTTGAGGTTGGTGTACGACCGGCGAATGAGGTCCTCTACGTCCTGGATCGTGCGGTCAAAGGCCCCTTCTTTTTCCAGTTTCAGGCTTGTTACGGCGGCGGCCCAGATGAGGGCGTCGCGCGGCGGTGCCGAGAGACGGCGGCTCAGGTAGGCTCCGGTACAGGTGTCGCCGCGCCCGCTTCGGCCCCGCACGGTCGCGGTAACGAAGGGCGCTTCGTGGAGTTCGCCGTGCGCGAACAGAACGATGCCGCCGCCGTGGGTGATGATGACCTCGCGCGGCCCCCAAGAGGCCAGGATGGGCGCAGCCTTCCGTGGGTCTGCCTCGCCGGTCAGCCTTTCGGCCTCAACGGAATCAGCCTTCAGGAAATCCACAAGGGGTAGGATTTCCTCCTTGCCGGGCCAGTTGTCGTAAGCGAGCACGCCGTTCTGGTTCACGCGCACGTAGCCTTGCGCGTCCAGCGAAATCTTGCCGCCCTTGCGTTTGAGGGCACGGATGACCTCCACCGGGACTTCGCCGCGCATGGATGCACCCACGTGGAAGACGCGCGCGTCCACGCCCGCTGTATCTTCGGGGACGAAGGGGCCGGCGGAACTCGTGGTGTAGATGGTGCGGGTGTCCAGGTCGCCGGTCGGGTAAACCAGGCTCAGGCAGGTGGACTGGGGCGTGAAGATGGGAATGACGGTTACGCCCAAGCGCGTCAGGGGCGCGTAGGAGTCGCGGTCGCGCTCGGCCAGGCGCGTGATGACCGCGACCCGCAGGCCCATCCTCGCGGCGACGCTTGCGCCGAAGAAGTACGCGCCTCCGTGTTGAGTATGCTGGCGGTCCGGGTACACAATGGTGTCTTTGGTGTAGTGGCCGATAAAGGCGATGTCAAAGGCGTTGGTGGACATTTTCGCGCTTCCTTACGTGCGTTCGCGGTCTGCGTTGAGGGCGGCCAGGGCGGATTGCCGCAAGGTGCGGCTGGCTTGGGTCGGGTCGCCGCTCATGTGAATGTGGATGACGTGCCGGTGCGCATTGCGAAGGGCTTCCCTGTCCCCCAGCGCCTGGGCGTTCTTGAGCACAGCAAAGGAGTAGGGCTCGCCCGGCACGGGGATATCCTCTGCGTCGTCGGCGGTGAGGATGACGTAGTGCCCGGTTGGCGGCCCGCCTTTGTGCAGTTGTCCTGTGGAGTGCAGGTAGCGCGGCCCGTAGCCCCAGGTAACGGCGACGCGCAACTTCAAGGCGAGTTGCTCCTGGAGTTCCGCGAAGAAGTCGTCCCACACGCCAGTGGGCGGGAGGTAGGCCAGGAGGGCGCAGTAGTGGCGCGGCCCAACGCGGGCGAAGAACTGCCGCAGGGCAGCGGCAAGCGCGGGGCCATCGGCTTCCCCCTGGAGCGCGAACGTGTCGCCCGACGAATCGCGGATGCCAGTCACCTCCAGCGTTCCCTGGCGCTCGTACAGGGCCAACATGTCGGCGGTGTTGCGCTTGGCTTCGGCGACGTTGGGCTGGTCAAAGGGGTTGACCCGCAGGATGTGTCCGGCGACCGCCGTGGCCATCTCCCAGCAGAAGAACTCCGCGCCAAGGTCGTAGGGGTCTGCGATTTCGCGCGCGAGGGTGTGGTCGCGCAGGATCATGGCCTCCGCGGGCGCGCCCGAGTCGGCACGCGCTGCGATGGTGATGAGCGCATGGTCGGG
Organism: Anaerolineae bacterium; assembly: GCA_034436295.1. Classification (GTDB taxonomy): domain Bacteria; phylum Chloroflexota; class Anaerolineae; order DTLA01; family DTLA01; genus DTLA01. The sequence continues at coordinate 9,771 of DAOTVT010000147.1, read as the reverse complement.
AAGGTGCTGCGCTTCGGCGGCCAATCTGCCCGACGGGGGAACCAAAACCGGCAGGATGCCTGTGCCCTGTTTGCCGGTGCTCTCGGCGAGCAGTTGCTCAATCCAGAGTCCCAGGTCGGCCATCTCCTGCGCAATTTGGAGCGCGACCTTATCCCTGCCTTGGCGCGCCATCGCGCCGAGGAACGCGCCCAGGACAGCCCCGGGATTCTCATGCGCGGGCACGGCTGGGCTGCACCGTGCGGCCATGCGCCCCGCGGATTGGAGCAGGCGGTTCACATCCACACCGGCGAGGGCCGCAGGCACGAGGCCGAAAAGCGACAGCGCGGAGTAGCGGCCGCCGATGTCGGTGGGGTTGAGGAAGACGGCGCGGAACGCGTGCTCGCGGGCAATGCACTCAAGGCCGGAGCCCGGGTCGGTGATGGCCACAAACGCGCTGCCCGGCGAAGGCGTCAGCGACTTGACGCGATCCCAGAAATACTTGAACAGGGAGAGCATCTCCACCGTGCTGCCCGATTTGCTGGCCACGATGAACAGGGTATGGGCGAGGTCTATGGCCCGCTCGCATTGAAGGACGGCGGCGGGTACAGTACTGTCCAGCATGTGGAATCGGGGGAAGCCCCCTCGCGGGGCGAGAGTCTTCGCCAAGACGTGGGGCGCGAGACTGCTGCCGCCCATGCCCAAGAGGACAACGTCGGTGAACCCGGCATGCCGCACTTCCTGCGCGAACGCCTGGATTTCGTCCAGGCGTGGCGTCATGGTGTCCACAACCGTGAGCCAGCCCAGGCGGTCCACGATCTCACGTCCATCGTGGCCTGCCCACACCGACGAATCCCGCTCCCAAATGCGGGGGATGATGCGGTCTTGTTCCAGTTGCGCGATGGTTTCGTCCACCGAGTGAGGTTGCACGTGGGCGACCTCCTTTACATAAGTTACGCATGTGGCGACGGAGCGCCTCGCCGCGGCAGGTTGCGGCGCGCGTTCCGTCGGGGGTGTAGTTTACCACGGGGCGGGGAACGCGGCAAGCGGCGGGTGGGGCCTCACATTTCTCCCTTTCTCTCCGACAAAAGGCATACGCTGCCAAAAGCGGCTCGGCCCGACGCTGAAGCATCGGGCTGAAGGGTGGGGGTACCCTGGCGCAGGCGGCATCCCTCACCTGGGCCATCTCGCAGCGAACGGGGCGGGGCGACGGAGTTGGGGGAATGCATCCCCTATCGGGCGGCGTAGAATTGTGGTATAATCACGCGGCACAATGTTGTGAGTATGGGGCAGAGGAGAAGCCATTGGGCGAAGAGTTCTTTCCCGCGGAGCCGCGCTCCCTGGAGGAGACGGGGCTAGGACTGCTGCCGCTTGCCGACCTGGCGCTGAAAATCCTCTACGTTACCGGGCAGATGTCAGGGTTTGAGTTGGCGCAGGCGATGGGGCTGCCGTTTCAGGCTGTCGTCAGTCGGGTGCTGGACTTCATGAAGCGCGAGCGCTACTGTGAGACGCGCGGGGCAGCCGGTTTGGGCGAAGGGGCCTACCAGTATTCCGTAACCGAGAAGGGCGGCGTCAAGGCGCGGGAGGTTCTGTGGCGGAACCAGTACACAGGCCCGGCGCCCGTTCCGCTGGCCGACTACCGAAAGGCGGTGCGCGCTCAGGGGCTACCGCAGGCTCCGACACACCGCGCAGCGCTGGAAGCCGCGCTGGGCGACCTGGTGCTCAACGGCAACGTGGTGGAGCAATTGGGACCGGCAGTAGTAGGCAGGCACTCGCTGCTGTTGCAGGGCGCTTCGGGCAACGGCAAGACCGCGATCGCCCGGGCCATCGCGAACCTGCTGGCCGAGGGCGAGGTGTATGTGCCACACGCCATTGATGCTCAGGGGGAGATCGTTGTAGTGTACGATAGCGCGCTGCACGGCGCTCCGTTGTCCGCGGATGCAGCGCCCCCGGATCACGCGCGGGGGCGGGCGGACGGGCGATGGGTGAGGGTGCGGCGGCCCGTGGTATTCCTGGGGGCCGAATTGCGCCTGGACGCGCTGGAGCCGACGTTGGATGAGACGGCACGGTGCTACAGCGCCCCGCCGCAGGTCAAGGCCAACAATGGGGTGCTGGTGCTGGATGACCTGGGCAGGCAGACATCGCCAGCCGTGGGGTTTCTGGCCCGACTGACCCATCTGCTGGAGGCCCGTTCGGACCGATTGGCTTTCAGAAGCGGCCAGTATGTGGACGTGCCCTTTGAGGGTGTGGTCATCGTGGCCACGCATCTGGATGTCTCGCAACTCGCGGATGCCGCGCTGCTCAGACGGATTCGCCACAAAGTCAGTCTGCCCGCGCCTACATTTGACGAGTATCGCGAGATATTCCGCAGGGCTTGTGCCAAGCGCGGTTTGGCCTACGAGGAGAACGCGCTGGCTTACCTTCTTCAGCGTTACTACGTGCAACCCAAGATGCCTCTCCGCGCGGCCGATCCCGACGAGATTCTAGGCCGCCTGCTGGACGTGGCGGCGTTCCGGCAGGTGCGGCCGTCGCTGTCTGTGGAACTGCTGGACTCGGCCTGCCGCGCCTACTTTGGCGGGAGAGTGGGCGAGAGCAGCCGAGCATCTTGACGGACTCGGTGCAGGCGGTGCGGCCTGGTACGCGGCCTCTCCACGCGCGGGGCGAGAAGATGAGGAGCGAGCGGGGCGGCTGTCGTTTTGCGCGCGCGGCTGCCCTGTGTTATGATTAGCCACAATCGGCAACCCGCGAGGAGCGGAAAAGACCATGGTGGAGTCTCGGCAGGTTCCATCCACGCCCGGAAGGCAGACGCCGCTTCGGGACTTGGATTCGGACGGGTACACGCTGCTGCGTGAGACCAGCCGCTTGATCAGTTCTGTCCCCGATATCTCCGTGCTGCTGGAACTGTTCTACGAGGAGATACGAAAACTCATTGCGGCTGATACGTATTACGTTACCCTCTACGACTCACGCACGGACGAAGTCAGCATTGAGATTCTGATAGACGAAGGGCAGCGATTTCCGCGGACGCGGCGCAGGATCACGACGGGGCTTACGCGGTGGATCATAGACCATCGGAAGCCGCTGCTGGTGCGCGATATGGAGCAAGACACGCTCCCGTGCGCGCCGATTTTCATGGGCAAGCCGAGAATGTCGCGCTCGTGGCTGGGAGTGCCGATGCTGCTGGGCGACCGCGTGGTGGGCGTGCTGGTAACCGCCAGTTATGAGCCAGGGGCTTACGGCGAGGCGGACCAAGAAGTCTTGCTGCACGTGGCCAGCCAGGCCGCGGTGGCCATTGAAAACGCGCGACTGTACCAGGAATCGCAGCGCCGAGTCCGCGAACTGGATGCGCTCCAGCGGGTGAGCCTGGAATTGGTCTCGTCGCTGGATCTGTCGGCGGTGCTCAAGTTGGTGGTGCAGACGGCGCTAGAATTGACGGATGCCAGCGACGCGCATGTGTTTCTGTACGACGAGAGCACGGGGCGGCTGTCGTTTGGCGCGGCGCTGTGGGCGACGGGAGAGAGCGACCTGCGGCCAGAGACCACGCCGCGGCCAGATGGCATTACCATGACCTGCGTCCGTTCGGGCGAGCCTGTGGTGATCCCCGACTGTCGTTCACATCCTCTGTTTGCTGACCCCGCGCGCAGGGCCGGAGGGTTGGAGTCCATCGCCAGCCTGCCGCTCCGACGCGCCAACCACGTGCTCGGCGCGCTGAACATCGCGTTTGTGCAGCCCCACGTGTTCGGCGAGGACGAGTTGCGGCTGCTGGGGCTACTAGCCGACCAGGCTGCGATTGCCATTGACAACGCCCGGCTGTTTCAGGCCGCGCGGAATCGGGCCGAGCGCCTGGCCGCCGTCGGCGAGATCGCCAAAGCCATCACGGCGACGTTTGACCTCAAGGAGATTGTGGCCGCCGTCTCGCGGTCGCTGATGCCGCTGCTGCCCCACTCGCACATGTGCTTGTGGCAGCGTAACGCCCTTGATGGCGGTTGGTCGGCCGTCAGTGCGACCGAGGAGGGCATTGCGGCGCTACGCGGGGTTCTGGAGTCCTTCGGCTGCTCGGATACGGCGGAAGTCGCGATTGTGCGCGCGGCGACCGACAGCGAGAACCAGGGGAGCGCGAGGCAGTCGCTGGCCTCTGCGGGGCTGGCGGCGCTGGTTGTGGTGCCGGTGATGGGGGACGGGAAGTGTCTTGGGCTGTGGACGGTCGGCGCTGGGGACGGCGGCGCTTTCTCTCACGATGATGTGGATTTGTTGCGGCAGGTGTCGGGGCATCTGGCGATTGCCATTCAGAACGCGCGGTTGTATTCGGAGATGGAGGATGCCCTGGAACGACTGCGCGAGAGTCAGACCCACTTGGTGCATTCGGAGCGAATGAGGGCGCTGGCCGAACTGTCGGCGGGCGTGGCGCACGACTTCAACAACGTGCTGACGAGCATCCTGGGGCGTGTGCAGTTGATGCTGACCCATGTGCAAGATCCCGCGACACGCGAGTCGTTGCAGGTGATTGAGCGGGCGGCCCGCAACGGCGCGCAGACGGTGCGCCGCATTATGGGGTTTGCGCGCCATCGCGAGGGCGAGGACTTCGCGCCGCTGGACGTGAATCGCCTGGTGGAGGACGCGATTCTGTTGACCGAGCCGCGCTGGCGCGATCCCGTGTCGGACCGCCCGCCGATAGATGTGAAGTTCCGAAGGGGCAAGCCGATGTCGGTTGTGGGCTCGGCCGCCGAACTGAGCGAGGTGCTCACGAACCTGATATTCAACGCGGTGGACGCGATGCCCGAAGGCGGGCGGCTTGTGTTGGAAACGCGGCGTGAGGGAGATCAGGCGGTCATCAAGGTGCAGGACACGGGCGTGGGCATTCCGCCCGAAATCATGGGGCGACTGTTCACGCCTTTCCTCACGACGAAAGGCAGCGGCAATGCCGGCATGGGGCTTTGCGTGGCCCGTGAAATCGTTGCCCGCCATGGGGGTACCATCCGGGTGGAGAGCGAAGTGGGCAAAGGCAGCACGTTCGCCGTGCTCCTGCCATTGGCGCACCATGTCCGGCCACACGAATCCAAGGAAGAGTTGTCTATGACACAGTCAACGCAAAACCAGAGGAGCCTCAGTATCTTGGTAGTTGAAGATGAGGAGAGCATCCGCAGGCTGCTGGCGAGCATCCTGGGGCTGGAGGGGCATGAGGTGCGCACCTTCCGCACGGCGTCGGAGGGAATCGCCTCGTTCGCGGAGAGGCGGGCCGACCTGGTGATCACCGATTTGGGCCTTCCGGATCAGTCGGGCTGGGAGGTGGCGCGCCAGGTCAAGGCGGCCTCTCCGAAGACGCCGGTCATCCTCATCACAGGTTGGGGCGTGAGCGCGGAGGTTACGGAGGCGAGGCGTAGAGGGGTGGACTATATCCTGCCCAAGCCTTTTGAATTTGAAGAGTTGAGCGATTTGATCACCAAAGCCCTGGCCGACCTGGGCTGACAATTTAGGAGGATTCTTCATGGGCGCTGACCTTGAGAAGGAGATTCGCGAGAACCTTCGGGATGGGAAACTCCCCTGCGCTGTGGCGTGGAGGATCGCTGAGCGTGCTGGGGTGGAGCGTCGGGCGGTGGGCGAAATGGCCGACCGACTGGACATCCGCATCAGCCATTGCCAGTTGGGCCTGTTCGGGTATGGCGAGAAGCGGCTGGGAGAGCATAAGATCGTCAAGCAGCCGGCGAGCCTGGATTCGGCGTTGTCGGATGCGATTCGGGCGGCGGCACGGGACGGCAAGGTAACGTGCGCGCAGTTGTTTGAGATCGCGGGGCGACTCGGCCGCCCGCCGATGGATGCGAGCGCCCACGCCGAGGCGCTGGGCGTCAAGATCGCACAGTGCCAGTTGGGGTGTTTTTGATGAGCCAGGGCAAGACGCTGTCGCACCTGGACAGTTCAGGCAAGGCGCGCATGGTGGACGTGGGCGCGAAGAGCGATTCGGAGCGCGTGGCCGTTGCCCGCGGGGTCGTTCGGATGAGCGCCGAGACGCTGAACCTGATTCGGCAGGGGGACATCGCCAAAGGCGACGTGCGCGCGGCGGCGGAACTGGCGGGCGTGATGGGCGCCAAGCGGACATCGGACTTGATTCCGCTGTGCCATCCCCTGGCGCTCACGCAGGTGGTCGTGTCGGTGGACATTGACGGGGCGACAGCGAACGCCGACGGCACCGCCGAAGTGGTCATCACGGCGACGGCCAAGACCGTGGGGAAGACGGGCGTGGAGATGGAGGCGCTGACGGCGGTATGCGTGGCGGCCCTCACGATGTACGACATGTGCAAGGCAGTGGATCGGGGCATGCGCATCGCCGATGTGCGGCTGATTCGCAAAAGCGGCGGGCGCAGTGGCACGTGGGAGGCTCGCGACATCTAGTGTGGGCGTTCGCGCCCTGGGCGGAGTCGCCACTTTGATTGTGAAATACGCGAGGTGGATATGCAAGGACGCATCGTCGCAGTCTGTACAAGTACGAAAAAGGGCGTAGCGAAGAAGAACGTGGGCCAGGCCGAGGCCCGCGTGAACTGGGGCCTGGTGGGCGATGCTCATGCCGCGGATTGGCATCGGCAGGTGAGCCTGTTGGCCATTGAGAGCATTGACAAGATGCGCGCCCTTGGGCTCAAAGTGCGGCCAGGGAGTTTTGCCGAGAACCTGACGACGGAGGGGATTGACCTGCTGGCGTTGCCCATCGGCAGCCGCGTGCGCGTCGGCGATGGGGTGGTGCTGGAAATCACGCAGCACGGGAAGATCTGCCACGAAAAGTGCGCCATCTATCGCGCGGCGGGCGACTGCGTGATGCCGCGCGAGGGGATCTTCGCGCGGGTGATCGTCGGGGGGATGATTCGCGAGGGCGACACCATTGTAACCATCGGCGAAGAAGGATAGCGGCCATGGCCTGCCTGGACTCCTTCAACCGCTCCATCAGTTACCTGCGCGTGTCGGTAACGGACCGCTGCAACCTGCGGTGCGTGTATTGCATGCCGCCCGAGGGGGTGCCGTGGGTTCCCCATGAGAACATCCTTCGGTACGAGGAGATCGTGCGGGTGGTGCGCATCGGGGCGGAGATGGGCATCACGAAGGTGCGCCTGACGGGCGGGGAGCCGCTGGTGCGGGCGGGGATCGTGTCGCTGGTGGCGATGATTGCGGCCATTCCGGGCGTGGATGATCTGGCGATGACGACGAACGGCGTGCTGCTGGCCCACTATGCGGAAGACCTGGCGAAGGCGGGCCTGGACCGCGTGAACGTGAGCCTGGACACCTTGCGCCCCGAACGCTTCCGGGCCATCACGCGGCTGGGGAACCTGGAAGACGTGGAGCGCGGGCTTGAGGCGGCCCGGGCCGCGGGACTGGAACCTGTCAAGGTGAACACAGTCTTGCTGCGCGGCGTGAACGACGACGAGATTGTGGATTTCGCGCGGAGGACGCTGCGCGAGCCTTTCCACGTGCGCTTCATTGAGGCGATGCCGGTAGGGCCGGCGGCCAAGGCGCGGTTTCTGCCGGTGGCCGAGGCGCGAGAGCGGATAGAGGCCGCGTTCGGCTCGTTGGAGGTGGCGCACCAGCGCGCCGGCAACGGCCCCGCGTCGTACTACCGCATCCCAGGGGCGTGCGGCACCGTCGGGTTCATCAGCGCCATCAGCGAGCATTTCTGCCATCAGTGCAATCGGCTCCGCTTGACGGCGGATGGCAGGCTTCGGCCATGCCTTCTGTCGGATGCGGAGGTGCCCTTGCGCGAAGCGTTGCGGAGCGGGGTCAGCGACGCGGAACTGAAACAGATTCTGCTGACGGCGGTGGCGGCGAAACCCGAAGGGCATCACCTGAACGAGGGGGTGGCCGTTTCGGGGCGCGGGATGTCGCAGATCGGCGGATGATGGCGTCGCGACCCTTGCCGCCGAGCGTGAGGTTGTCGTGCGGGAGATGTTGTCTTCGGGAGCAGAGCAGCCACAGCGACGGACTATGACATACGCGGCGATTGCAGATAAAGGTTTGCTGTTACGGCGAAAACTGATTCGGGGGTTCACTCGCCCTCTCATGAGCCTGCTGTTCAGGGCGCAGGTGTACGGTAAGGAGCATTTCCCCAGCGGCGGGCCTTTGCTGGTGGTGTGCAACCATTTCCATTGGGCGGAGCCGCCCCTGTTGGCGTTGTCCAGCCCGTGGGACATAGAATTCCTCGGGGCGCGGGCGGCGATGTCGCACAAGTGGGTGGGGTGGTTCATCCGCCTGTACCGCGCGATACCCGTGGAGAAGATGGGAATCAACGTGGATGCCATCCGTGAAGCCGTGGAGATGCTGCGCGCCGGCAAGATCGTGGGGATATTCCCCGAAGGGCGCACCCATCTGAACCATTTGAGCAGCGCATGGCCAGGAGCCGCGTTTATCGCGCTGAAAGCGAGGGTGCCGGTATTGCCAGTGGGGATTGCCGGCACGTTTGAGGCCCCGCAACGTTGGCGCTCGTTGCAGCGCGCGCCCGTGGAGATCCGCGTCGGCGAGGTCTTCGGGCCGCTGGACCCGCCGCGCTCCGTGGATCGGAAGGCGGCCCTGGAGTGGGCCAGCCGGGAGATCATGCGTCGCATTGCGTCGCTGCTGCCCGAACGGATGCGCGGCTCGTTTGAGGCGTCGCCCGAACAGGGCGATGGCCGCCCGTAGCCGGGTGGACGCCAAGTATGGGGCGCGGGGAGGTTAGTTTGCGGATGCGGATTCGCCCCGGGGCGGTCGCGGGGCTGATGTTGCTGGGGGTGTTGGCCCTGGCGCTATGGGCGCAGGCGCAGGCGCCGGGCGAAACCTGTCGGGCGTGCCACGCGCGGGAGTACGGCACGTGGGCGATGTCGGCGCACGCTCACGCCGCCGAATCCAAGGCGTTCCTGGCGCTCGTGGGCGCGGCGACACAGGAGTGGGGCACGGACGGGTGCACTCGTTGCCATGCGCCGCGAACGCAAGGCGATACCTCCACTGCCGATGGGGTGTCGTGCCAGGCCTGCCATCTGGTGGAGCGGGTGGACGGCATAGGCAACGGGGCGTTTCGCCTGGCAGCGGACGGCGTCATGCGGAGCGCGAAGGCAGGCCAGGCTCCTCACCCTACGTCGGCGAGCCCCCTTTTCTCCGATCCGCTGTTCTGCGCGGCGTGTCATGAGCAGTACCATCCCGTCAGCGGCGTGGCGCTTCAGAGCACGTACACGGAATGGGTGAATAGCGCGGACGCTCATGGCGGGAGGACGTGCCAGGCGTGCCACATGGCGGGCGCATCGCCGGACCACGCCTTCGGCGCGGGCGCGATGGATGCTGCTGCGAAGGGCGAGGCTCTCGGCCGCGCGATTGACCTTCAAGTCCGATGGCCGGAATCGGCGCGGGCGGGCAGCCCCCTCGTTGTTGACGCGCGACTGGAGAACACGGGCGCGGGCCATGCGCTTCCGACGGGCAAGCCGGAAGGATACGAGATGTGGCTGGAGATGACCGCGACGGCCGGCGGCGAGACGCTGTTCACAGAGGCGCTGCCCTACGGAGTCGTATATGCGGACAGCAAGGGCAACTACCAGCCGCGCGTGTCCTCGCTGGATGCGGCAAGTCTGTTCGTGGATCACCGCATGTTCCCCGGCCGCCCTGTGCAGGAGCGGTTCGCGTTCGTCGTGCCCACAGATGTGCGCGGGCGCGTGGAGGTTGAGGTGAGACTGATGTATCGCCGCGCGCCGCTGTGGCTTTCGGAGCGGCTGGGGCTTCCCGCGGCGGAGGCGGTTGTGGTGCGCCGCGCATCCGCGTCGCTGGCTGTGCTGGAACCTCTCCCGACGCCAACCT
>DAOTVT010000146.1:0-1720 GCA_034436295.1 Anaerolineae bacterium | reverse complement strand
CAGGATGAAAGTGATGGTGGTGAATCCGTAGGCGGATGACTCTCGGGCTGATCATTCCATTACACTTGCATGGAGGCATTGCGGAATGAAAATTAACAATGTGCTCATTCAGGATACTTTCGCCGAGGCGTGGGATTTGGAAGTTACACGCCTGTTGCTCACGGCCATTTCCGAGGAAGTGGCGTTGGAGGGGGCGCACCAGTTTGTGGGCGCGGCCGGCTCCAGCATGCTGGGGTCGCGAATCAACGGCGGCATTGAGCGGGTGGCGCTTCCACAGGAGACGCCCGATGGTCGGCCAGGCGTCATCGTGTCGCTGACGATGCCGCCGGATAAGCGCGAGGAGATGGTGCAGGAACTGGCGCTGCGCACGGTGCTGGCCACTCTGGTGCCGACGATCACCGTGTTTGATTTCCCTGCGCCGGAGGTGAAAGCGAAGGTCAGCGCGGACATCTACGGCCGGACGCGGGAATGGTGGAAGGGCTACGAGACCGAACGGACAGTCGCCGGGCACACCCTGTGCGTCGTGCCGACAACTACGGGCGAATTTCTGTATGAGAAGTCATTTACGATATCCACCGAGGGCACCGACGGCCACATTGTGTGTTACGCCGACAATGCGGCGTCGGCGGTTCTGGCCATTCAGGCCGCCAAGGTCGCCCTTCGTGGCGTGGATGGCGTGTCGCCGATGGGGTATGGGCTGGAGCAGGTCTTCCGTGAACTGGACTACGTGCCGGCGCTCCGCGACAAGATTGAGAAGAGCCGCGTGCCCGAGGGAACGGTCTCCATTCTCAACCTGCTGATGTTCGGGGCCACGCCCGCGCTCATGAAGCGCGCCATGAAGGTGGCCATTGAGGCTGCGGCGCGGGTTCCGGGCGTGCGACAGATTGGGGCCATGAACTTCGGCGGCGAGTTCGGCAAGCATCAGTATCACCTGCACGAATTGCTGGCGAACGGCTGATCGCTGTCATATCCCTGTTGGAGGTGAGGCGTGGCGCGAAAGGGCGTCATCCGAAAGATTGGCCCTCTGGAGATGCTCTCCGAAAGCCAGGTAGAGCAGTTGCATGAGGCTACGCTCGGGGTATTGTGGGAGACGGGCGTTCGGTTTGAGAACGACTGGGCGCTGGATTTCTTGGCTTCCCACGGCTGCAAGGTGGATCGTGAGTCGCACCGGGTTCGCTTCCCGCGCGAACTGGTGGAAACATGCCTGGGTCTGGCGCCGCGCTCGTTCGTCGTGAAGGCTCCGAAGCCCGAGAACGACCTGCTGCTCGGGGGCGACGGGATTTACTTCACCCACTCGTCCGGCATGGAAACGGTGGACTTGCGGACGTTTGAGCCGCGGAAGGCCACGCTGCGGGAGTACATAGACTGCGTGCGCGTTCTGGATGCCCTGGAGACCGTTGACCTTCTGGGGGCTTATCCCTTCTTTGGGTACGAGGGCGTGTCTCCGGCCATGGCCATTCCGGAAGGGGTGGCGCTGAAGATGCGATACTCCGGCAAGCACCAGATGGAGGGGTGCTCCAACGACAATGAGATTTTCACCATCCAGATGGCGCAGGCGACGGGCCAGGAGATCACGGGGATCGTCGGGTATTCGGCGCCGCTGATGTGGGGCCGAGAGGCGATTGATGGGGCGCGGCGAATCGTTGAGGCCGGGTTCCCGCTCACGACGGTGGACGGGTGCGTCCGCGGCGGCAGCGCGCCGGTTACCATCGCCGGCGAG
>DAOTVT010000145.1:0-2595 GCA_034436295.1 Anaerolineae bacterium | reverse complement strand
GCGGCGCCGGGGCGCGGCGGGATTTTTCAGTATCGGGCAGGTATGGTAAAATGCGCCATGTGGAAGACGGGAAGGGTATCGGCGTAATTGAGGCGTTGACCGCGGGCTTTGAGTTGGTGGCCCGCCGCCCCTGGGCAATCCTGTTACCCATTGCGGTGAACCTGCTCACCTGGCTCGGCCCTCGCTTCTCGGTCGGCCCCCTGATGCTGCAGGTGGCCGATGCGATTCGGGCCGGCGTCGGCAGCCAGACCGGCCAGTATGCCGATGCGGCGCTGGCGGCGGCCCGCAACCTGGCGCAATGGGGCGAACAGTTCAACCTGTTTGAATTGCTGACGGTGGGCTTGCCCGTCCTGGCCGTGCGCATGCCGGGGCAACAGGTGTGGCCGCTGGACAACTGGGCCTGGGCGGCGGGGCTGGCTGTGGCGCTGCTCGTGCTGGGCGGGTACCTGCTCGCGCTCTACCTGGGCATCCTCGGCCGAGAGGTGCGGGGCGGCCACGGGGCCATCGGGCCGGCGCTGGCCCATGCCGCGCGCGTCCTGTGGCGGCTCGTGGCGCTCGGCGTGGTCGTGGCGGGCATCGCCGTCGTGCTGGCGCTCCCGGCCATGATGACGGTCGGCGTGCTCTCGTTCTTCTACCTTCAGGGCGCCATGTTCCTGGCCACCGTGGTGGGCTGGCTGGGCCTCGCTTTCTTGATTTGGGTTGCGTTCTACCTGTTCTTCGCCGTGGACGCCATGGTGCTGGACGACGTGGGGGTGCGCCAGGCGGTCTCCAGGAGCGTAACCCTGGTGCGGCTGAACGGCGGCGCGACAGCGGCCCTCATCCTGCTGACACTCACGCTGACCTGGGGGCTTGGCGTCGTGTGGGAAGCCATCGCCTCGGGCACCGCCGGCACCGCCGTCGCGATCCTGGCCAACGGATTCGTGAGCACGGCGCTGGCCGCTGCAAGCCTGATCTTCTACAGCAGCCGCTGGCGCGCACTGGAGCAGCGCGTGGCGGTCCTGACCGCCCTGGCAGGCGAATCGGCCACAAAGCCGGACAGAACCAATCCATCGGGTGAAAAAGACCTATGAGCGACAGGAGCAACGAGAAGAACAACTCCTACGGCGTGCACGACATCCAGGTCCTGGAAGGGCTGGAGGCCGTGCGGCGTCGCCCCGGCATGTACATCGGCAGCACCGACATCCGGGGGCTGCACCACCTGGTCTTTGAGGTGGTGGACAACTCCATTGACGAGGCGCTTGCCGGATTCTGCAATCGCATTCGGGTTACCATCCGCGCAGACGGGTCGGTGGTCGTGGAGGACAACGGGCGCGGCATCCCCGTGGGGCCTCACCCCACCCAGAAGGATTCGGACGGCAAGCCGATGGACGCCCTGCAGGTGGTGATGACCATCCTGCACGCCGGCGGCAAGTTCGGCGGCGGCGGGTACAAGGTCGCCAGCGGGCTGCACGGCGTCGGCGTGTCGGCCGTCAACGCGCTGTCGGAGTGGATGGAGGTGGAGGTGCGTCGGGACGGCGGGGTGTACCGCCAGCGATACGAGCGCGGCCACCCGGTTACCCCCGTGGAGCGCATCGGCAAGGCCGACGGCACGGGCACCAAGACGACGTTCCTCCCCGACAGCGAGATTTTCAAGCAGGGCATTGACTACAAATTTGAGACCCTGGCGCAGCGTTTCCGCGAAATGGCGTTCCTGACGCGCGGGCTGAAGATCACCTTCGTGGACGAGCGCGAAGACCGCGAGATGTCGTTCTACTTTGAGGGCGGCCTGCGCTCCTTCGTCTGGTACCTGAACCGCGGCCGCGAGGTGCTCCACAAGCCCATCTACGCCGAAAAGCAGGTCAACGGCACCCAGGTTGAGGTGGCCATCCAGTACAACACCGGCTACAGCGAGTCGGTCTATGCCTTCGCCAACAACATCAACACCGTGGATGGCGGGACGCACCTCACCGGCTTCCGCTCCGCGCTCACCCGCACGCTGAACGACTACGCCCGCAAGAGTGGGCTTCTCAAAGAGAACGAGCCGAACCTCACCGGCGACGACGTGCGCGAGGGCCTCACGGCCGTCATCAGCGTCAAACTCACCGACCCGCAATTTGAAAGCCAGACGAAAGCCAAACTGGGCAACGCCGAGGTCAAGGGCCAGGTGGAGTCGGTGGTGGCCGACGTGCTCGCCACATTTCTGGAGGAAAACCCCCGCGAGGCCAAGGCCATCGTGGAGAAGAGCCTCATCGCTTCCCGCGCGCGCGAAGCCGCACGCCAGGCCCGCGACCTCGTCATCCGCAAGAGCGCGCTGGAAAGCCTGTCGCTCCCCGGCAAGTTGGCCGACTGCTCGGAGCGCGATCCGCTCAAGGCCGAACTGTACATCGTGGAGGGCGATTCGGCAGGCGGCTCGGCCAAGCAGGGACGCGACCGCCGATTCCAGGCCATCCTCCCGCTGCGCGGCAAAATCCTCAATGTGGAAAAGGCCCGCATGGACCGAATGCTCAACAACAACGAGGTGCGGGCGCTCATCACCGCGCTGGGGACCGGCATCGGCGACAACTTTGACCTGTCCAACCTGCGCTATGGCCGCGTGATCATCATGACCGATGCCGA
>DAOTVT010000144.1:0-3665 GCA_034436295.1 Anaerolineae bacterium | reverse complement strand
AGGTGGTGAGCACGACGGATAGTGGCGCCGGGTACTTCAAGGGTTCGCAGGAGTGCAGCACGACGTACAACAACACGTCGGGGACGCTGACGTTCTACTGCTCGCGCGGGGGCACGGACACGGCGGTGAGCGGGAGCGGCGTGAAGTTGCTGACGATCACGTTCCAGGCGCAGGAGATCAGCGGGACGAGCACGACGGCGACGATAGACCTGGACACGGCGTCGGTGAAGTTGGGCGCGGTCGGTGGCGTGAACATCTTTGTGGACTCGGTAACCGACGACAGCCTGACGATCTACGGCACCACGGACGTGAGCGGCGTGGTGGACCTGCAGGGTCGCGCGAACGATTCGGGAGCGGTGGTAACGTTCCCCGCGGGCGTGCTGTACCCTGGCGGGACCGACACGACGGACTCGTGGGGTCGGTATGACTTCGCGGGCGTAACCGACGGGTCGTACCTGGTAACGATAGTGATGGCGCGGTACCTGGATGCGTCGGCGACGGTGAACGTGGAGGGCGACACCCTGACGCTGAACACGGCGGTGCTGCTGGGCGGCGACGTGGATGACAAGGACGGCATTGAAATCACGGACCTGTCGTCCATCGGCGGGAAGTTCGGCGAGACCGTGAACCCGGCCACCACGCCGCAGGACATCAACTACGATGGCCTGGTGGACATCTTGGACCTGGTGCTGGCGGCGGGCAACTACGGCCTGACCAGTTCGCCCTGGACGCCGTAGCAGAGACGCGCTGGGTCTTGGGGACGGGATGGGGGAGCATCCCGTCCCCGGGCCTTTGGCGCGGAGACATTCGGGAGGATTGTAGGAAGGAGGACAAGCGATGAGCAAGGAAGTTCGGCTATTGGCGGTGTTGGTATTGCTGACGGGCCTGCTGGCGGGGGTGGCGCCGATGGCGTCGGCGGGCGGGCCGTGGTACGTGTCCACGACGGGGGACGACGGCAACGACTGCCAGTCGTGGGCGGCGGCGTGCCGTACGATCCAGGCGGCGGTGAACAAGGCCGGCGCGGGCGACACGATCTACGTCGCGGCGGGGACCGACACGCTGACCTCTACGGTGTCGGTCAACAAGGCAAACCTGCAGATCGTCGGCGCGGGCAGTTCGTCCACGATCTTGCAGGTTTCGGCGGCCACCGGTTACGTCTTCTCCATCACAGCCGATGGGGTTACCGTGCGCGACCTGCAAATCTACAAGACGGACAAATCTGGTCCGCACAACCTCATCTACATCGGGGCGGACAACGTAACCATCCGCGACAACATCATCCGCGGGCAGTACGTCCTGGGAGATCCGGACGTCAGCCGCGCGATGGAGGTTGCCTACGGGTCAACGGGGCTTACGATTCAAGGCAACACCATCCACTCGCTGCGGCAGCCTGCCTACATCAATGGCAGCACGGCTTCCCCGACAACCGGAACCATTGCCAACAACCACGTGTACGGCACGCGCGGCTGGGTGATCGCGGGAGCCAATATGACGTTCACTGGCAACACCTGGGGGAGCGGGGCGCAGGCGAACTACCTGGACATCGTGATCCTGGCCGGAACCGACCCCAGTTACTATCCCGACATCGTAGCCGTTAGCGAGGCGAACAACAATGCGGTGGTGGAGGATCAGCGAGTCTCGCCCGCTGTTCTGTCGGATGTATTCGTGGATGATTCCGCCGCTGCGGGTGGCGATGGGACCGTTACGCGACCCTACCAGACCATCGGGGCGGGCATCACACGGGCCGTTGCCGGCGGGACAGTACACGTCGCGGCGGGGACGTACAACGAGTCGCAGATTCTCATCACCAAGGCCCTGACCGTGCAGGGGGCAGGCATTGACCAGTCCATCGTTGACGGCGATTCCTACGCAGGCCTACCCTCGGAGGGTCTGGTGCGCATTGAGACCACCGGCGACGTAACGTTCACCGGCTTCACGCTGCGGGAGGCTGGGGCCACTGGCGGGTCCAAACCCGTGCGCGTGGGCATCTTCGCCAGATCCTCCGCGCCGGGCAACACCTTCACGATCACGTACAACAAGATTCTGGGCAGCAACAACCCCGACGACGAGGAGGACTACGGCTTCTACGCGCACACCAGTTACGCGAGCCTGGTCTTTCAGCACAACATCGTTACCCAGACTGGCGCGAATGCCATCCTGCTGGAGCGCCACTTCGGCCCCACCGACGTGAGTTACAACACGCTGGATGCGGGCTGCTGGGGCACGGACGTGATCTTCAACATGACCTACGATGGCGACGTTACCACGCCGCAGATTGTCCATGCGAACACGTTTGACATGGGCACGGGCGGTCCCTTTGACTACGCTCACAGGGCGGCGGCCGTAACGTTCGCCAGCGCGTTCACGGGCGCTGCGGGCAAGTTCACCAACGTGCAGATCACCGACAATATCATCACCAACCTGAAGTCCTATCGGCGCGGCCCTGGCTTGTGGAACAACTCCGGCGGGGACGGATCGGGCGGGGATACCACCGGAGCCGTTATCTCCGGCAACATCATCACCGGCACGGGGGCCGCGAACTCCGATGGCATCCAGATCGTCGGCAAGGCGAGCAATACCGTCATTGAGAACAACAAGGTTACCAATGTGGACCGGAGTTTCCGCGGCCGCGTCTGGAACGGCCACGTGGCCACGGGCACGGTGCTGCGCAATAACTCCTTCAGCGGCAACACGACGGGTCTTGTGTGGGAAGGGACATCCACGCTGGATGCTGAACTCAACTGGTGGGGCCATGCCAGCGGCCCGTACCATCCGACCCTGAACCCGAGCGGCACGGGCGATCCGGTCTCCGACAACGTGGACTTTGACCCGTGGCTGGGCACCAAGCCGCTCTGGCAACTGGTGGAGGAGGCCAGCCCTGGCGACACCATCATCCTGGGCGCGGGCACCTACCCGGGCGGCGTCGTGATTGACAAGCCGCTGACGCTGGTGGGCGTGGACGGCACCGTCATCGGCCCCGGCTCCGACGGCATCACGGTGTCGGCCAACGACGTAACGATTGACAGCATCACGCTGGACGGCACGGGCGGAGACCCGGGCGACGTAGGCATCCGCGTCCTGAACGACGTGGAGCGGCTGTGGGTCCGCAACTGCGAAATCCGCGATTGGCCTGACGACGGCATCCACTTCAACGGCGCCATCACCGGGCTGAAGGTTGTGGACAACTACATCCACGACAACGGCGGCGACGGGATGGAGTTCAACGCGACGCCGGCGGGCACGGTGCAAATCTACGGCAACGCGCTGCGGGCCAACACGGGCTACGGCGTGAACGCGGTGAGCGGGTCGGTGGTGGCGGAGTACAACGAGTGGGGCCACATTGACGGACCGGCCAGCGGCGACGGCGTGAGCGGGAGCGTGGACTACGACCCGTGGGTATTCGGCAAGGTGTACGCGGACGTGGTGCCGGATCCCGCGCGGGTGCGCGAAGGCGAGAACGTGGATGTGGACATCAAGGTGGACACGGCGAACCTGTACGGGGCGCAGTTCTCGCTGACGTTTGACCCCGCGAAGTTGAAGGTGGTGAGCACGACGGATAGTGGCGCCGGGTACTTCAAGGGTTCGCAGGAGTGCAGCACGACGTACAACAACACGTCGGGGACGCTGACGTTCTACTGCTCGCGCGGGGGCACGGACACGGCGGT
>DAOTVT010000143.1:0-11493 GCA_034436295.1 Anaerolineae bacterium | reverse complement strand
CACGGCCATCGCCAACACCGCCTACTTCCGCGATCAGGACGGGCGCAGCGCCTCGGCCACCGACACCACGCTGGTGGCCAGCGATCACAGCCTGACGCTGGCGAAGTTGGACCTGGTGGATCCGGTGCAGGCGGGCGAACTGCTGACCTACACGCTGACGGTGGAGGCTACGGGCAATGAACCCGCGACCAACGTCATCGTCTCCGACGGCATCCCCGCCGGCACGACGTTCCACTCGGCCAGCGGCGGCGATTCCATTGAGTCGCCGCCCGTGGGCCAGCCCGGCATGGTGCGCTGGACGCTGGCATCGGTGAATCCGGGCGCCCCGGCGGTGGTAACGCTGACGGTGCGGGTGGATCTGTCGGTGCCGAACGGGACGAGCATCCTCAACTGGGCCAGCGCCCTGGACGATCAGGGCAAGGGCGCGACAGCCTCGGCGTCCACGCTGGTGGAAAACACCGACGTGAGCATCGCCAAGACGGTGGAGCCGGCCACGGTCAAGTCGGGCGATGTCCTCACCTACACCATCGCCTACATGAACGCAGGGCCGGCCGCGGCGCTCAACGTGCGCATCACCGACACGCTGCCCTCGGGCCTGACGTTCGGCGGCGTGGTGCACGCGGAGCCCGGCGTGGTCGGGCCGTCGCAGGTGGGCCAGGACTTCATCTGGTCGGTGGGCACGCTGCCGGCGGGCGTCAGCGGGACGCTGGTGTTCACGGCGACGGTGAACCCGACCGGCGAGACCGAGCGCACGCTCACCAACGTGGCGGTCATCGGCACGAGCACCGCCGAGCGGAACTACGGCAACAACACCGCAACCGCCAGCAACACGCTGCGCCAGCAGATCAACGTGCGGGTGAACAAGCAGTCGTCGGCGGGCGGGTTGGTGCAGCCCGGCGCGGAGATTCAGTACACCGTAACGGTGGAGAACATCGGCGATGGCATCGTGTCGGGCCTGACGATTTCGGACACGGTGCCGGCCAACACGACCTTCGTGCCCGGCAGCATCACGCTGGATCCGCCCGGCGCGGGCACGCCTGGGTTCACGCCGCCCACGCTGGCGAGCAACGTGTCCATCCCGATGGGCGGGAGCGTAACGGTGCGCTATCGGGTGCGCGTGGCGGCCCCGCTGGCCAACAACACGCCCATTGTCAACACCGCCGAGGCCAGGGATGGCGGGCTGCCCGTGCCGGTGCAGGCGAGCATCACCGACCTGGTGCAGAGCAGCCACACGCTCAGCCTGCTGAAGTTGGACACGCCTGACCCGGTGCAGGCCGGCGGGCTTCTGACCTACACAGTGCAGTACCAGGTCATGGGGAACGAGCCTGCCAACGGCGTGGTGCTCACGGATACGCTGCCTGCCAACGTAGTGGTGCAGAGCATCAGCGGCGGCGGCGTGCAGAGCGGCAACCAGATTGCCTGGAACCTGGGCAACCTGATGCCGCCCGCCACGGGTAGCGTGATCGTCGTGGTGCGGGTGAACTCGCCGCTGCCCAACGGCACGGTGCTGGTGAACCGCGCCACCATCGCCGACGCGCAGGGCGCTACGGCCAGCGCGACGGCGTCCACGACGGTGCAGAGCGCCCCGGCGTTCCGCGTCTCCAAGTTGGCGCCGGCGACGGTGCGGGCGGGCGACATCCTGACCTACACCATCGTCTTCACCAACACCGGCAACGCCTACGCCACGTCGGTGGTCATCACCGACCGCATCCCGGCGCACACCGAATGGCATTCGGGCGGGCACTCGCACACGGCCACCGAGGTACGGTGGAACGTGGCCAGCCTGGCCCCGGGTATCACGGGCTACGCGGTCTTCTCGGTGCGGGTGCTGCCCGACACGCCGGTCGGCACCGTGATCCTGAACAGCGACTACGGCGTGCGGTCGGCGGAACTGCCCGCGGCTACGGGCGGAGCACCGCTGGCGGTAACCGTGGCGCCGCCCACGGGCATCACGCTGGAGTACTTCCGGCTGCGGCGCGTGGGGCCTGCGGTGGAACTGGAATGGCGCACGGCCACCGAGATCAACAACCGCGGGTTCAACGTGTACCGCGGCACGACGGACAACTTTGAAGAGGCAACTCGCCTGAACGAACGGCTGATCCCGGGCCAGGGACGCGGCCTCGCGGGAGGCGCGACGTACACCTTCACCGACGCGGGCGTGGAGCCAGGCCACACGTACTACTACTGGCTGGAGGACATTGACCTGAACGGCAACGTCCAGACGCGCATGCTCCGCTCCATCGGCGTGTACACGTACATCCCGGACGAGGCCCGCAAGTACACGGCGCGGCTGCCGTTCGTGTGGCGTTAGCACAATAAGAACAGTCGGCGGGGGCGGCGGTATGTGAGGCTGTCCGCCCCCGCGGCTCATCCGGGGCTTGTTCTCATCGCGGCTCCCGACGGAGAGAGGCTCATGAATCGGAAGGTAGCACTGGGTTGCCTGGTGGCGGTGCTGTTGCTGTTGGGCGCGGTTACGGCGCAGGGGGCGCACCCCGAACCCACCTGGGGGCAGGAGCCGATGCCCGAGGTGCGCCTGGTGTCGGGCGACGCTGACACGATCGTGCTGGACATCCTGACGCCGCGCCCGACGGTGCGCGAGGTGCAGGTTGGGGGCGAGACCTGGCACGAGGTGCGGGTGGCCGGGCTTGCGACGGCTTCGGAGCCGGGCGCGCCGCAACTGCCCGTGCAAACGGTCATGCTGGGCATTCCGCCAGGGGCCACGTGGCAGGTGCAGTTGGAGAGCACCGACCGCGTGCTTCTGGAGGGGCCGTACCGCGTGGCGCCAGCGCCCTCGGTTCGCGTCGCGCGCGCTGGCCGGGCAGAGGACGGGGCGCTTGCCTACGAGGAGACGACGCTCCCCGATGCGCGCATCTACGGCGCTCCCACGTACTATCCCGCCGAGGTCGTGGAAGAGGCCGGCAGCGGCTATCTCCGCGACCAGCGGTTCCTATCCCTTCGCATTTATCCCGTGCGTTATCATGCGGCCAGCGGGCAGTTGGAGTGGTACGCGCGGATGCGGGTGCGCGTGCGGCTGATGGGCGCAGACCTGGCGGCGTGCGACGGCGAGCAGGACGGCTACTTTGAGCCGGTGCTCCGCGCCACCATCCTCAACTACGAACAGGCGAAGGCCTGGCGCTCCCGCGCGCCGTCCACCGTCGCGGCGCAGGCCGGGCCTATCTGCGGTGTCGGGCCGCAGTACAAGGTCATCGTGAACGCCGAGGGCCTGCACGAAATCACCTACGCCGACCTGGTGGGCGCGGGCTTCCCGGTCGCGTCGGTGGATCCGGCGCGGCTCACCATGTGCTTCATGGGCCAGGAAGTGGCCATCCAGGTCGTCGGGCAGGAAGACCACATCTTCAACCCGAGCGACCGCATCCTGTTCTACGCGGTTGTGCCGAGCAGCCGCTACACGAACACCAGCACGTATTGGCTGAGTTTCGGCGCGGCAGATGGCAAGCGCATGTCAACGAGAAGCGGTGCTGTGGACGCGGCCACGCCCTACGTGCCGACCCACACGGTTACCGCCGTCGCCGAGCAGTCGCAGCGGTACGACAGCCTGTTCCCGTCGCCGAAGGGCGACCACTGGTTCTGGGACGACTTGAGTTGGCTGGATGTCGCGCCGTACACGCCGCGCTCCTACACGCTGCAACTCGCCGAGCCGCCCGCGGGCGTGGCCAATGCCGTGCTCCGCGTGGGGCTTCAGGGCTACGACGCGAACCTGCACGAACTGAATTTCACGTTCAACGGCGTGTCCCTGGGGAGCCGAACGTGGGCCGGGCCGGAATACCGGACGCTGTCCTTCCTCGTCCCGACAACGGCCCTGCGCCTGGGCGTCAACACGCTGACCCTGTCCAGCAAGGACCGGGGCGCGACGCCCGACGGCGTGTGGCTGGACTTCTTCAGCGTGGAGTACAGCGCGCGCAACGTGGCCGCCGACGGCCGGTCCCTCGCGTTCCGGGGGCAGGCGGGGCCGGCCCGCTACTGGATCACCGGCTTCGCCGAGGGGGATGTGTCGGTGTACGACGTTTCGGATCCGCGCAGCCCCGTGCAGATTACCGGCATCCCGACCGAGACGGTTCGTTGGGTGCGGCTACCGTCGGTCTGGAAGCGGGGCGGCGCAAGCGCGGCGGAAGTCGGCGTCGCCGCGAGTGGGCAGGACGTATCGGCCCAGGCGACTGCGAACGTGTACGGCGTGGCGTTCCAGGGGAATGAGGCGTCGGCGCCGAGATACTGGGTGGGCGCGCCCGGCGCGGTGAGGCGGCCCCTGTCCATCACGGCCGATCCTGTTACGAACTGGCGCTCGCCAGCCCTGGGCGCGGACTACCTCATCCTGACCGACCCGTCCCTGGCGGCCGAGGCCAATCGCCTTGTGGCCTATCATCAGGACCAGGGGCTTCAGCCGCTCGTGGTGTACGTGCAGGATATCTACGACGAGTTCAACTACGGCCAGGCGGACCCCGCCGCCATTCGCGCCTTCCTGCAGTACGCCTATGACCAGTGGAGCATGAGGCCGTCCTACGTGTTGCTCCTGGGCGACGGCAGTTACGACTTCCTGGACTACAAGGGCTTCGGCGCGAGGCAGATGGTTCCGCCGTTCCTGGCGCCGGTGGACAAGACCATGGGCGAGACGGCTACCGACCACCGGTATGTGGCCGTGCACGGCGACGACGTGCTCCCCGACATGTACATCGGCAGGCTGCCCGCCGCGACCCCGGCCCAGGCGAAGACGATGGTGGACAAGATTCTCCAGTACCCGACCGCGCCCGGGGCGGGCACGTGGGACAGGGAGATCATCCTGGTGTCGGACAAACCCGACGCTCCCAACTACAACAACTTCATCCAGGCGTCCGACTCCATGTACGAGTGGCTGGGGAGCGCGGCCCCCGCCTACGCGCGGACCCGCGTGTACTACAACCCCGGCGTCAGCGGCGTGCCGTGGATTCACGGCACAATCGCGGCGGCCAGGACAGCCCTGTTCTCCGAGTTCAACCAGGGCGCGCTGTTCTGGAACTTCATGGGGCACGCCTCCGAGCACCAGTGGGTGGCCGACCGCCTGCTCCACGTGGACGATGTGCCGGCCCTGGCCAACGGCACGCGCCTGCCGGTGCTGCTGGAGATGACCTGCCAGACCGGGCAGTTCCACCTGCCCGTGGCGTCGCCCACCCAGGAATGCCTGGCCGAGCAGTTGATTCGCCACGCGGGCGGGGGCACCGTGGCCAGTTGGTCCTCCACCGGCTGGGGGATGGCGACGGGCCACGATGTCATGCAGCAGGGGTTCTACGATGCCGTGTTTGCGCAGGGGATTCGGCAGTTGGGCCCCGCGGTGGCTATTGGCACGGTTTGTGCACACAACGCAGGGTACAGCGACCTGGTGGATACGTTTGTGTTGTTCGGCGACCCTGCGCTGTTCGTGCGTTAGCGAACGCCAGGGGGCAGGGGCGCGAAACCTGCCTCGCGGCGAGCGTAGAGATTGGCCCCAGGGTAGTGCCTTTAGGGAGGAAAAGGAGATGTGGATCATGAACCGGAATAAACTGGCTCTGGCGGGGCTTGTGCTGGTGGTGGGCCTGTTGGCGTTGGCCCTGGCGCCGGAAAGCCCGCCTGCGGGCACGGCGCTGGCGTTGGGGTTCACGTCCACGCCGACGTTCACGCCCGAGGCCCCGACGGCGACGCCGGTCCCGCCCACGGCGACGGCCACACCCGTGCCGCCCACGGCCACGGCGACGCCTGTCCCGCCGACGGCGACGGCCACGCCCGTGCCGACCATCGCGCCGCAGCCCACGCAGCCGCCCGCGCCGCAGCCCACGCAGCCGCCGGCCCCGCAACCGACCGCCACGCCGGTCGCCGCGCCGTCCAAGTCGGTGCCGAAGACCGGATCGGGCCTGTTGGGTGTCGCGGTGGCCGGGGCGCTGGCCGTGCTCCTGCTGGGCGCCCGGAAGGCCCGCACGCGCGGTATCCACGAATAACACGAATCTGCGCGAATGAAATAGATGTGGACACGTGGGGCGGCTTTCCACAGTCGGCGGAGGTGAGGGGCAGGTGTGGGAACCTGCCCCTACGCGCGGTATCCACGAATAACACGAATCCACGCGAATGAAATAGATGCAGGCCCATAGGGCGGCTTTCCACAGTCGGCGGAGGTGAGGGGCAGGTATGGGAACCTGCTATGGGCCTCTGTCTCGGTTCTAAAGTTTGCTGGTCTCGCCACGGGCCCAGGTGCGACGCACTTCCGGAAGTGCGTCGCACCTGGGCCGCCAGCACAAGTTCATAGGGCGGCTTCCCATAGCCGCCGGAGGGAGGGGCAGGTGTGGGAACCTGCCCTCCTCGTTTCCACCGAAGAGGGCACTAGCGCCCTGTTGCCAGATTTGCGCGGTCGGTTCAAGTGTGCTATAATGCGGCCAGAAAGGGTTTGAGTTGAGCCATGAGCGTTAAGGAGGACAGCGTGCCGCTCACGAAGTCTGAGAAAGACAACATCATCCAGCAATATCACATGCATCCGGCCGACACCGGTTCGCCCGAGGTGCAGATTGCGCTGTTGACCACTCGCATCAATCAGTTGATTGAGCACCTGAAGGTGCACAAGCACGATGAGCACTCCAGGCGAGGGCTGCTGAAACTGGTTGGGCAGAGGCGTCGCCACCTGGCCTATCTGAGCCGCAAGGACGTCAATCGCTATCGGGCGATTGTGGATCGGCTTGGCTTGCGCAAGTAGATGGCGTCGGTCATCTCTCTATACGTTTTGGCGAAACGAGTAGATGAGCACCACACAGCATCTACTCGTTTGACATTCTAGCGTAGGAGGTGTACAAAACTCCAAGCGAACAGACGGCTGAAACCCTGACAATATGATTTCACCCTGGGGCGGATGGTACAGGAATTGGGGAGTACCTCTCACTCGGTGGGGGATAGTCCCCAGTCCCTGACCTCCGTACCCAGGAAACTTACGGAGGTTAGAATTGAATACAGTACACAGATTTACAGCCAAGGTGGGCGAGCACGACATCATCGTGGAGACGGGATTGCTCGCCCAGCAAGCCGGCGGCGCGGTTACAGTGCGCTGCGGCGACACCATGGTCCTGGCGACGGCGACCGCATCCAAGGAGCCGCGCGAAGGCGTGGATTTCTTCCCCCTCACCGTGGACTATGAGGAGCGGCTCTACGCCGCAGGACGTATCCCCGGCGGGTTCTTCAAGCGAGAGGGCAAGCCCTCGGAAGAAGCCATTCTCCTGTGCCGATTGACGGATCGGCCGCTGCGCCCCTTGTTCCCCAAGGGGTTCCGCAACGACGTGCAGATCATCGTTACGGCCCTTTCCGCCGACCAGGAGAACTACCTGGACATCCTGTCCATCATCGGCGCGTCGGCGGCTCTCACCATTTCTGACATCCCCTTCCAGGGGCCGGTGGGCGCGGTGCGCGTGGGCTACATAGACGGCCGCTTCGTCTTCAACCCCACCGCCAGCGAGATGGCGAACAGCGAGATGGACTTGCGCCTGGCGGGCACCGCCGACGCGGTCCTCATGGTGGAAGCGGGGGCCGACGAAGTGCCCGAAAGCCTCATGCTGGACGCGATCCGCGCGGGCCACGAGGCCATGCAGGACGTGATTCGCATGCAGAACGAGATGGCCGCGGCCATCGGGAAGCCCAAGCGCGAGTTCACGCTGCACGTGGTGCCCGAGGAGACGCGCCAGTGGACGCTGGAGCAAATCGGCGACCGAATCCACCAGATTCTGACGGCGGGCCTGTCCAAGGAGGAGCGAAACACCGCCCTGGACAACCTGGCGGCCGAGTTGGTGGAGAAGGCGGGCGAGCAGTTCGTGGCCGCCGACGTGAAAGAGGTGTTTGAGGAGACCCTGCGGGCCGCCATGCGCGCCCAGGTGCTGGACAAAGGCATCCGCGTGGACGGGCGTGGGCTGCGCGACATCCGCCCCATCTCGTGCCAGGTCGGCCTGCTGCCCCGCGCTCACGGGTCCGGGCTTTTCACGCGGGGCGAGACGCAGGTGCTCACCATCGCCACGCTGGGGACCAGCGCCGACGAGCAGATTCTGGACACGGTGGGAACCGTAGGGGCCAAGCGCTACATGCATCACTACAACTTCCCGCCCTACAGCACGGGCGAGGTGAAGCCGTTGCGCGGGCCTGGCCGCCGCGAGGTGGGCCATGGCGCGCTGGCCGAGCGGGCGTTGTTGCCCGTCATCCCGCCGCAAGAGAAGTTCCCCTACACCATCCGCCTGGTGTCCGAAGTCCTGTCGTCCAACGGCTCCACGTCCATGGCGTCGGTGTGCGGGAGCACGCTGGCGCTGATGGACACGGGCGTCCCCATCAAGGCCCCGGTCGCGGGCGTCGCCATGGGCCTCATCAAGGAGGGCGACCGCTACGCGGTCCTGACCGACATCCTGGGGATGGAAGATCACCTGGGCGACATGGACTTCAAAGTGGCCGGCACCCGCGAGGGCGTAACGGCCTTGCAGATGGACATCAAGGTCAAGGGCCTGGACTACAACATCCTGGATCAGGCCCTGCAGCAGGCGCACGAGGCGCGCATGTACATCCTGGACAAGATGCTGGAGGTCATTGACAAGCCTCGCAGCAGCCTGTCGCCCTTCGCGCCGCGCATCGTGATGGTGAAGATTCCGCAGGAGAAGATCGGCACCCTCATCGGCCCGGGCGGCAAGACCATCCGCAGCATCCAGGAGCAGACCGGCGCCAAGATAGATGTGGAAGAGGACGGCACGGTGTACATCTCCGCGCTGGAAGGCCCCGGCGGGATGGAAGCCGAACGCATGGTTCGCGCCCTGACCGAGGAGGCTACCATCGGCAAAATCTACACCGGCAAGGTTGTCCGCACGACGGACTTCGGCGCCTTCGTGGAGATTCTGCCGGGGACCGACGGCCTGGTGCACATCTCGCAGTTGGCCGACTACCGCGTTCCCAGCGTGGAGGACGTGGTCAAGGTCGGCGACGAGATCATGGTGATGGTCATTGACATAGACAAAGACGGCAAGATCAAGTTGTCGCGGCAGGCCGTGCTGGAAGGCTGGACGGCGGAGGAAGCCAGGGCGCGCGACCGCAAGCCGAGCGGCGGCCCTAGGCCCGGCGGCGACCGGCCTCGTTCCGGCGGCGACCGCCGCGGAGGCAAACCCCCGCAGAGGCGGTAGGCCCATGGTGGAAGACGACGCCCCGCGATTGCCTGAATCGCCGACTGAACCGCCGCAGCCGCGCGCCGGGTCGGGCTGGCTCCGAGAGTTGCTGGAGACGGTCCTTCCCGCCGTGCTGCTGGCGCTTGTCATCAACCTGTTCCTGGCCCAGGCCACGCGGGTCTTCGGCCAGAGCATGGAGCCCAACCTGCACACCGACCAGCGCATCGTGGTGGAGAAACTGTCGTATCGGTTCCACCTGCCGCGGCGGGGGGATGTGGTGGTGCTCAAGTTGCCCCGCGACCCTTCCGAATTGCTCATCAAGCGCGTGATCGCGCTTCCGGGCGAGACGGTGGAAATCCGCGATGGCATGGTCTGGATAGACGGCCAGCCGCTGGACGAGCCTTACCTGACGCAGCCGACGGCGGGCCAGATGGCCCCGCTCACGGTGCCCGAAGGGCATGTGTTCGTCCTCGGCGACAACCGAGGCTACAGCAACGATTCGCGCGCCTTTGGGCCGGTGCCGCTGGAAAACATCCTGGGGCATGCCTGGCTTTCCTACTGGCCGCCCAATGCCATCGGGTTTGTGGACTAACGAGACGACCTCGCAGGCGCCCGCCCCCTCGGTGGGCGCCTGTGTTCATTCCGGTGCTTTCCCATGACCGAGCAGAGGTGGAGCGACAGAACGAAACAGTGGGTCGTGGCGGGGATCGTCATCCTCGCCGCTTTGGCGTTCTATCGGTTCCAGCGCATCCTGGGGCCGGTGGTGATGGCGCTCGTCCTCGCGTATGTCCTCAACCCCGCCGTGTCGTTTCTGCATCGGCGGCTCCGCTTTCCGCGCACCCTGGCGGCCCTGGTGGTTTTCGTCGTCCTGCTGGGGCTGATCGCCCTCGCGCCGATTCTGCTCATCCCCGCCCTGGTGGATCAGGTGCGCGAACTCAACCTCAACATTCAGCAGGTGTTGGACTTCGCCGTTTCCATCCTCAAAGGCCCCATCGTCATCGGCGGCTTTCGCATTGACACGACGCAACTGTACAATCAGGTGTCCGCGTCGTTGCAGTCGCTGGTGTCGTCGCTGGCGGCGTCGTCGGTGAACCTGCTCTTGAGCATCGCGTCGGGCCTCGCATGGTTTGTGCTGGTGCTGGTGCTCGCGTTCTGGTTCGTGAAGGATGCGCCCTACATCCGCGAGAAGGTCATGGGGTTGGCGCCGGTGCGTTACCAGCGGGACATGCGGCTGCTCCTGGGCCAGGTGGTGCGCGTCTGGCAGGCGTTCTTCCAGGGGCAGTTGATCCTGTGCCTGGTGGTGGGCGTGGCCGTGGCGGTGGTCATGGCTATCGTCGGCCTGCCCTATGCGCTGCTGATGGGCCTCATCGCCGGCGTGTTGGAACTCATCCCCAACGTGGGGCCCACGCTCGCCGCCGTGCCGGCCATTGTGGTGGCGCTGTTGCGCGGGTCCAGTTATCTCCCGCTCACGCCGTTCTGGTTCGCCGTCCTTGTGGCGGGCCTGTACATCCTCATTCAGCAACTGGAGAACAATCTGCTGGTGCCGCGCATCATGGGCTATAGCCTGAACCTGCACCCGCTGGTGGTGCTGGTCGGCATCCTCATGGGCGCGAGCGTGGCGGGGGTGCTGGGCATCTTCCTCGCCGCGCCGACCCTGGCCACGCTGCGGGTTGTGGGGCAGTACGTGTACAAGAGGCTTCTGGACGAGGAGCCGTTTCCGGCGGAGGAGAAGCCCCCTGCCCCCCAACTCCCTATTGGGGCGCTGCGACGGGATGATGTCCGAGCGGTGCTCTTTGACCTGGACGGCACGCTGATTGACAGCGACGACGCCGCTATCCACGCCTGGGCGCGACGGCTGAAGCCGGTGGCGTGGCTGTTCCGCGGCCGCAATCCGGAGCCGTTTCTCCGCCATGTGGTCATGAACGGCGAGGGGTGGGTCAACGGCGCGCTGACCTTGCTGGACCGCGTGGGGCTGGACGGCGTGGTGTTCGCCCTTCGGGATGCCCTGCGGGCGGTCTGGCGGGGCAAGCGCGGCGAGTTCCTGCCGGTGGAGGGAATCGGCCCGCTCCTTGAGCGCCTCAACGAGAAGTATCGCCTGGGCGTGGTAACGACGCGCGGTCGGGAGGCCGCCCATGCGTTCCTGCGCCAGATCGGCTTTGACGGGCGGTTTGAGGTCGTCATCGCCCGCGAAGATGTGCGACGGCTGAAGCCCCACCCGCAGCCCGTGCAGAAGGCCGCCGAGGCGTTGGGGCTTTCGCCCGCGCAGGTGGTGATGGTGGGCGACACCTCGCTGGATGTCCGTTCGGCCAAGGCGGCGGGCGCCCAGGCCGTGGGGGTGCTGTGCGGGCTGGGAATGCTG
>DAOTVT010000142.1:0-7814 GCA_034436295.1 Anaerolineae bacterium | reverse complement strand
GACCAGTTGAGCCGCATCCTCACGCGCATCTACCGGCTGCCCAATGTCCTGGAGGTGCGCCGGCAGACGCACTGACGCCCGCACGGGATGACCCCTCACATCCCCCTGACCCCTTGTCTCCCCGCGTGCGGGGCGAGAAGGGGGGTGGGCGCGCGGTGGCCGTCCCCTCTCCCGCCGGCAGAGGGCCAGGGTGAGGGGCGCTCGCGGGCCACGCACCTTACCCCCGGCCTTCGGCTTCCCCCTCTCCGCGCGCGGAGAGGGGGAACGAGGGGGTGAGGTTGGCCCACCGCGCCCGCACGGCGCACCGCGTAGGGGCGACCCGCGGGTCCCCCCTACACCCCGCCCGATGCTTCAGCGTCGGGCATAATACCCTTCGTGTAGATTCGTGTTATTCGTGGATGGTCCCAGCCCGATGCTTCAGCGTCGGGCGGGCACACGCGCCGTCCCCTCTCCCACCGGCAGAGAGCCAGGGTGAGGGGCGCGCCCCCAACACAAAAGCGGGGAGCCGTCTGCTCCCCGCTCCGCGTTTCGTTGCGCCGATGCGCTGCGGCCGGCCTACGATGTGGTCTCGGCCACGCGCGGCTTCTTGTCCGATGACCAGTAGCGCTTGACGCGATCCGAGTACCGCTGGGTGCTCAGCCAATCCTTGAGCGCGTTGGACTTGCGCTGCGACAGGGTGGCCTCGTCCAGCGGGTGGTTGGCGTCCTTCTCCAGCACCTGAATGATGTGGTAGCCGTAGTCCGTCTTGACCGGGTCGCTGATGGTGCCCGGGGCCAGAGCGAAGGCCGCATTCTCAAACTCGGTTACCATGACGCCCCTGCCGAACCAGCCCAGGTCGCCCCCGTTGTCCTTGTTGGAGTCATCCTTGGACAGTTCCTTGGCCAGCGCGGCGAAATCCTCGCCCGCCTTCAGGCGTTCTATCACCTTCTTGGCCTCTTCTTCGGTTTCCACAAGGATGTGGCGCGCGTGCACCTGCTCCTCGGTCGTGGGCACGCGCTCGGCCAGCACGGCCTGGAGTTTGTCGCGCAAGAGTTGCACCTCAAACAGGGCGCGGAACTCCTGCTCGGTGAAGCCGAACTGCTGCTGGACATAGTCGCGCTGGCGGGTGTAGGCGCTCTGGAACTGGGCCTCGGTCATGACGGTCGGCGTCGGCGCGGGGGTAGCCGTTTCGGTTACCGTGGCCGTCTCCGTAACCACCGCGGTCGGCGTGGGCGTGGGCGGGTTCCGCTCAAACCCGAAGGCCTTTTCAATCTCGGCTTGCACCTCTTCGGGGGTAACGGTGATGCCCTCCTTGCGGGCCTCCTGGCGCACCAACTCGTCGTCAATCATGCTGTCCAGCACGGCCATATCCAGGCCCATGAGTTGATTCTTAAGTTGCTGCACCATCTGCTGGTAGTACTGGATAAAGATCGTGTCGGTGTCGCTCTTCTCCGACTTCGCGTTGAGTTGGTCCAGTTCGGCCTGATACTGCTGGAGCGTTGCGCTGGTGTTGGCGTGCATGTAGCGCCAGTACTTCTGGTACAGCCGCGTGGAGATGGGCACGCCGTCCACGGTGGCGATGGGCGAGTTGGGTTTGACGACGTACTCGTGCACCGCGCCGTAGATCAGCACGCCGACGACAAGCACGGCCACCAGCGTGAGGCCGATGATGGTGTTGCGTTCCCGCCGCCTCACCCTCGCGCTCTTGGCGATCTGCTTCTTGGTGAGTCGTTTCGGTTCAGCCGGCTCGGCCGGTTTTCTGACCCTCTTTGCCATAAGTGGCCTCCCAGGGAAGGGTATACACGATTGCGCGAAGCGCCCGACGGGCCGCGGCAGCCTTCGCTATCCGCGTGCGGGCGCTTCGCGTCGCGTGGCGCTAACGAAGATGCTCGGGGCTGAACGGGATCAGCGCGAGATGCCGTGCGCGCTTGATTTCCCGTGCCACCACCCGCTGATGCTTCGCGCAAGTGCCTGCGCGGCGGCGCGGCTTGATCTTGCCGCGCTCCGTCAGGAAGAATCGGAGCGACTCCACGTCTTTGTACGAGATGCGCTTGGACGAATCGGCGCAGAACGGGCACGACGGGCCCCGCTTGCGCATCGGTTTGCGGGCGGTGTACCTACGCCGCGGCTGTTTTTCTTCCACGTTGTTCTCCATTTCCTCTCACTCCCAGATGTTCAGGGATTTGCTGGATGTACACGATAATGGTTGGCCTGGACTTGCTGGGCACAGGGCACGCTATTCGGCGTCGTCGTAGAGGTCGTCGGGCTGGGCCTCCAGGCGTTCCACAGGGCCGGGGCGGTTGTCCAACATGATCATCTCCTTGGCCACCACCTCTACCGTCGTCTGCTTCTGCCCCGACTGGTCTTCCCAGGTGCGGGTCCGCAGGTGGCCGTCTATGTAGATGCGGCTCCCCTTGACCAGGTGCTGCTTGCAGATTTCGGCGAGAGGGCCCCAGGCGACGACGTTGAACCATTCCGTGGCGTCGCGCCGTTCGCCATTGGATGTGATCCAGTTGCGCGTGCACGCCAGGGTGAATGTGGTGATGGGCTTGCCCGATGGCGTGTACTTCAGGTCTGGATCGCGCCCCAGATTCCCAATCAGAAGCACTTTGTTCAACCCGCGAGTCATACGCTCACCCCTTGCTGTTCACAGAAACCCAGGCTTGTTGGCGGTTACGGTCTCATTCGTCTTTGCGGACGACCAGATGGCGGATGATGTCTTCGTTGAGGCGAAGGCTCCGGTCCAACTCGGCAAGGCCGTTGGCGCCCATCTGGATGAGCATGAAGACGTAGTAACCTTCGGCGAATCTGCGGATGGGGTACGCGAGGCGCCGCCTTCCCCAGAGATCCGTGCGGGTAACCTCGCCGCCGGCGGCTTTGACGTAGCCGGCAACCTTGTCGGTTACCGCGGCAAAGCCTTCGTCGTCCTTGTCGGGGCGGATTACGAAGGTCAACTCGTATTCGCGCTGCATGATCTTACCTCCTTTCCATGGGATTGCCCCAGGTCCATGTGCCTGGAGCGAAAAGGCAAAAGCGCGGCCTGATGTTCGCCGCGCTTCCGGCGCGATGCCCTACTATACCACGATGGGCTGCTCTTGGCAAAAAGAGGCGAGCGGTCAGCAGTCAGCCGTCAGCCTTCAGCGTTCGGGGGTGTGCGGACATGACGTGTTGGCCTGATCGCTGATCGCTGATACCTGATTGCTAACCCCCGCCCCACCCTCACACCGCAAACCGGAAGTGGATGATGTCGCCGTCCTGCACCAGGTACTCGCGGCCCTCCAGGCGCAACAGGCCGCGGTTGCGCGCCTCGGCGAAGGACCCCGCCCGCATCAGGTCGGGGTACGAGATGACCTCGGCGCGGATGAACCCGCGCTCCATGTCGGTGTGAATCTTGCCCGCCGCGACGGGGGCCGGGGTGTTCTCGCGCACGGGCCAGGCGCGCACCTCCTTGCCGCCGGTGGTCGTGAAGAACGTGATGAGCCGCAGCAATCGGTAGGCCGCGCGCGCCAGGCTCGCCAGCCCCGACTCGTGCAGGCCCAGTTCGGCGCGGTAGGCGGCGGCATCCTCCGGCGGCCACTCGGCCAGCGCCGCTTCCAGTTCGGCGCAGATGACCACCACCTCGGCGCCCTCCTGCGCGGCGGCCTCGCGCACCGCCTCGGCCAGCGGCCCCCCCGCCGGGCAGTCGCCCTCGCCCACGTTGGCCACGAACACGCGCGGCTTGGCGGTCAGCAGGTTCAGGTCGCGGAAGAACTCCTCCTCTTTGGCGTCCACCTCCAGCGTCCGCGCCGGCTTGCCCGCGCTCAGGTGCGCGATGACCCGCTCGTACAGCGCGATGGACACGGCGAAGTCCTTGGGCCGGCCTTTGGAAGCCTGCCGCGCCTGCTCCAGCCGCCGCTCCACCGTGGCCAGGTCCGCCAGCATCAGTTCGGTGTCTATCACCTGGATGTCGGACCACGGGTCCAGGCCCGCGCTCACGTGCGGGATGTCGGGATTCTGGAAGCAGCGCACGACCAGCGCGATGGCATCCACGTTGCGGATGTGGCCCAGGAACTGATTGCCCAGCCCCTCGCCCTTGCTGGCCCCCTTGACCAGGCCGGCGATGTCCACAAATTCCACCGTGGCGGGGACGATGCGCTCCGGCTTGACGATGGCGGCGATGTCGGCCAGGCGCGGGTCCGGGACCTCGGCGATGCCGATGTTGGGGTCAATGGTGGTGAAGGGGTAACTGGCCACCGCCGCGCCCGCGCGCGTCAGCGCGTTGAACAGGGTGGATTTGCCCACGTTGGGCAGTCCCACGATTCCAACCTGAAGGGTCATGGCATGCCTCCGTTGTTGGGGCCGCTTTCGTGCCGCCACCGACGCCCACGCCTACGGGCCGGGCCGGCGCGTCCCCACGGGAATGGTCGGGTTTTCCGCGTCCTGTTCCCAAGTGATCGGGTTGTTCTGGATGTATT
Source organism: Anaerolineae bacterium (assembly GCA_034436295.1). Lineage (GTDB taxonomy): Bacteria > Chloroflexota > Anaerolineae > DTLA01 > DTLA01 > DTLA01. The sequence continues at coordinate 3,381 of DAOTVT010000142.1, read as the reverse complement.
CGCGGATGGCGTTCCATTCGCGGTCGTTGCGGACGATGCGTTCGTAATAATTGCGTTGCCACACGGGCGCCCCCGGCGTCCCGCGCATTTCGTTGATGCGCCGCGTGCACGCGGATTTGAATCCGGCAATGATGGCACCCAGAGAGCCAGATTGAGGCCCGCGCGGGCGCTCATCCGGCCAGGGCGCAGCCCTTACGGGCGACCTGCCCCCATTCTCCTGTACGGGCGACCTGCAGGTCGCCCGTACATCATCGGCATCATCCCTTATCCAGATGATGCCATGGAGATGATTGGGCATAATCACGAAGGCGTCCAGCGTTACGCCTGGGCGCATCTCAGCCGTGCGCCGCCATTCTTCCTCCACAATCCGCCCGTATTCGTTCAGGCGCATTGTCCCATCCACTACTTCGCCGAACAGGGGCTGGCCGCCGTACGTGCAAATGGTAACAAAATACGCGCCCGCGTCGCGGTAATCCCACCCGCGCAGGCGGATGGACCGGCGATGATGTTTATCCGCGTCGTATCGCGTTGGCATCCCATGCGGTCCTTTCGTTATGCATAAGGCCATCGGCGGGCGGAGGCGGGGCGACGCATGCGTGGCCCCTACTCCGCCTGGAACCAGTACGACATCACCTCGCGGGCCAGAGGGGCGGCAGCGGTAGCGCCTTCCGCCGCGCGCTGGCCCCCGCCGTACAGGAAAACCGCCAGCGCGATTTCGGGGTTCTCGTAGGGCGCGTAGGCGATGAACCAGGCGTGGGTCGGCAGGTGGCCCTCCTCATCGCGCGGGCCGGGGAACTCCGCCGTGCCGGTCTTGCCCGCCACGTTGATGGTCTTCAGCGCGGCGCGGTGGGCCGTGCCCCACGCCACAGCCGCCCGCATCCCTTCCTGCACCGTCCGCAACGCATTGGGATCTATGTCCAGTTTGCGGATGACCTTGGGCGCGAACGGCCGCACCACTTTGCCGTTGGCATCCACCACCTCGCGGATCACCTGCGGCTGGTACACCGTCCCGCCGTTGGCGATCGTCGCCGCCACGTTGGCCATCTGGAGCGGCGTGGCCAGCACGAACCCCTGGCCGATGGCCATGTTGTACGTGTCGCCAAGGACCCACGACTCGGAATAGGTGAGCCGCTTCCAGTCGGGCGTCGGCACAAGCCCCGCCGATTCGCCCGGCAGGTCAATGCCCGTCTTCTCGCCCAGGCCGAACCGCCTCGCCCATTCGGCCAGTTTCTCCACGCCCAGCCCGCCCCGGTCCAGGTAGCCACCGCCCGCGTTGTAGAAGAAGATGTCGCAGGAATAGGCCAGCCCGCCGATGACGTTGAGGTCGCCATGGCCCCACTTCCACCAGCACACGAACCGCTGGGCCAGGTTGGGGTCATCGGGGAAGAACTTGTTGGGCACCCACATCTCGCCCTCGCAGCGGAACTGGGTCCGCGCGGTGATGACCTTCTCCTGAAGCGCGCCCGCCGCCGTGATGACCTTGAACGTGGAGCCGGGCGGCTGCGCGGCGGAGATGGCATGGTTGACCAGCGGGCGACTCGGATCGTCCAGCAGCGCCTGGTAGGTCTTGGCGTCAATCCCGCGGGCGAACAGGTTGTTGTCGTAGTTCGGCAGGCTCACCATGGCAAGCACCTCGCCGGTCTGGGCGTTCAGCACCACCACCGCGCCCTGCTGAATGCCCCAGTCGGCCAGGGTGCGACGCAGCGCATCCTCGGTGAACTTCTGCAAATCGGCGTCCAGCGCCAGCACGACCTGGTCGCCGGGGATCGCTGGCTGGCCCTCGCTCACGGTGCGCATTTCGCGCCCGGCGATGTCCACCTCAATGTGCTTGCGCCCTGGCTCGCCGTGCAGGTACTCCTCGGCCACGGCCTCCACGCCCGTCAGCCCGATCTGGTCGGTGAAGATGTTGTAGCCCTTCGCCTCGTAGGCGGCGGCGTCCTCCGGCGGGATGGCGCCCGTGTAGCCGACGATGTGGGCCGTCGTTGCGCCGGTGGGGTACTCGCGCACCGGGTCGGCCACCACCTGCACGCCCGGCAGGTCTAGGTGCTGCTCCTCAATGACGAAGGCCGTGTCGCGGTCCACATTGCGCTTGATGTAGATGGGCTGAAACGGGTTGTAGATGCCCTCGCGGAGCATGTCGGCGATGTTGGTGGGTTTGATGGGGCGGGGCAGGCGGTCGGGGAGCGTGCGCGCGCCCTCCTGCGGAAACGGGGGGATTCCCAGCAGTTGGCCCAGGCGGATGTACACGCGGCGGCGCGCCTCCTCGTCATCGGGCAGGTCCGCCGGCGTAACCGTTACCGCATACGAGGCCGTGTTCCGCGCCAGCACCACGCCCCAACGGTCGCTGATGATGCCCCGCAGCGGCGGGATGGACACCAGGCGGAAGCGATTGCGCTCGGCCAGGGCGGTGTACTGCTGCCCGCTGACGATCTGCAGACGCCACAGGCGCGCCGTCAGAATCAGGAAGACGAGCACAATGAGCACCCGAAATACGATCAGTTTACCGCGGTCGTTCGTTTCCGTCATCGCGCCTGCCAGGAGATTCGCGCTGCCCGCATGCGGGCCGCCGCTAGAATCCTATGCTCCGATCCTCAATCCTGTGGCTGAGCCAGGCCAGCACCGGGAAGACCAGCAGGATGCCGACGATGTTGTAGGTCATCTCGGGCAGCACCGCCGTGGTCATCACCGCGCCGAAGCGGATGGGCCAGTCCAGCAGTTTCATCACCCCCAGGGCGGCCAGGTTCGCCAACAGGGTATTGACGGCAACGGTGAGCGCCGGCATCAGGAAGTGGGTGCGGAAGACCTGGCGCTCGCCCAGGCCGGCGACGAGGCCCGCCAGGACCAGGCCGCTGGAGAACATGCCCAGCGGCACGCCGGCGAACAGGTCCAGCGCCAGCCCCGCGCCCAGCCCCCACCAGACGCCCTCGCCGGAGCCGCGCAACAGCCCCCATGCGGTTACGACGATGAGGGGCAGGTTGGGACGCACGCCCAGGATGGCCAGATGCGGGGCGATGGCCGCCTGCGCCGCCGCCACGCCCACCAGGATTGCCGCCACCGCATAGGGATTCATCCGATACCTCGCGCCGTTGTCGGTGCAATATTACCGCGGCGTGGCGGTTTGGGCAAACGGTCGCGCCGCCGGACGCCGAGGCGCCGCGCCGTGGTCATCCACGAATAACACGAATCTACGCGAAAGGTATTGCGCCTGGCGCGGAAGCATCGGGCTGGTGCGCGCGTGCTAACCTCCCCCCCTCGTTCCCCCTCTCCGCGGGCGGAGAGGGGGAAGCCGAAGGCCGGAGGTGAGGTGCGAAACCTGCGGGCTAGGGGCGGATTCGCGCCCATTCGCGGTTCCTCGTCGCCCGACGCGGAAGCATCGGGCGG
>DAOTVT010000141.1:0-43247 GCA_034436295.1 Anaerolineae bacterium | reverse complement strand
CCCTCGGCCAGCAGGGCCTGCACCATCTCGGCGGTGGGGGCTTCGGCGTAGATGCGCAGCACGGGCTCCGTGCCCGATGGGCGGATGAGCAGCCACGAGTCGTCCTGCAGGCGGTACTTGATGCCGTCGCTGTCGTCCACGGCGCGCACGGGCAGCCCCGCGAGTTGGGCGGGGACGCTGGCCTTGAGCGCGCGCACCAATTCGGCCTTGACGAACGGCCTGGTGCGCAGGTCGTTGCGGGCATACTGGAACGGGCCGACGGTGCGCTGCAGGTCGTCTACCAGTTCGCGCAGCGACTTGCCGTTGGACGCGACGATTTCCAGCAGGAGGAGGCCCATCAGGATGCCGTCGCCGACGGGCAGGTGGCCTTTGATGCTGATGCCGCCGCTCTCTTCGCCGCCGATGAGGACGTCCTTGTCCAGCATGTGGTCGCAGATGTAATTGAACCCCACGGGCGTTTCGTACAGGGGCAGGTTGTATCGGCGGGCCAGGCGGGCCACCATCTCGCTGGTGGATACGGTCTTGATGACGCAGCCGCGCATGCCTCGGTTTTCCACCAGGTGGCGCAGGGCCAACGCGATGATGGCGTGGGGGTCCACGAAGTTGCCGAGGTGATCCACAGCGCCGATGCGGTCGGCGTCGCCGTCGGTGGCCAGGCCGATGTCGTAGCCGTTGCGCACGATGCGCATGAGATCGCCCAGGTTGCGGCTGATGGGTTCGGGATGGATGCCGCCGAACCCTGGGTTCATCTCGCCGTGGATTTCTTCGGCCACAAGCCCGGCCTCGGCGAGGAGGGCGCGCATGTACCCGCGCCCCGCGCCGTACATGGGGTCTATGAGCACGCGCAGGCCCGAGCGGGCGATGATGTCCAGGTTGATGAGCGAGCGGACGTGCGCCAGGTAGTCGGGCATGGGGTCAAAGCGGGTGATTTCCGCACCGCTGGGCTGGGGCGGGAGCGTCCCCTGCTCTATGGCCCAGTCGGCCAGCACGGGCTGGCGTCCTGATGCCAGGTTGGCCTGGAGGTGCGCTTCAATCTGGGCGGTCTCGGCGGGCATGGCGGACCCGCCGAAGGAAGCCTTGTACTTGATGCCGTTGTAGCGCGGGGGGTTGTGGCTGGCGGTTACCATGACGCCGCCCGTGGCCCCCATGCGGCGGATGGCGTGGGACACGGCGGGCGTGGGGCAGTCCGACTTGCTCAGGTACACGCGGATGCCGTTGCCGGCCAGGACGCGAGCCACTTCCGCTGCGTACCGGTCGGAGAGAAAGCGGGTGTCAAACCCGACGATGACAAGGGGGTGGGGATGCGGCTCGCCGTTTGTCCGGTCCTTGAGGATATGATCGGCAATGGCTTGGGATACGTGGCGCACGTTGGCGAAGGTGAATTCGTCGCTGATGACGGCTCGCCAACCGTCGGTTCCGAACTTGATGGGCATGCTCTCCTCGCAGTTGGCCAAGGTTGATGTTGGGATGCGCCCTGCGCGCCGTGGCGCGGGCGGCCAGGGAAAAGCGGCGGTAGTATAACACAGGTTTCGCCAGCGGCCAACACGGGCTTCTCGCCCAGCAGGCGAGGAGAGAGCAAGGCGGGGGTTCGCCGCGACTCCCGCGCTCCAAATGGCCAAAGCGGCCCTCTGGCAATGAGAGGGCCGCTCACAAGGGATGAGTCACGGTTTGCTACGGGATGATGAGCGTCTGGCCTACGTAGATGACGCTGTAGAGCGTGAGGCCGTTGGCCTGGGCCAGGGCCTGGACGCTCACGCCATAGCGCGCTGCCAGGCCGTACAGCGTGTCGCCGGGCTGCACGACATGGGTGCGGGCGCCGGATGGCGTCGTGGGCTGGGTTCCCGTCGCGCCGGCGGGCAGGATGAGCCGTTGGCCTACGCGCAGCGTCGTCGGGTCGGTGATGCCGTTGAGTTGGGCCAGTTCCTGCCACGTGATGCCGTAGCGCAGCGCGATGCGGTACAGGTTCTCGCCGGCCTGCACGATGTGCACGTTGGGCGGGTTGGTGGCGCTGCCCGGGATGACCAGGACCTGGCCGGCCATGAGGAGCGCGTCGGGCGCCAGGTTGTTCAGCGCTGCCAGTTCGTTCACCGTCGTGCCGAAGCGCGCCGCGAGGGCAAAGAGGGTGTCGCCCGGCTGGACGGTGTACGTGGATGTGCCGGCTTCAGGCGTGGGCGCCGGCTCCTGCGGCACGGGCGTGGCCGTCGGCTCTACCGGCGTGATGGGTTCGGGCGTGGGGGTTGCCGTCGTCTGCGCTGCGGCGGGCGAGGCCATGGGCGTCGGCGTGAGTGTGGGCATGCCGGGCGCAGCGGTCGCGGCGGGCGTCAGCCCCCGGGTCGGTGTGGTCTGGGGTGTGGGCGATGGGGTTGGCTTGGGCCTTGTGCAGCCCGCAAGCAATAGTCCGACGGCCAGCACGCACACAGCCGCCATGAGAATGGCCCGGGTTCGCGCATTCATGTTGTGCCTCCTATGAGTTGGTGAGGTGGTTGGCATATTATAGCCCATGTGGGCGGTTTTGTTCAAGAATGGCCTCGCGCCGTTCAATCTTCGCGATGCCTGCCCTTTCGCGCGGCCACAAGGAGCACCGAGAATGCCGCGCTGGCCGCGAAAAGGGGCAACAGCGAACCGCCTGTGTTGGGCACCCCTTCGCCGCCGGTTGGCGCTTCGGTAGGCTTGGCGGCGGCAGTGGGGGCGGCTGTCGGCAACGCGGCGCCGGTCGCCGTTGGCGAAAACACCGGCACCAGGGTGGCCGTGGGCCTGGACGTTGGCTCTCGCGTGGCGGTCGGGAATCGCGTGGGGGTTGGCGTGGCCGTGAACGTGGGCGTGGCTACGGCTGTGGGCGCGGGGACGGCCTGCATCTTGTTGAGCAGCGCCACGCCCGCAACGGCCAGCAACCCGACGGCCAGCAGGCCAACCAGGGCGACTATGGCGACGGCGAATTTTCGGTTTCTGAATGGGTTGGTGAATTGGGGTCTCATGGTCCTACTCCGTAAATGGGGTGCCGTCTGCCCGCTGAACGCGCACGCCTCTATAGTAGTGGGTGAGTATCTCGTGGGCCAGAGCGCCTTGCTGGGCCATGCGGATGGCCCCTTCCTGGCACATGCCTACACCGTGGCCGTACATCTTCACATTGCCGCAGATGCAGGGGACGCTCCTGCAATAGGGCAGGGCGGCGCGCCAGACCTCTTCGCTGTTACGCGTGTGGCCGTCGCAATGGGCGAAGTAGTACGCGCCGATGAGTTCATCGCCGAAGGTAAGGACGACGCCGCGCGTCTCGTCCACTGCCTTGTCCGAGCGCGCGCTGTGTTTGGGCGACCAGTTCTGGCAGTGCGAGGTGGTGCAGACCGCCGTGGCGCCGTGGCGCGGTTGCCGAACGGCGCGGGCGGCAAACGTGCGGGCCGCGATGGCCTGGGCCTTGAGCGCCTCCATGGGGCTGCTGGCGGGGAGTTCCCTCGGCACGCAACCCTTGACATAATCTTCAAGTTCCATCGTTACGGTGCTGCCGTCTTCCAGGAGGACCGACACCGTGGCGGGGACGGAGGGCACGGTCCGCGCGCGCTTGGGCAGGTCGGCCAGCGCCTGGATGGTCTCGCGCAGCACGGGTGTGCCGTCGGGCTTGTACCAGCGGTGGGCCGCAAACGGGTCGCCGTCCTCGGCCGCGAGGAGCCAAAACGCCGTGTTGGCCAGGTAGTAGGGCGACTCTCCCGCCATGATGCTTCGGGCCATCTCGGCGGCATAGGCGGCGTGGCGGGCGGCATCCACAGGCGGATGGGCCACATGCGCGCGGTCGCCGAGGATGGGGCCGTTGGCCGCGGCCACCATCAGCGCCGCGCGCCCCAGCCGCCGCAGGGCGATCTCCTGGTACCACTCGTGCAGGCAGTAGCCCGTGTGGTCTTCGCTGCCTTCGGGGCAGAAGCCAGGGCGGGTGGCCGGCCACGCCTGGCTTGCGCCGTGCCCCCATGTGAGCGGCTTGTTGCTCGTGAAGTTGTGGATGGCGATGCCGAGTTTGTCCTTGAGGTTCGCGCTGGCTTTTGCCGCCAGAATCTCCAGGCATCGGTCCATGAACCGCAGGTCGTGGTAGTCGCCGCCGGGCTGGAGCGGCGAGAGGAGCGGGATGAGCGGCTCCTCCCGCGCCAGGGCCTCCAGCGCAGGAAGCGCCAGGTCCATGAAGGCTTCAGGGGCGCTGTCGCCGGGCCATTTCGTCCACTGGCCCATCTGGTTGGGGCGGTCGTAGATGAACACGTAGCGCACGCCCGCATCGGCCAGGTGGCGTGCTGTTCGGGCCAGGTCGGCTTCGGCCACGGGCGCGACGAAGGGCGTCCAGAGGTGCACCACCGGCTCAATGGCCCGGTCTCGGAGGCCCGCGATGAAGTGCTCGGGCACGGGGTTGCTGACGCCGCTGGGCAGCGTGAGCCAACTGGCCCCAAGCGTCTTCAGGACGGGACCGAACCGCTTGAGCCAGGCGCGATCCTCGTGCTGCGTATCGGGGAACCAGTGAAACCCGATTCCCGTGTCGGTTGCCGGACGCGGGTAGGATGCCAGGTCCATCGTCTCTCACCACCCGAAACGTATCGTCAGAAGGGGCGCTTCTGTCCGCATTTCTTGCACTTCTTGTAGCGCACGCCTTCCTTGCTTACCAGAACGACCCATTCGTGTTTGCCCCCCTTGGGGCATTTGTAGGTTCCAGGCATCGGTCCTTCTCCACATGGTGTCATTTGGGCATGATGGCCAGGGTTTCCATGGCGAGCCGCGCGGTATAGTCGCGGTTCACGATGCTGTAGGCGGCGCGGATGTCATCGGCGGCCACCTGCGGCGCGAAGTTGAAGTTCCAGAAGGCCATCAGGCCCATGTAGGGCCTTGCGCGCCCGATGGCGTAGGCCTCCGCGAGGTAGAGCGCCTGTTCCTGCTCCGTGTTGTCGGCGGCGTACTCGCGGCCCGGGATGACGATGTCGCTGCTGGGCCAGCCGAATTTCACCAGCCAAATCTGCTTTCCGCCGTCTCCATGCTTTTGCATGACGGGATACAAAAGTTCAAAACTCCGGAAATAGAGATGCCAGTCGCCCTTGTACGTCGTGGTGTCGGCGGTGCTGCGGGTGGGGTCGTCGGCAGGCGGGTTGTTGTATCCCCACGACTGCGCCCCCAGCGCGTCAAAATGCCCTTTGGCGCCGGTTTGGTACATCTGGTCCAGGTACGCCTCGGGTTCAATGGCCTCGCGCGGGTTGTGGGAGCCGGTGGGCATGAGCGCCGCCGTTACCACAATGGCCTGGGGGTCGGCGGCTTTCACCGCCGCGTGGGCCAGGGTGAGCAGGCGCACGTAGTCGGCGGCGGGCATGAGGCCGCTTCCGCCCCATGCCGGCGTCGCGTTCGGCGCATCCCAAATCTCGTAGGCCTGCACCTGGCCACGATAGCGGGCCGCCATGCGCCCCAGGAGGTCGGCATAGCGCTGCATCTCGTCGGCGGTCAGCGTCAGGCCCTCGCGCGGACTCGGCGGGGCCTCGCGCGGGAATCCGCCGACCTGGAGCAGCACCTTGACCCCCGCTTCGGAGGCATCGGCGACCAGGCGGTCCAGTTCGCTCCAGTCGTATTGGCCCTGCTGCCACTCAATGGCTCCCCAGCGGACTTCCTGGCGGAACCAGTCAAAGCCTATGCCGCGGATGCCCTGCAGGACGGCCCTGTGCTCCTGGCCGAGCAACTGCACGTTGGCCGCATAGCGGAAGGTCTGCTGGCCGGGCCTGCGCGTGGGCGCGGGCAGGATGGCCGCCGGGCGGGAAGGCTTCGTCGGGATGAGCAATTTGGCGCCCTGGGCGAGGGAGCGATTCGGGTTCAGGCGGTTGGCCACCAGGATTTGCCAGGGCGACACGTGATACCTGCACGCGACGGCGGCAAGCGTCTCGCCTGGGCGAACGACGTGGGTGGCCCAATGGCTTGGCGTGGCGGCGCGCAGGGAGGGGCCTGGGACGAGCAGCCGCCGGCCCACGGGCAAAGGTGCGTCCAGGGCGATGCCGTTGGCCTGGGCGAGGGACGCGGCAGTAGTGCCGTACGTTTCGGCGATGGCGTCCAGCGTGTCGCCCCAGCCGACGGTGTACACGCTCCAGGGCACGCGGCCCTGGCCGCTGGCCGGGCCCAAAGCCAGGCCGAAGCCCGCGAGGATCACCGCTATCAGGAGCAGCCCCCGCATGAACACCCGCATCTTGATTCCGTTTCGTCCCTGGTGGGTCAACATAATCTCACTCATCATACCTGCGAATGCAGCGCCCTGTCAACTCACGTGTGGGCTGCGTCGCCCAGGCGCGCCGATTGGAGCCGCCGCCTCAAGAACGCCGGCACGTCCAGGTTGGCGGCGTCCCAGCGCGCCGAGTACGACGGCCATTCCTGGGCCGGGGCCTCGGTCGGAGCCGGCTCCGGCTGGGGAGTTGGGCTCTCGTTGACCTGCGCGGGGCTTGGGGCTGGCGTGGTGATCCTGGGCTGGGGCAGGCGCCCTGGCGCGGCCTGGACGGGAATCTCGGCCCCTGCCACCTGGATCACCTGGGGCTCTGCGACGCCGATGCCGGTGGCCACCAGCGTAACCTGCACGCGCCCTTTCATCGCGGGGTCTATGGTGGCGCCGATTTTGATGTTGGCGTCGGGGTTGGCGTTGGCTGCGATGATCTCGGCGGCCTCGCCCACCTCGGCGAGAGACAGGTCGTCGCCGCCGGTGATGTTGACCAGGACGCCCGTGCAGCCCTGGATGGAGTCCAGGCTGACGAGCGGGCACTTCAGCGCCGCGTTGACCGCGTCGGCGACGCGCTTGGGGCCGCGCCCCTGGCCGATGGACATGAGCGCCTGGCCGCCGATGGTCATGATGGCGCGCACGTCGGCGAAGTCCAGATTGATGAGGCCGGGCTGGGTAACGAGTTCGGCGATGCCCTGCACGGCCTGGCGCAGCACGTCGTCGGCCACGCGGAAGGCCACGTCCAGGGTCATGTGCTGGGCCACGAGTTGCAAAAGGCGGTCATTGGGCACGACGATGAGCGTGTCCACGTGGTCGCGCAGGCTGGCAAGCCCCCTCTCGGCGGCCCGCTGCCTGCGCACGCCCTCAAACGAGAAGGGGCGGGTAACGATGGCGACGGTGAGCGCCTGGGCTTCGCGCGCGATGCGGGCGACAATGGGCGCGGCCCCCGTGCCGGTGCCCCCGCCCATGCCGGCGGCGATGAAAATCATGTGCGCGCCGGCCAGATGCTGACGCAGTTCGTTTTGGGACTCCAGGGCTGCCTGGAAGCCGATGTCCGGATTGCCGCCTGCGCCGAGCCCGCGCGTCAGGTTCCTCCCCAGTTGGATGCGGGTGCAGGGTTCCGATGAGGCCAGCGATTGGGCGTCGGTGTTGGCGGCGATGAACTCCACGCCCGGGATGCCGATTTGGATCATGCGGCTGACCGCGTTGACGCCTGCTCCGCCGACGCCGATGACTTTGATGCGAATGGGATAGGTCGGTTTGTCTGCCATTCCTGCCTCCATGCGTGCTAGGGTTTCCAATGGAGCCAGCGGCTCAGCCACTCTTCCAGGGTTGACCAGCGGAACGGGCCGGAGCCTTGCACCTGTACCTGCACCGGGCCGAACAGGTTGTTCTGCTCGTCCGACTCGGCCACCAGCCCTGTGTCGCCTTCGGTGTGGTAAGCGTCCGCCAGCACATAGATGCTGTGCATACCGCTTGCCAGACTCCCCGCATAGTTGCCGAATTGCGGGTACGGTTCCGACGAGAGAAGGGTGATCTCCTCGCCAGGGGCCAGGTCGGGGACGTACCATAGCAGGCCCACGCCCAACGTGCTGGCGACGGAGTTGACATAAGGTTTCACGCTCGGGTCTATGTACAGTTGCACCCAACATCCGGGCGCGGGGCCATCGCCTTGATTGCGCACCCGCACGCGGAAGAGGGTGGGTTCGCCCGCTTCGGGTTGAGGCGGGAAGATTTCCAGCGCGCTGACGACCAGGTCGGGAGCGGCGATGTCCGGGGTGGGTGCGGGTTCCGGCGTCGGCTTGGGCGGGCATTCGCCGCAGGGCAGGAGGTACACCGGGCTTTCGGCGAGATTGCCGGCCATGTCGGCAATGCGGAACCGCACCGAGGTGGCGGCTTCGGGCACGCGGGCGTACAGCGTGGCCTCGTGTCCCTCGGGCGTTACGCTGACATCTTGCCACACGCCCCACGTGACGCCGCCGTCGGTGGACCAGGCGGCAAAGGCGCTGGCCGGCTCAAGCCCGCTTTCCGCGTCGCGCACGCGCACGGCGATTTCGCCCGTGGTGGACAGCGCCGCTTCGGTCCACCCGCCGGGCGGGTTGGGGTCGTAGAATATCTGCGCGACGGACGGCTTGGATGTGAGGCCGGCCTTGTCCGTTACGACGGCCGAGTAGGCGCGAAGCCCAGGCTCGTCGGGCAGCGTGAGCACCACTTCGCGCCGGTACGGCTCGGCGGGCGCGGCTGCCGGATTGTCCCCCAGGGCCACTCGCATGGCTGCCACGCCGCTCCCCACGTCCAGCGCCTCCAGCGTCAAGGTGATGGTCTGCTGCGTCGCGTAGGAAGCGCCGTTGTTGATGAGCAGCGTAACCTGCGGGGGAGTGTTGTCCACGAGCACCATCATGGATTGCGACGCCTCTTCGCCGCGCGCGTTGTGCGCCACAGCCTTCAGCAGGTGATCGCCGTCCGCCGTGGCGGTTGTGTCCCACTTGTATTCCAGAGCAGTGCCGATTTTCCGCTGCACCGGCTTGCCGTCCAGGTACAGGGTGATGTCGGAGGTGGCGACTCCCCCTTGGACGGCTACGGTCTGCATACCGGACAGGGCGCGGTCGGCCTCTGGCGACACGAACCGCACGGAGGGAGCCTGCTGGTGAATGATCTCGGCGACGCGTTCGCGCAGGGCCGGCAGGCGGTTCTGCACCTGATCGCCCGGGCAGGTGGTGGATTTGGTCTCGCGGTGGCCGGCGATGTTGGGCAGGTCCAGGTCGCGGAAGATGCTGCGGCCGGTGGGGTCAATGCCGTAGCGGTCGCAGACCCAGGCCACCAGGCGGGCCAGCGCGTTCATCATGGCTTCGGTGGGCGGCTCGGACTGGAAGTCGCCGATGAGGGAGATGCCCACGGAGCCCTCGTTGAAGCCATAGTCGTGGCCTCCGACGACGCCTTCGCCGCCCTTGCGTCCTTCGTAGATGTTGCCCAGGCGGTCAATGAGGTAGTTGTACCCGATATCGCCCCAGCCGCGGGTTACCGCGTGGTAGTAGTACACGGCGCGGACGGTGGCGGCGGGGTCCTGTTTCGGATCGTTGGGGGTCGCCGTGTGGTGGATGATGATCTTCACGGGCTTCTCGTACTTCGGCTCCCACGTCATGAGGCTCTCGTCGGCTCCCCAGCCGCGGCGCGGGATGATCGCGGGGCGCTGCACGCCCGGCCCCTCGCCCTGCGGGATGACCATCTGCATCGCTTCCTGGACGGTGGGGCCAGGCGCGGTGTCGGCGAAATGCCAGGTTACCGAGGCGACAACCGGCGTGGCCCGCCCATCGCTGGATGCGAACTGGAGCCGGTACTGGATGTACCGCGCGCCCTGGGCGAACCACATGTGGCCCGGCCAGTCGCTGGTGGCGGATTGCACGTCCTCGTCGGGGGGCAGTTCCTGCCAGTCCGTCCACGCTTTGCCGTCGGCGCTGGTGCGGACGGTAAGCGTCAGGCTCGTGCCGGCGGGGATGTCGGCCTCCCACCGCCAGACGGCCATGGAGAAGGGCGCGCCCGGTGCGAAGGGCGGGGACGTGTACACGCCCGCCGTCTCGTACTGGCCCTGGGCGTTGCGGGCGAGGGTCAGTTCGCCGTCCGCCTGGCGCTCGATCTGGAGACGTTGCAGGACGCCTTGCTTGAAATCCGACACCGTGGACTGGGTCCAGGTGGCCGTGCCCTGCGCCTGGGGCTGTACGTTTTGCTGCGCGCCTCCTGTGCAGCCGGCGACGGACAGCGCCAGAGCCAGGAGGCTGAGGGCGCAGACTACGATCCGCGCATAGCGTCTCATGGCCTATTCCCCCTCGTGCGACGAAGACGCCGGGCTTGCCTCAAAGTTGAGGAAGCGTCGGCCCTGACTCGCCATTTGGTCCAGAATCTTCTGGGTTTCGGCGGCATCGGCCCCCGCGATCCGCTCCACGCGGCAGCCGGCGGCTCGCAGTTTCTCCTCGGCGCCGGACGGGACGCCGGGGGGCTTGCCGATGATGGTAACGTAGCGGGCGAGGGCTGCCTCGTCCACGCTGAAGCCGCAGACGGGCTTGAACGCCTTCACGTAGTTGGCCAACATTCGCCAATACCATTCGGAGACGCCCCATTCCCAAACGGGGCAGAGCACGTAGTGGTACAAGGGATGTTCCTGCGGCGTCGTGCCGCGGTCGGGGGCAGGCTGCGGCTGGGCGGTCTGGCGGGCGTGTTTGGGCAGGTCTTTCATCGCCTTGACCGCGGGCAGGCGCGCGCCGCTCTCTTTGTACCAGGCGTGCGCTTCAAAGGGGCTGCCGTGGCTGTTGGCGAGCAGCCAGAAAGCGTTGTTGAACACGTAGTCGGGCACGACGTTGTCCATGAGCATCCGCGTCATCTCCACGGCGATGCGGGCATGGGCCGCCTCGTCCACTGGCGGGTACTTGGGATGGTCATGCGCGCCGACGATAGGCCCGTTCTCGTAGCAGACGAGGGGCAGCGACCGCCCGACGCGGGCGCGGATGATGGCGTCGTACCACTCAAACAGGTAGAATCCCACGTGGTCCTGGCTGCCCTCGGGGCAGTAGTAGGGGCGGGCGTTGGGCCAGCGGGCGGGGCCGCCTTTGCCCCAGTCCAGCGGCTTGTTGGACACGTAGTTGTGCATCCCGACGGCCATGGTGTCAAAGAGGTCTTCTTTGCCCTTGAGCACGATGTAGTCCAGGGCCGTCTTCAGGAAGACCGTGTCCCAGTAGTTGCCACCTGGGCTCAAGGGCGTGAATACGGGGTACATGCCGACGGCCTTCATCGTTTCCAGGCAGGGGATGAGCATCTCCATGAACCGATCCACCAGCGCCGGCCTGGCCCATTCGGCCCAGTCCCATTCGTTCGTGAGGTTGGGCTCGTTGTACACGTGGGCGTAGTGGACGCCAAGCGCCCGATAGGTGTCCAGCAGCGAACGGAGCGCCTTCTGGTCTATGGGGCGGACCGTGGGCGTGTACACGCGGATCAGCGGCTCAATGTCGGCCTGGATCAGGCCCTTGATGAAGAACGACGGGATGGGGTTCTCCAGTTCCGACAGGAGCACCAGCCACGACGCGCCCATCGCCTTCAGTTCGGGCAGCCACAGGTCCAGGTCGGCCTTGCTGTAGTGAAAGGCGTTCGGGTAATAGTGAAAGCCGATGCCGGTATCGCCTTTGGGTCGCCAGTATGCTTTGATGTCCACGGGTTCCTCCTGCTATTTGGACACGGCCATCTTCAGAATGGTGCCTTTGTGATCTACGGTGATCTTCGCGACGAGCGGCCCGCGCAGGCCATCGCCCTCGGGCGCGCCGCTGACGGTGAACACGTACCGGTTGGCGATGGCCGTCGCGCTGTGGGACGCCGCGCCGGAATGGCAACTGCCGGTGCACTGGCCGTTGCACAGCACCTGCTGGGTAACGCGCACATGCTTGGGCGCAAGCCAGGGCAGGCGATGGCTGATCTGCGACTGCACCTGCTGCACCAGGTCGTCGGGGACGTCGGCGGCGGCGCGATGTGCGCTGTGCTGGCAGCAGACGGCCAGGGATTTGCGGACGGTCGCGGCCTGCGGCAGTTTGTCCCAAATGGGCTTCTGCCCCTCCACGGTGAGCGTGGGGTCGCCGAACAGGTTGAAGGTCAGGAGCGTCTTCTGGTCTTCGCTGTCCAGGTAGCCCTGGCGGTTCATCAGGTCGTTGGCGAAGGAGAGTTTGGCCCACTGGAGGGCCTGGCCGATGGGCATGCCGCTGGTAACGGCCAGCCAGAACAGCCGCCCCAACAGGTCGGCGCCGGCAAGGGGCGGCGTGAGCGATCCGTAGGCCAGGCGGGTGGAGCCCACGACGGCGCGCGCGCCCTCGTGCAGGAGCCGCAGCGCGATGGAGTCGTGGTGCGTGCGGGCGAGCACGTCGGCGCCGTAGCAGGCCTCGGTGAGGACGGTGGCGCCTGCGGCCCACGCGCTGGCGATGTCATCCGGCAGCAGGGCGACGGGGAACAGCGGGTAGTCGGCGGCGAAATCGGGGTCGCGCTGGCCGTACCACGCCGGCTCTCCCTCCACGCCGTGCAGGTTGAAGTAGGCGAGGCGGGGCTTGCTCTGGGCCAGGACCGAGAACTCCTGCCGCGAAATGGGCGGCGACATGCGCAGGTGCCGCGCCTGGCCGATGACCTCAAAGACGGCCCGCGATGCTTCCTTCCATACGCTGGCCGTGTATCCGAAACTGTCCTCCTGCGAGGGGGCGTCGTCTCCGCGCTGCCAGATTCGGCGGAGGGCTTTCAGCCCTTTTGCGGTGGCGTTGCGCTCCGAATCCGCATGGGCTCTTGTGGCGTGCTCTACGAGGCGCAGGAAGGCGTCGGGGTCGTCGCAGTCGGGCAGGCGGCCCACCGCCCGCGTGGGGAGCAGCGACGAGCCATTGCGGGCCGCGTAGGGCGCGTCGGTGTAGATGTCCTCGTCCTGGTCGTCGGTTGGGTTGGGTGTGCGGTAGAAGGGCACGATGTCGTCGCCGCCCAGGATGAGCACATGGCGCATGTCCTGGCCCTGGGTCAGGAGGCCATCCGCCAGGGAATCCACCGCCGCCTTGAT
Organism: Anaerolineae bacterium; assembly: GCA_034436295.1. Classification (GTDB taxonomy): domain Bacteria; phylum Chloroflexota; class Anaerolineae; order DTLA01; family DTLA01; genus DTLA01. The sequence goes on along the minus strand of DAOTVT010000141.1, from coordinate 30,471 downwards.
GTGGGCGGGGTCGGCGGGATTCTGGGCTGCGACCGCGCCCAGGCCCGCCATCTGTTCGGGGTCGTCCAGGGCCACGAAGTGGATGGCCCGATTGTCCGCCGTCCCGATGGCTTGCACGAGCCGGTGCACGGCCTCGCCCAGGCGCTGGATGAACTCGGAACCGAACTTCGCTTCCAGCGGCGCACGGCACGTGAGGATGGCGAGAGCCGAAATCGCCGACGGTCGCTCCGGAGGCTGGGTGTCGTCGGTGGCCATGAGGTGGTCGGTGAGCCGCGCCATCTCGGCCTGGATGTCTCGGAGCGTGGGGCTTTGGGGCAGCGGGGCGGCTTCGGCACCTGCCACGACTGCCGGCTCGCCCCGAAGTTTCGCGCCGCGCTGCGCGGGGGCGTCAGGGGCCGCGCTGGGCAGGTCGGACGGGGCGGCCCACAGCAGCCGATACTGCCCCTGCGCGCCAAAGGCGCGTTCGGCGACGATTCCGCTGGGGTCCAGGGCTTGGGCGGCGTGCAGGGATGCCATGCCCGCTTCGGTCTGGCCTCGGCGTATCAGGATGTCGCCGCGAATCAGCGCCGCCTTGACGAAATTGGGCCACGCGGCGGCGATTTGGTCCAGCGTGGACATGGCCTCGTCCAGCCTCTCCAGTTGCCAAAGGGTTTCCGCAAGGCCAAGCCACGCTTCGGGCAGGAACGGGTCCGAGCGCGTGATGGCCTGAAACTCGGGCAGGGCGCCTCCCCAGTTGACCGAGAGTTTGAAGCGCACGGCCTTGCCGAGAGGGGTGGCCTCGCCCGCCGACTTCAGGTTGAGGACGGCGGGCAGGCGGCTGCCCAGCACGAGTTTCTGGTCGGCGTCGGAGGGCCACAGGGCGAAGGCGCGGACGAACTGGCGGGTGGACTGTTCGGCCTCGCCCAGCGTGTGGAGCGCCTCGGCAAGCGCCAGGCGGCATTCGGCGTTCTCGGGATCCAGGCCGAGGGCGGTGTCCAGGAGCAGGCGGGCCAGTTGCGACTCGCCCAGGCGAATCCGAGCGAGGGCCGCAAGGAACATCCCGCGCAGGTGCCCCGGATACTGGCGAAGGAGTCCTTCGGCCTTCTCAAGCGCCTCGCGGAATTGGCCTTGCTTCAGGCTCAATTCGGCCTCTGTGCAGATCTCTTTCCCTTTCACGTTTCCACTCCCGCGCATCTGAAAGTGCGTGTTCCATGTCGTGCTGGGGTTCGCTCTCCTACGATGCGCCTCAAGCGGCGCCAGGTTCCTTGCTGATGAACCCCAGTGCGCTGACGGTGGCGAGTTGCTTGTAGGCTTCGCCGTTGCCTGGCTCCAGGCGGACGGCGTGCCGGAACATCTCGGCCGCTTTGCCGTACTCCTTGGTGCGCTTGTACAGGAGTCCAGCCCTGACAAAGTACTCGGCCTTCTGTCCGTTGATCTGGATGGCCCGCTGGTAGGCGCGCTGGGCCTCCTCAATGTGGCCTTGCTGTTCGTGCGCCGTGCCGAGCAGGTATTGGGCCTCGGCATCGGAGGGCAGGAGTTCCACCAGTTTCTGGAAGTGGGCCGTGGCCTTTTCCTTGTACCCCAGTTGAGCGGACAGCAGGCCCAGGCGGCGGTGCGCCTCGGCGTGCTTCGGCTCCAGGACGATGGCCTGCTGGTAGGCTTGCAGGGCCTCGTCAAAGCGATCCTGTTCGCGGAAGATGTCGCCCAGGGCCACGTAGGGCTCGGCATCGCCTGGGGCGAGGTTGATGGCCGCTTCCAGGCATTGGGTGGCCTCGTGGTACTGGCCCAGATGCTGGAAGGCCAGGCCCACATGGAGGCAGTAGCGCGCGTTCTTGGGTTCCAGCGACAGCGCCCGCCGGAAGTGGCCGAGGGCTTCGTTCCAGCGTCCCGCTGCCGCGTACAGATTGCCCAGGGCGTCGTGAACAGGCGCGTAGTCGCCTCGGCGGGCAACGGCCTCCTTCAGCACGTTGATGGCGTCGTCGGGCCTGGCTTCGTCCTGTAGGACGGCGGCGAGGGTCAGGTAGTATTCGGGCCGGTCTGGCGCGGCCTCAATGGCCTTTTGCAGGGCGATGCGGGCCTGCTTGGGCTGTTTGGCCTTCAGGTACATCTCGCCGAGGGCGGCCAGGTCGTCGCTGGCCTTCGGCTCCAGGCTGACGGCTTTCTCCAGCAGGGCGGCCGCGGCCGAGTGGCGGCCCATGCCTGCGTAGGCTTTGGCGGCCAGGCGATAGTAGTCGGTCGTGCCGGGCTGGAGTTTGATGGCCTTGAGCAGGCATTCCAGCGCGGACTGGTACTGCGCCTCGTTCATGAGCATCTCGCCCAGTTCGGCCTGCCACGGGGCCACGTCTGCGTTCAGGCTCAAGGCGGTCTGGAGGGCATCCCTGGCCTCGGCGGGGCGGCCAGCGGCCTGCAAGGCACGGCTCAGCGCGTGGTGGTAGGTGGCCTCCTGCGGCCGTTCCTGGACGGCCCTGGAAAGATGCAACGCGGCTGGCTCGGGTTTGCTCTGCTCCAAGAGCGCCATGCCCAAGTGGTAATGCAGTTTGTCGCTGTCCAGGCCCATGCTCTCGGCCGCACGCAGTTCCTCGTAGGCATCGGCGGGCTGGCCCAGGCGGCGCTTGACGATGCCCAGGGCCAGGCGGAGCGGGGCGTGCGTCGGCGAGAGCGAAGCCGCCCGCTGGAGCAGGGCCAGCGCCTCGTCGGTCTTGCCGGTTTCGGCCAGCAACAGCCCCAGTTCGGCTTTCGCGTCGGGATTGGACGGCTGGGCCTCCGCGAGTTGGGTCAGGGCGTTCAGGCTTTCGGACAGGGCCTCTGCGTCCACGTCCGAGGGCTTGAGGCCCAGGGCTTGCGCCTGGCGCGCCTTGGACAGGTCGCGGCGGACGCGGCCTGCCAGCGCGAGGGCGTAGCGCGGCTCCGAAGGCGCCAGTTTGTACGCCCGCTTCAGGGCGGCGGTGGCGGCGGCATCGTCGCCTTTTGCCTCGTGCGCCAGACCCAACAGGTAGTGCGCTTCGGGCTGGGCGGGGTCTAGCCGCACGGCCTTCTCCAGCACGGGGAGGGCTTGGGCCGTCCTGTGGGCGCGGAGCAGGGCGCGGCCCAGCGCCAGGGCGTAGGTCTGACTGGCGGGGTTGAGTTCGGTTGCGCGTTCCCATTCGGGGATGGCCTTGTCCACGGCGCCCACCGATTCGTGCAGTTCGGCCATTTGGGCGTGGGCCTCGGCGTCGTCGGGGTTCGCCTGCAGGACGCGCTCCAGGGCCTGGATGGCTTCGGCGGCGCGGCCTTGCTTGCGGAGCGCCGCGGCAAGCCCGCGCTGGGCGTCGGGGTCTTCGGGCGCGAGGGCCGCCGCGTTCTGGCAGGCTTCCAGGGCCTCGCCCATGCGCCCCTGGCTCTCGTAGATTTGCGCCAGCAGCGCGTAGTGCTCGGCGACCGTGCCGTCGCGGTCAATGGCGGTCTTGAGGCTCTTTTCCGCGTCCAGCGCCTGGCCCAATTGCCACTGCACGCGGGCCAGCATCCCCCAGTTCACGGAATCGCCCGGGTCCAGGCGCAAGGCTTCCTGAAGTTCTTCCAGGGCCTCTTGCAGGCGTCCTTGCTCGGCCAGGATGGAGCCGGCGGTGCGATGGGCGATGCTGCTGGTGGCGTCGCCCGCCTGCGATGCTTGCTTCAGCAGGTGCAGCGCCTCGTTGGCCCTGCCCAGTTTGTGGAGCGAGAGGCCCACGCGCTGGAGGGTCGGCGCGTCGCTGCCGCAGACTTCGGCGGCGCGGGTGTAGGCGCGTTCGGCTTCCTGGGCCAGGCCCTGGGCGGCGTAGAGGTCGCCCAAGTCGCACAGGATGGACGGGTCGCCGGGTTCCAGCACCGCCGCCCGTCGCAACATTTCGTAGGCCTCGCCCGTCTGGCCGTTCTGCGCCAACAGGGATCCCAGACGGCTATGGTAGTGGGCGTTGTCGGGGGCGATGTCCAAGGCCCGCCGATACTGCTTGATCGCTTCGCCAATCCAGCCCTTGCGCGCGAAGGCTGCGCCGAGTTGGGCATGGAGCGCGTCGTCGTCGGGCATCAGGCTGATGGCCGACTCCAGGATGGCGATGGCCGAATCGGGGTCGGCGTTCTGGCTCTGGGCCAGGGCCAGCGAGCGCCGATAGGCGGGACGGTCGGGCGCCAATTCCACGGCCCTGCGCAGGGAAGCGATGGCGGCGTCTATCTGGCCGCCGTCCTGGTACAGGAGGCCCATCTCGTGGTGGGCGCCGGCCAGGGTTGGGTCTGCGGAGAGGGCCGCGGCGAGCGCGTGGCGCGCCTGGTCGCGCATGCCCAAGGTGCGGCACAGCCGGCCGTAGAGCGTCTGCGCCTGCGCCCAGTTGGGCCGAAGTTCCACGGCGCGCTTGCAGTGGCTCAAGGCGAGTTTCTCCTGCCCTTGCTGCGCCAGGATGTGGGCCAAGGCCAGGAGCGCCTCGGCGTGGTTGGGCGAGAGTTCAAGCGTCCGCCGGAACGCTGCCTGGGCGGCGGTCAGGTCGCCAGCCTGCATCAGGACATCGCCCATGGCCGCGTGGTAGCGGGCCTGCATGGGGTCCAGCGCCGCGGCCTGACTAAACTCGCGGAGCGCGTCGGCCCAGTTGCGATCCATCTGGTGCAGGATGCCCATCTCGTAGTGTACGGACGCCTGGTCGGGCGCGATCTGGAGCGCGTGCGTTAGCGTGGCCTTGGCGCTTGCCAAGTCGCCCGCCTGCCGCTGCATTTCGGAGAGCCGAATGCGGTGGGGCAGGGCCGACGGCGCAAGGGCCACGGCCTTCTGGAGGGCGTCCACGGCTTTGGGTAGGTCGTTGCCCAGGGCATAGATTTCGGCCAGTTGGGCGTGAAGTTCGGGCTGGTTGGGGGCGAGTCGTAGCGCCGCGAGCGTTTCCTCGCGGGCCTCGTTCAGCCGCCCCAGTTTGGCGGCGGTGGCGGCGATGCGTTGGCGGTAGAGCCATTCGGATGGCGCCAGGGCGCTGGCCTGCCGGTAGTGGCCGAGGGCGCGTTCCAGGTCGCCCATGTCGGCGCAGACCTCGGCGATTTGGAACTGGGCGCGCGGGTCGCTGGGGGCCGTCGCTACGGCATCCGAGAGAAGCGCGGCGGCGCGGGCGCTCTCGCCGAGTTTGTGCAGGACAGCGCCGAGCCGCAAGATAGGCTCGGTGGCCCCTGGCAGGAGTTGCGCGGCCTTCTCGTACACGCTGCGCGCCTGGGCGAGGTGGCCGCCTTTTTCCAGCAGGATGCCCAGTTGGATGTAGGCGGCGCCGGCGCTTGGGTTGAGGTCAATGGCTTTGTCCAGGGTGGCCTGCGCCTCGTCCAGCAGGCCCAGGGCAGTCTCCACGCGGGCCACATCCACAAGGATGTCGGCATCGGTGGGTGTGAGCCGAGCGGCGGCGCGGTAGGATTCCAGCGCGGCGCTCAAGTCGCCTTTCGCCTCGTGGATGTTCCCTGCGGCCCGATGCGCGTCGGCGACGTTGGGATTCTCGCGCAGGATGGTCTGCACCTCGTTCATGGCGTCATCGGGCTGGCCCAGTTTTTGGAAGAGCCGGGCGGTGGCCAGGCGGTAGCGTGGCTCGCCAGGGTCAATGACCGACGCCTGGCGGTAGGCGTTGATGGCCTGGGCGTATTCGCCTTGCCGCTCCAGGAGGTCGCCGAGTTCGGATATCCATTGCGCCTGGCCCGGGCGGGATTCCAGGGCGCGGCGGTACAACTCAACGGCGACTGCCAGGCGGCCCAGGTGGGCCTCGGCTTGGGCCAGATGCCGAACGTATTCGGCGTCGCCCGCCGACAGTTCCACGGCTTCGCGGAATCGGGCGCGTGCTCCTTGCCAGTCGCCCGCGTCGGCGAGGAGCGTGCCCAGGTCGTCGTACCACTCGGCGCGGTCGGGTTGGAGCGCGATGGCCTGTTGCATCCGCTCCACGGCCGCGTCGCGCAGGCCCTGCTCGGCCATGACGAGGGCGGCAAGGCGGAGATATCGGCCATCCTGGGGCGCCATCTGGATTGCCTGCTGGTAGGCGGCCAGGGCTTCTCCCAGCCAGCCGCGCTGCTGGTAGGCGCGGCCCAACTCGGCGAGGATTTCGGGGCTATTGGGCAGGAGGGCGCTGGCCTTCTGCAGGCGCTCAATGGCCTCGCCGGGCCTGCCCAGGCGGTTGAGGGCCACGCCCGCCCAGTAGTGGTGCTCGGGGACGTTGGGCTGGCGCGCGAGGGCAAGGCGGAATTGGGACAGGGCTTCTTCGTCGCGGCCCTCGGCCAGGTGGATAAGGCCCTGCTCCGCGCAGATGATGGCATAGACCGCCGACGCCTCGTCTTGAGCGCGCTGCAACTCGGCCTGGGCGCGCTCGGACTCGTTCATCAGGCGGAGGATGATGCCCCTGTCCAGGTGGTAGTGGAGTCGCGCGGTGTCCAGGAGCCGCTCCGGATGGTCAAGGTCAACCGTGGAGGGCAACGCCTGCGCTTCGTCGGCGGTTGCGGGCTCCTGCGGCAGGAGCGAGCGCAGCAGGTGGACGCCCGATTCGGCTTCGCCCGCGTCCACGATGGCTACGCCCAGGCTGCGCAGGGTCTCGCGCGGGATGCCCGCGTCCTTGAGGGTGCGCACGGCCTTTGCCAGGCGGTCGGGGAGCAGGTTCTGGCGCAAGGCCCTCGCGGCCAGGCTCGCCAGCGAAGGCTCGCCGTGCTGCAGGAGTCGCACGATGGGCTGCTCCGGCTCGGAATGCAGGGCGACGTACATCTCCCACAGGGCGGGGTTCTCGCGCGCCAGAGCCATCTCCTTGGCCTCGCCGAGGCGGTCGCGGAGGGCCAACGCGCACAGGTAGCGGCGAATCTCGGGCCGGAGAAAGCGCACGCTGGCGTCGGGCGTCTCCACGAGGATGCCGAGTTGTTTGGCAACGGCCAACGCGGCGCTCTTCTGGCCTGTGGCATTCTGCAGGAGGATTTCGTTGGCCTGGTGGGCGCTGATGGCGTCGGCTCCCTGGCGCTCCATGCTTTCGGCCAGGGCCACCAGACCCAGCGCACGCAGGGCCTGCTCGGGGTTGGGGGATGCGTTGCCCTTTCCGGCTAGGATGCGCGACAATGCGGCCAGGATGATCTGCGCCAGGTTCCACCAGGGCACCTGCGTGAGGGTCTCCAGCAGTTCCAGCACGACGGACAGGAACAAGGGCAGGTGCACGATATCCCACAGCACGCGGTCGCGGCGCAGGATGCGGTTGACCCGCCGACTTTGCTCGCCCGTGAGCCTGGACGAGAGGATGGCGGTGATGTCCTCGTCGGACAGGCGGCCCAGGCGGACGGTCGGCATGTCGGGCAAGCCCCACGCAGGCCCGGGCCAGGTCTCCGGGCGCGAGGCGAAGATCGCCTTCACCCTGCCGTTGGGCTGCGCGGCGCTGCAAATCTCGCGGAGCCACCTGGGGCCAGGCGCGGCACCGGCGCGGTCCACCTGGTCCACCAGGAACAGGAGGGACGCGCCGTCCAGCCAGCGGCGGGTTTCGTCTTCGGCGGGGTTGACGTTGCGCTTCTCCAGCGCCTGGGCGAGGATGTCGTTCAGCGAGGCGTCGGCAGGGCATGCCTCGGCGTCCAGGACGATGGGCACCGGGTACAGCGCCCCCTCATCCGGCGCGGCGAGGAGGTTGCGATTGGCGGCTTCGCAGGCCAGGTACGCCAGGAGGGTGCTCTTGCCGCTCAGCGGCTCGCCAAGCACCAGCGTCAAGGGCCAGAGCGCGACGAGGCTCGCCATGTCGTCGGCCTGCCCTTGGGTAGCGGCTCGGACGGCCGAGACGGGCTGTAGGTACGACTGCCATGCGCGGGCAAGGGCCTCATCGTGCAGCAGGCCCTTCAGGTAGTCGTTGGCGGGGCCTTGAGCGAAGGCGGCTTTGGAAGAGTTCTTGACAGCCACGGTTCACCCCCTAGATTTTGGAGATCATCCAGAACGCGACAAGGCAGATGAGGACGCCGCTGCAGCACAGGAACACGCCAATTCCAACGGCGGTCCGAATCAGTTGGCTCACGGCTTCCACCAGGCGGGCCGCCGAGTCAATGATGGGCGCGATGCCGTCTTCCAGGGCGGCGCGGGTGCCGATTTTGGCCGATTGGGCCGACAGGGTGCGCATCGTCTGCTGATAGTCGCGGGCTAGAATTGTCCAGAGGCCGGCGACGCACGCGGCGACGCCGAGGACGAAGAGGGTGATCGCCATTCCCAGTTGCAAGTTGGTGATCATATGCATGCCCCTTTCTGGAAGAATCCACGTATTCTGTCATGTGCGCGAACGGATTCGCGCATGTTCGCGGTTGCGCGCATTGCACCCAGAAGGTTGCAAGTTCTGTGCCACGGGAGCGTTCGGGGGAAATCTGACGGGCCATCCGGGGTGGGGGATGGCCCGTCAGACCGTAGAGAGGGCGAGTTGCCGATAGCCGGCGTTGAGGGGAAGGGGCTGGACCTTGCTCACTCCAATTGGTATTTGCGTAGCCGGTATCGCAACTCGTCGCGGGATATACCCAGCGTGTTGGCCGCCCTGGTCTGGTTGCCGTCGGCGAGGGCCAATGCCCTGCGGATCAGGTCTTCCTCAAGGCGGGCGACCGCTTCCTTGAGGTTGAGGCCGTGGCCGTTGGGCGGGACGTTGTCGCCTTTGGCCTCGGCGGGCGCGGGCGTCGGGCTTGGCTGGCAGGCGACAATCTCGGCGGGCAGGTGCTGGGGCCGGATTTCGTCGCCGTCGCACAGGATGACGGCGCGCTCCACGACGTTGCGCAGTTCGCGGATGTTGCCAGGCCAGGAGTAGGCTTTGAGCAACCTGAGGGCGTCGGCGGAGACGCCGGTGATGTTGCGTCCGGTGGACTGGTTGTAGTCGTCAATGAACGCGGCGATGAAAAGCGGCAGGTCCACGATGCGCTCGCGCAACGGGGGCAGGTTGACCGTAACGACGCCCAGGCGGTAGTACAGGTCCTCGCGGAACGTCCCCTCGCGGATGGCCTTGACCAGGTCCTGGTTGGACGCGGCGATAATGCGGATGTCCACTTTGATGTCGCGGGTGCCGCCGACCCGCCGCAGGGTGCGGGTTTCCAGCACCCTGAGGAGTTTCGTCTGCATTTCGGGCTTCATGCCGCTGATTTCGTCCAGGAACAGGGTTCCGCCATCCGCGGCCTCAATCAGCCCTTTTTTCTGCTTGTGCGCGCCGGTGAAGGCCCCTGGCTCGTATCCGAACAGTTCGCTTTCCAGCAGGGCGTCGGGGATGGCCGCGCAGTTGAGGGCGACGAAGGCCCGCTCGGCGCGGTTGCTCTGCTGATGGATGGCGTTGGCGACGACTTCCTTGCCGGTGCCGCTCTCGCCCTGCAGGAGGACGCTGGCGTTGGTGGGGGCGACGCGCATGAGCAACTGCGCGATGGCCTTCATCTGCGGGGTTTCGCCCACGATCCACGTGAGCGCGTAGCGGTTGCGCGTTTCCCTGCGCAGGCGGCGTATCTCCCTGCGCATGGCCGACGCTTCCAGCGCCTTCGCCGCGACGAGAAGCAGGGTGTCCAGGTTGTAGGGCTTCTTCATGTAGTCGTAGGCGCCCAACTTCATGGCCTGGACGGCGCAGTCTATCTCGCCGTGGCCGGTTACGATGATGACCGGGATGTCGGGCTCTTCCTCGCGGATGACTTTGAGCACATCCAGCCCGTGCATGTCGGGGAGTTGCTGGTCCAGGAGAACCAGGTCCACCTCGTGGCTGCGGATGAGGTCCAGTCCTTCCTGGCCTGTGAGCGCGCCAAGGCTTTCGTACCCGGCTTCTCGCAGGTCTTCCTGGACAAAATGGTTCAACGTCTGTTCGTCGTCAATGATCAGCACCGTCGCGGCCATTCTGCTCCCTCACTTGTTGGTCTATGCGGCTACCGGCAGGTCAATGGTAAACACGGTTCCGACGCCTTCCTTGCTGCGCACCGAGATGTTGCCGTGATGGTCGGTGATGATGCGCCGGGTGATGGCCAGGCCCAGGCCCGTGCCTTTTGCCTTCGTGGTTACGAACGGTTCAAAGATTTTGGGCAATTTGTCGGACGGGATGCCGATGCCCGTGTCGGCGACTTCAATGCGAATCCACTCCTCGGGGCCGATCATCGCCGGCTGCGGGGCTTTCTCGGCGGCTTCCAGGGCGGCGGCCGGTTCTGGAATCAGGCGCACCTTGCGCACGCTGATGCGCAGGTCGCCGCCGTTGGGCATGGCGTCCAGCGCGTTGCTGATGAGGTTGGAGAGCGCCTGGTCCAGCCGCAGGGGGTCTACCAGGCACGAGCCGATGCCGGGCGCGTAGTTCTTGGTGATGCGGACGCGCTTCTCGGCGGCTTTCGCGTGCCAGCGCGTGAGGACGTTCTCCACGATGTCCGACACCTGGGCGGGAACTAGGTCCAGCGTGGGCGGGCGCGAGATCATCAGGACGTTCTCAATCAAGCGATTCACCCGTTCGGTCTCTTCCAGGATGAGTTGGATGGCGCGCTGTTGCGAAGGGTCGGTGATCTTGCGGGCCAGATGCTGGATGCCCGCGCTGATGGAGCCGAGCGGGTTGCGCAGTTCGTGCGCGAGGACGGCGGCCATTTCGCCCAGGTCGGCCAGGCGATCCAACTTGCGCTTCTCCTCTTGTATCTTCTTGATTTCGCTCAGGTCGCTGAAGACGAGCAGAAGCCCCGTTACAACGCCCTGATTGTCGCGGAGCGGCGAGGTGTTCAGCCCGATGGGGATTTCGTGCCCGTCTCGGTGGGTGATGACGGTCTCGTAGTTGGAGCAGGGGACGCCTTTGTGGAGCGTCTCCGAGAGGATCTTCTCCAGCCCGTTGGACGAGACCAGCACCTGGTGCACGGGCTTGCCCAGCAGGTACTCGCGCGGGTAGCCGATGATGCGCGCGGCGGCGATGTTCGTGGAGGTGATTCTGCCCGACAGGTCCACCGTGATGAGGCCGTTGGTCATGCTCTGGAGGACGTTCTCGTTGAATTGCTTGATGACGAACAGGTCGCCGATGGCGGTGCGCAGTTCTGTGAACAGCATGGCGTTCTCTATGGCCACGCTGATCTGGTTGGCCACGGCCGTCAGCAAATCCACGTCCTCCTGGGTGAACCAACGCTGCTTTTGGCTGGCGACGTTCATCACGCCGAGGAGCCTGTCCTTGGCGCGCAACTGGCTGCTGACGAAGGAGCCCAGGTGCGGCTGGGAGGTCTGCGGCCACCAAGCGCCGGCCAGTTGGGCCACGTTGCCGTTGGAGGCGGCGATGATGGTGCCGCCGTTCTGTTCGGCGAAGGCCTGGGATTGCACGGCGAGGACCGGCGGCTCGCCGCGGTACACCCGCAGCACCAGGTTGCCCGTCTGTTCGTCAAACAGGTAGATGGCGCCCATGTCGGCACCCACCACGTCCAGCACCTTGTCCAGCGCGGCGTCCAGGATTTCGTCCAGTTCCAGCGACCGGCCCACGGTGGCCGAGATGGTGTTCAGGGCCGAGAGGTTGCGGTTGCGCCGAAGGAGTTCGCGCTCCATCTGCTTGCGTTCGGTGATGTCGCGGGCCAGAATCTGGATCACTTTGCGGCGGTCAAACTCAATGACACTGGCGCTGACGTCCACCTCTATGCGGGTCCCGTCCTGGCGGACGAACACCATGTCGTCAAAGGTGCCGGATCCGTTGAGCAGGACCTCTTGCAGCCTGCCGACGCTGCGCTCACGAGAATCGGCGGGGAAGAGGTCGCTGAGGCGCATGTGCAGGAGGGCCTCGCGCCGGTAGCCGGTGAACTGTTCGGCCTTGCGGTTGACCTCCAGGATGCCGGTGTCGGCGGGGTGTATGGAGAATATGGCGTCGTTGGCGTTTTCAATCAGCACGCGCTGGCGTTGCTCGGATTCGCGCAACTTGTGCGTGCGTTCGGCCATCTTGCGGCTCATGGAGCGCGCCCAGGAATAGGTGGCCGCGATCAGGATGGCGAAGGCCAGGATGCCGCCGCCTGCCCACAGGGGCCAGTTGTCGGGCAACGTGTGGGCGTTGGCGGGCACCGCGCCGAACCATCTCCGAACGATCTTGTCCTTGACGTTGGTGCTTTCCAGGGCGGTAAGCCCCGAATTGAGCAGGGCCAGGAGTTCGGTGTTGTTCTTGCGCACGGCGATGGTGTATCCCCGGCGGCGGAGCGGTTCGCCCACCGCCTTGACAAGCCCGCCCAGGTTGTTGCGCTGGATGAGGCTGCGGCTGGAGAGTTCGTCGCCGACGAAGGCTTCCACCTCGCCGGAGAGGAGGCGGTTGAGCCCTTCCTGGATGCTGGGGACGGGAACGGCCTGGATGGCGGCGTTGGACTGAACCAGGTAGGCGCCTGGGCTGTTGCTCACGACGGCAACGGAGCGGCCCGCCAGGTCGGACAGGTTGTGGATGTCCAGCCGGTCCGCCGTAACGAAGATGGCCTGGGCGTTGCTGAGGTAGGGCTGCGTGAAGGCGTAGAAGGGCGCGAGTTCCGGTCCCGGCTCTTGCCCCATGATGCCGTCTATCTCGCCGATGGAAAGGGCGGCGCGGGCGTCCTGCACCGTCATGGGGATGAGGCGGATGTCGGCGTTCAGCGCCAGCGCCAGGCCGGCGATGAGGTCCTGGTCAAACCCGCCGTAGATGCCTGCCTCGGACGGGAAGAAGAACGGCGCGTTGTTGGGCTGGGAGGCGATGACAATTTGCCCATGCTTCTGGAGCCAGGCGCGCTGGGATTCCTGCGCGGCGGATGGATTCTGCGCGCGCGTCGGTCTCCACCAGTACTGGTAGAGGAGCCCGCCGATCAGCAGCGTTAGCGTGAGTGTCAGGGCGAACCGCCAGAATCTGCGCATGTCTAGCAACCCCTCCTGGACGCGCTCATGAGCATCGGAGCCGGGCAGGGAGGATGCCGAGTTCCTGCCGGTACTTGGCCACCGTGCGCCGTGCGATGGGGTAGCCCCGCTGGGCCAGGCGCTTCGCCAGTTCCTGGTCGCTGAGCGGGCGCTCCTCGTGCTGGATGATTTCCAAGAGCACGTCCTTGACCGCCAGCGATTCGTCAAAGAAGTCCGAGAGCGGAATGACGCGCCCGTTGGGGAGCAGGGCGTACTTGTTGGCCACGGCCCGGCTCACGGTGGATTCATGGACTCCGATCTGTTCTGCCAGTTCTGCCCGCGTGATGGGTTTGATGGATCGCTCGCCGTTTTCCAGAAATTCGGCCTGATAGTTGACCAGCCAATCCCCTATCATTTGCAGCGTTTGCCAACGCTGGTTGACGCACCGAATGAACAGTTTGCCTCTGGACATGTACTCTTTCAGTTGTTCTTTCGCCTGTTCGCAAGACGGGTCGTTCTTGGTTTCCAGTTCTTCGGCCAGGCGCTTGTATTCGGGGGCGATGCGGAGCGTGAAGGATCGCCCGGGGAGCACCTCCACCTCAAAGCCCGTGTCGGGGGCGGGGCGGCGGCGGATGGCGATGTCGGGGCGGATGTAGACGGTGTCGGACGCGGGCCTGGCCTCGCCCAGTGCCCAGTGGGCGTGGGCCGGCTTGGCGTTCAGGTTGGCCTTGATGAAGGCGTATTCGTCTCGGATGGCCTGCTCGGTTACGTTGAGCGCCCGCGCCAGGGCGTGAACCTGTTGTTTGAGGAAGAGTTCCCATTGCGAGATGATGGCTTCGGCCAGCGGGCGGGGCTTCCCGTCCTCGCGCATGCGGCGCAGTTGGATGAGGAGTGCCTCCTGGGGGCCGGCAGCGCCGATGCCAGGGGGATCCAGCCGCTGGAGTTCGGCGATGACTTTCTGCACCCGATCGGGGGTTACGCCGAGGTGCGCCGCGACCTCGCTGGGCGATACGGTCAGATACCCGTGGCTGTCCAGGCTGTCAATGAGGAATTGCGCGATGGGATGATCCTCGGCGGCCAGGGCAGGGCGTATCTGCCATGTGAGGTACTCCGCGAGCGTGGTGCTGCTCGGCACCCGCGAGATGGGGTCGTCGTCCTCTTCGTCCCAGGCGGCCGTCCGGTAGTCCTGGTAATTCCACCCCTCCGGCTCCCAGGTCTCGGCATGAGGGGGCTTCCTGCCCGCGCAATAGGGGCAGTGGGATCCGCGGATGGGGTTGCCGCAGAGGGGGCACCGCTCGTGCTCAATGACTTCCAGCACGGGGTTTTGCTCCACTTCTTGAGCCACGGCTTGCTCTAGTTCAGCCGAAGACATCGCCAGCACCTCGTTGGCGATGATGAGTTGGGGCGTGATCTTCAGTTGATTTTCAAGCCTCTGCTCAAGGTAAAGCGACATGGTGCACCCTCCTGAAAGGTCAGGCCAGGATGGTTTCTATCCCCAGGCGCGCGATGGCCGAGATCATGTCGGGTGGCAACTCGCGGCCGGTTACGACCTTGTGCACGACGGTGAGGGGGGCGAAGGACACGAGCGCCACCTTGCCGAACAGGTTGTGCTGGGCGAGGAGGATGACCTCGCGGGCAGCCTGGATCATGGCCTGCTTCACGGTGATCTCCTCCAGTTGGGATGTGGTGAGGCCGCGCTCCTGGTCAATGCCGGGGGCGGTCAGGAACAGTTTGTCCACCTGCATTCCCCTCAACGTCTGTTCTGCTACGTAGCCCACAAGCCCGCTCCGCAGTCCTCGCACCAGGCCGCCGGTGAGGATGGCGCTGACGCCGAAGGACTCGCTGAGTTCCAGCGCGACCTCCAGGTTGTTGGTGAGCACCGTCAGGTTTCGGCGGCTGGCCTTGATTCGGCGAGCGAGTTGCAGCGTGCCCGGGCCGGAATCAATGATGATCGTTTCCCCTTCGTTGACCAGCCTGCTGGCGGCGATCGCCATTCGGGACAGTTCCTCCCCCTGGATTCTGGCCAGGTCGGCGCCGATTTCCGGTTTGCGTTCTTCCTCTGGGACGGGCTCCTCGGGTGCTGTGATCTGGGACAGGGCTCCCCCGTGCGTGCGCTTGATGACGCCTTGCTGCGCCATCTCTGCCAGGTCGCGGCGGATGGTACTTTCGGAGGTATTGAACCGAGCGGCGAGTTCCGCGACGGTAACGAACGGTTCTTCCTCCAGCATCTTGCGGATGGCGGCCTGCCTGTCTTCTTTTGTCATGGCGATCCTCCTTGTAAATGATGCAATCGCCGCGACTGGGTACTGCCTCGCTCGTGTTGCCGAGCGGGCCGATGGTACGATGGGCAAGTCGCCATCGCGGTGGGAAGCCAGCAGTCCCGTGCCCGGCAGCGGTCCCGGGGTTCTGGGTGCGCTCTGCGCGTCGCGCACATTGAGCGGCGCCATTCATGCTCAATGTCGCGCAGATTCTTGCGCGATTCCCTGAACCTCGGGATCTTACGCTCTTATTATAGCACGATTTTGTCCAAAAGTCAAGGGGTTTTGGCGGGAATTTTCGGTGAATTTGGGCAAAATGCGCAAAGTCAATCGCCATAATGCTCATAATTGCGCAGCCAAGCGGTCGTTATGCGCGATATTGCGCAAGCCGTGGTGGGTAGAAGAGGCGCGTTATGCGCCAAGTCGCGCAGAGTCAGGATGCGCTCAATGGGGTGTGTGCGTGGAATCGCGCGCGGGCACGCCGGGGCTGCACTGCGGCGCGCAATCAGGCGGGCGGGGCGGGCGGTTAGCCCCGCCGCGTCTCCGGGGGGGTCTCTGTTTCGTCGGTGCTGCGGGTAACGCCTTGCTGGATGGCGACGATGCCGTTGTTTACCGTCCGCAGGAGTTGCTCCAGTTCGCGTTGCAGGTTGCCGAGGACTTCCACCACGTAGTCGTCGGCGCCTTTGCGGATGTTGTCGGCGTCTCGCTTGGCGCGCTCCAGAATCGTCTGGGCGCGGACGGTGGCCGCCTTGGTGATTTCGCTCTCTTCGGTGAGGCGGGCCGCTTCCTCGCCCGCCAGGGCCACGATGCGGTCTCGTTCCTCGCGCGCCTGCGCGAGCACGCGATCCTTCTCTTGGAGGAGCCGCTTGGCCTGCTGCACCTCCTGCGGGATGCGCGAGCGCATTTCGTCCACGATGCGCAGGAGTTCTTCCTCGTTCACGATGACGTCGGAGGTGAGGGGGATGTGCCACCCGTTGTTGATGGCGGCTTCCAGTTGGTCAATCAGATGTAGGATATCCATGGCGCTCCTCCGTTCTGTGCGGACATGGCTGGCCCGCTGCCTGATTCGCGGTCAGTCGCGCAGGGAGACGAGCGGGATCTTCCCGCTGCCGTCGGCCCCAAGCGTCTTGAGGCGCTCCATCAGCGCGGTGGCCACATGAGGCGGGACCATCTGTTCTATGCACCCGCCGGCTATGGCGACCTCCTTGACGATGCTGGAACTCAGGAAAGCGTGCTCCAGGCTCGTTACCAGGCACACGGTCTCTATCTCGGGGGCCAGTTTCTTGTTCGTCAGGGCCATCTGGTATTCCAACTCAAAGTCATAGGTTACCCGTAGCCCCCGAACGATGACCTGCGCCCCCCTTCGGCGAAGGTATTCTACCGTAAGTCCCCCGTATGTGTCCAATTCAATGTTGGGCGTATCGCAGAGAGCCTGGCGGATCATGCTCAGGCGCTCTTCCGGACTGAACAGAAGGTTCTTGAGCGGGCGGTCATAGACGGCGACGATGAGACGGTCAAAGATTTTGGCAGCGCGCTTCGCGATGTCCACATGGCCGTAGTGCACGGGGTCAAAGGTTCCCGGATACACCGCTGTGGTCATACTCTCCTCCTTGAGACGGCGTCTAACTCAGGTCGCCTTTGTGCTGCCAGAATTCGCGCACCTGCTGGGCGAGCAACGCATGCTCCGGGTCGGTCAACTCGGGGTCCCGCTCAAAGATGCGCAAGGCTTGCCGGCGCGCCTCTTCCAGGATGCGCGTGTCGCTCAGCCTGGCGAGGCGCAGGTCGGGCAGGCCGCTCTGGCGCGTGCCGAAGAATTCGCCCGGGCCCCGCAGTTCCAGGTCTTTTTCCGCCAACTTGAAGCCATCGTGAATCTGCTCAATGGCGCGCAGGCGTTCCTGGCTTTCGGGCGTGGCCGAGTCCGAGATGAGAATGCAGTACGATTGGTGCTCGCCCCGGCCCACGCGCCCTCGGAACTGGTGCAGTTGCGCCAGGCCAAACCGGTCCGCGCCTTCCACCATGATAACCGTAGCGTTGGGAATGTCAATCCCGACCTCAACGACGGAGGTGGACACCAGGATGTGGAGTTCCCCGGCGCGGAAGCGGCGCATGACCTCGTCCTTTTCGTCGCCTCGCATCCGGCCGTGGAGGAGCCCAAGACGCAGGTCGGGGAAGACCTCGGTCTGGAGCCTGTGGTGCTCGTCAACGGCGGCTTTGACGTCCAGGGCCTCCGACTCCTCAATGAGTGGGCAGATGATGAACGCCTGCCGTCCCTGCTCAATCTGCTTGCGCAGGAAGGTGTAGGCCCGCTCGCGTTCGCGCTGGGCGAGCCAGTAGGTCTTGACCTGCTGGCGGCCTGGCGGCATCTCGTCAATCACCGAGATGTCCAGGTCGCCGTACAGCGTCAGGGCCAGGCTGCGCGGGATGGGCGTGGCGCTCATGACCAGCATGTGCGGATTGAAGCCTTTCTCGCGCAGGGTGGCCCGCTGCATCACTCCGAAGCGATGCTGCTCGTCAATGACGACGAAGGCCAGGTTCTGGAAGGCGACGGAACCCTGGATGAGCGCGTGGGTGCCGATGATCAGGTTGGCCTTGCCCTCTTGGATTTCCTGCCGAATGCGCTCCTTGTCGCCGTTGCTCAGGCTGCCGATGAGGAGCCGAACCGTGAGGGTGTCCTTGCCGATGCCCGAGGCTTCCAGGATTTGCGAGATGGTCCGGTAGTGTTGCTCCGCGAGGATTTCGGTCGGGGCCATCAGCGCCGCCTGCGCCCGGTTGTCCAGGGCCGCGACCAACATCCCCGTCAGGGCGACGACGGTCTTGCCCGAACCCACATCGCCCTGGAGGAGGCGGCTCATGGGCTGCGGTTGCGCGATATCGTGCAGAATCTCGTCCATGGCGCGTCGCTGCGCATTCGTGAGGTCAAACGGGAGTGAGCGGATGAAAGTCTCCACCGTCTGCGCGTTGACGTGCAGGGGGCGGCCGGGCTGCTGTCGCCAGTTTCGGCGCTGCCGAAGCACGCCCAACTGGATGGTGAGGAACTCGTCAAAGCACAGGCGCTTACGGGCCTCCTCCAGTTTGGCCTTGTCGTCGGGGAAGTGAATCTGCGCGATGGCGGTGGGCAAGTCCATGAGTTTCGCGTCGCGCCGCACCGATTCGGGGAGCGGGTCGGGGAGGCGCGGCGCCCAGTAGTCCACGGTGCGTTTCTGCACGCGGCGAAGCCAGCGCGGGCTGATGCCTTCGGTGAGCGGGTAGATGGGGACCAGGCGCGCCGTGTGGATCGCCTCGTCGGTGGAGAGTTCCCATTCGGGCGATTGCATCACCAGGTGGCCCAGATAGACGTCGGTCTTCCCGCTCAAGATGATGCTGCGCCCCTGCTGGAATTGCTTTTCCAGGTAGGGCTGGTTGAACCAGGTTGCCTGGATTGTCCCAGACCCATCGGCCAGGGTAACGGTGAGGATGTGCATGCCGCGTTGGGATTTGCGGCTCTGGACGTCCCAAATCTGGCCCAGGACGGTAACTTGCTCGCCAGGGCGAAGGGTGCCGATGGGGCGTATGGCGCTGTAATCCTCGTATCGGCGGGGGTAGAGCATGAGCAGGTCGCGGATGGTGCGCACCCCCAGTTTTTCCAGTTTCTCGGCGTATCCCGTGTTGACGCCGACGAGTCTTGTTACCGGCGCGTCCAGGCCAAGCCCGGGTCGGGGTTTGTCCTGGGGGGGGGCAGGAGGCGTCGGCCGGGCCGGGGGGGCAGGGGTGGGCTGGGGAGCGGCGGGTTCTGCGGAGCCTTCCTCCAGTCGCGCAACGGTCTTGCGGAGGGCGCGCACGACCTCTTCGCGGCCCTCGGGCGTGGCGCGAGTTGGGTACACGGCGAGCAGATCCCCCACCTGTCGGATGAGAGGCTGTTTGTCCGCGCCCGGGTAGGCGGCGGCCGCCTCCTTGAGCCAGTGCTCGGCCAGTTTGTCCAGCCCTCCGATAACGGCCTGATTCCTGTACCCCGTCTGCTCCTCCAAATCAAGGATTTTCAGCAGTTTTTCCGCGACAGAATGCATCCGTTTCTCCGGTTCACCGTCTGGATATGAGAAGTGTGGGGCGCTAGCGCCTCGTTATGCAGGCGAAGCCCACCGCGCCCGGGCCGGCGTGCGTGCCGATGACGGACCCCGCTTCTATAATAGCAGGTTTCACGCCGGAATTCAAGCGGGCCAGGCGTTCGGCGACCCAGTCGGCCGCGTTGGCGGCTGCGGCGTGAAGGACCACGAGGTGGTCAAAGGGGGCGTGCGTTTGCGCGAATTCCAGGAGCCTGTTGAGAGAATTCATGCGGTGGCGGGTGCGGGCGAGTTGGTCCAGCCTGTTGTCAAACACCTGGATGACGGGGCGGATGCTGAGCATTCGGCCCAGGGTCGCGCTGACGCGGCTGAGTCGCCCGCCCTTGCGCAGGTATTCCAGGGTGTCCAGCACGGCGATGACGCGCGTCCGCGGCTTGAGGCTGTCCAGAAGGCGGAGCAACTGCTCCACGGTGGCGCCGCGGCGGGCTGCCTTTGCCGCCTCAAGGACCATGAGTCCCAAGCCCATGGAGAGGAGACCGCTATCGTACACCGTAACCGCGCGTTCGGGCATGGACTGGGATGCCAGTTGGGCGGCGTCGTAGAGTCCGCTGAAGGTGGAGCCGAGGTGGATGCCCAGGACCGGCTCGCCGCTCCGCCCGGCTTCGGCGTAGGCCTCCATGAACTCGCCGACGGATGGCTGCGAGGTCGTAGGCAGGGTCGGAGAGGCGACCAGGCGGGCGAAGAATTCGCTGGGGGACAAGTCCACGCCTTCGCGGAACGACTCCAGGCCAAAGTTGACGATGGCCGGAACGACGCGGATCCCGTACTCCTCGGCCATCGGCCTGGGGATGTCCGACGTGCTGTCCGTTACAATCCGAACCACTTTGCGCTCCTGTCCATGACCTACACGTCCTCAAAGACCACGACGCCCATGGCTCCGGGGCCTACGTGGCTGGCGAGAACGGGGCCATAGGGCACGACCGGCGTCGCGACGTTCGGGAAGTACTCTCGGAGCAGTTCGCGCAGTTGGGCGGTCTCCTCGTTTTCCTGTTCCTGGAGAATCCAGAGTTCCTTGATCCTGCTGAACTCGGCCACGAACTCGGCCAGTTTCTCAATGGCCTTGGCGCGGGTTCGTACTTTCTCCAGTGGCTGGATTTCGCCGTCTTCCACGATGAGGAGTGGCTTGATGTTGAGCATGCTGCCCAAGAGGGCTTCGGCCTTGCCGATGCGGCCACCGCGCTCCAGGTAGTCCAGCGTGTCCACGAAGAAGACCAGGTAGATGCGGGGGATGAGGCCGCGCACGTAGGGGATCAACTCGTCCAGCGTCATGCCGGCGGCTGCGGCCTTGGCGGTCTCCCGCGCCAGAACCGCCAGCCCCGCCGAGGTCGTCTGCGAGTCTATCACGTGGATTCGGATGCGGCCCAGGAGCGTTTCGGCGGCTGCCTGGGCGAAGGCCACCGTCTGGCTCAGTTTGCCGGACAGGTGGATGGACAGAATCTGGTCGGTCTTGCGGGCGGCGGCCAGGTACACCCGACGGAAATCGTCCGGCGTTGGCGGCGAGGTAACCGGCCCTAGCGCGGAACGCCGCATTCGGCTGAACATCTGCTCGCTGGTAATGTCCACGCCTTCCCGAAAGACCTGGTCTCCGAACCGAACGTAAAGGGGCACCACCTGGATGCCGTATTGTTCACACTCGGCAGGCGAGAGTCCCGCGGTGCTGTCGGTAACAATGATCGGGCGTGCCATTCCTCCTCCTCGCAGCATGCTGTTTTCGGCCAGCATGTCCAGCGTTTACTCCACGGAAAGGATGTAGGGATAGTGCGGCTGCCCGCCGTTCACGACCTCCACTTCCAGATGGCTGAACTGCGCCCGAATCCTATCGGCCAGGGTCTGGGCATCTGCCTCTCCCACATCCTCGCCATAGTATATCGTAAGAATCTCGTTTTCGTCCAACGGCAACATGCCCAGCGCGTCCAGGACGACCTGGTGGTAGTTGTCGCCGCTGATTCTCAGGTCGCCGTTGATGAGGCCGATGACGTCGCCTTCCTTGATGGCGACTCCGTTCACCCGCGCGGAACGAACGGCATGGGTAACTTCCACCGTCTGCACGCGGCCGAATGCCTGTTCCATGATCTGGGCGTTGGTGGTTGCGTCGGCCTGGTAGTTGAAGGCGAGAAGCGAGGCGATGCCCTGGGGAATCGTCTTGGTGGGAATCACAAAGACGTTCTTGCGGGATAGCGTCTTGGCTTGCTGCGCCGAGAGGATGACGTTGCGGTTGTTGGGCAGCACGATCACGTTGTCGGCCTTCACGCCCTCAATGGCGTTGAGCAGTTCCTCGGTGCTGGGGTTCATGGTCTGGCCGCCGGAGACGACGGCGCTGGCCCCCAGGCTTTCAAACACGCGGCGCAGGCCCGCCCCAGGCGCTACCGCCACGGTCGCGATGTTGCAAATCTCCTCCGCCGAGACCGGCGGCTTGGTCTGGGCCTGGACGAATTCCTGATACTGCTGCTGCATGTCTTCTACGATCACGTGGCTGATGGAGCCCAGGCTGGCGCCGTAGTTGATGGGCGTGCCGGGCGTAGGGGTGTGGACGTGGACTTTGATGGTGGTGCTGTCGCCGACGACCATGACCGAGTCGCCCATCTCGGAGATTTTCTGCCGCACGGCCTCCACGTCCAGGTTCTGGCCGTGGATGATGAATTGGGTGTCGTAGCCGTATTCGGCCTCGGCGTGCGGCACGCTGAGTTCGGCACGGGTTACGGAAGTGGGCAACATTTCCACGGATTCACCTCGCGCAAATCGGAGTACGCCCTCCAGGATGATGGCAAGCCCCTGCCCGCCGGCGTCCACGACGCCCGCCTCCTTGAGCACGGCCAGGAGCGAAGGGGTGCGGCTGACCGAGTGCCGGGCCTCTTCCACGGCGGTTTCCAGGAGCGCCACGATGTCGTCGGTATCCTCAACGGCACGGGCGCAGGCGTCGGCCACTTCGCGCGCGACGGTGAGGATGGTGCCCTCCACCGGCTTGAGCACGCCTTTGTAGGCGGTAACCGCGCCCTCGCGCATGGCGGCCGCCAGGTCGGCTGCGGTGAACGAATCCTTCTTGTGCAGGTAGCGCGCCATGCCCCGGAGCAACTGGGACAGGATGACGCCCGAATTGCCGCGCGCGCCCATCAGCGCGCCATGGGCGACTTTCTGGATGACCTCGCTGGCCGAGTCGCTGGGATTGTCTCCCACTTCTTTGATGGCCGACTGCAAGGTCAGCATCATGTTTGTGCCCGTGTCGCCATCGGGCACCGGGAAGACGTTCAGGGCATTCACCGCCTGGACGTGCTGCTCAAACCAGGCGGCGCTGACGCGCAGCGCCTTGAACAGGCATTCCCCGTCGCCGATGCGCACGGCTTCTCTGCGTCTGTCGGTTGGATTGGGTCTCTTTGCGGCTTCTGACGCCAAGATGCGGTTCCTCTCTTTCCGTGCAGGGTAGTGGCGCGAGCGGCGCGTCAATCGGCGCTGCTGACGCGCAATCCTTGTACGTGGACGTTGACCTCCTTGACCGGCACGCCGAGGGCTTTCTCCACGCTGAACTTCACGGCGCTCATGATGTTGTGGGCGACAACGGAGATTCGCGTCCCATACTCAATGACCACGTACAGGTCAATGTGGATTTCGTTGCCCTCCAGCCGTACCTGGACGCCGCGCCGGCTGCGGTCGCCCGTCAGCACCTCCACGATGCCGTCGCGCACGTTGGCCGAGGCCATGCCGACGACGCCGTAGGACTTGAGCACGGCGTGGCTGGCGATGCTGGCGATGGCCGCCGGCGACACTTCAATTCTGCCCAGTCTCGTTTGTTCTGTCATGCTGGTCGCTCTCCCCCGCGCCCTGTGCGTTGGGCCGACTGAAAAACGCGGGCGCAGTTTTTGCCAAGAATGTCGGTTTGTGTTATTATATTCAGGTGCGCAATTGGCGCCGTACTTATCCTTGATCTCGCATTCTGAAAGGGGTTGCGTTCCATGGCAAAGTGTGAAATCTGCATGCGCGGGCCGCAGTTCGGGCACAATGTGAGCCATTCCAATCGGCGCACCAACCGCCGTTTTGATGTGAACGTGCAGATGGCCACCATCGTTGTGGATGGCCGCAAGAGACGGGTTCGCATCTGCTCTCGGTGCCTGAAGACGCTTCAGAAAGCCTAATTCCGCCTGTCGGCTCCACGCAAGGCCAGCCGTCGGCTGGCCTTTTCTATTTGTCTAACCCTGTTTCAGGGCAATCGCTTCGCGAATGCGGCGAATGGCCTCGCCCACAGGCACGTCGGCGGCGAATATGGCCGCGCCGGCGACGATGATGTCCGCGCCGGCCCTGGCCGCCTTGGGCGCGGTGTGCGGGTTCAGCCCGCCATCCACTTCCAGGACGGGGCGGTGCTCGCGCTCGTCCAAGCAGCGGCGAAGGCGCGCGATCTTCGCCGTCATGCTGTCAATGTACTTCTGCCCGCCGAACCCGGGATTGACCGTCATGATGAGCACCAAGTCCACGTAGTCCAGAATCTCCTCCAGCGCCGACAGGGGCGTGGACGGGTTGAGCGAGACGCCAGGCGCCGCGCCCAGTTCGCGAATGCGCTGCACCGTCCGGTGCAGGTGGGGGCATGCCTCGTAGTGCACGGTCAGGATGTCGGCTCCGGCCTCTCGGAATGCCTCCACGTATCGCTCGGGCTTTTCTATCATCAGGTGGACGTCCAGCGGCAGGGACGTGCTGCGGCGCGCCGCGCTCACCAGCACAGGCCCCGCCGTGATGTTCGGCACGAACAGGCCGTCCATCACGTCCACGTGGATATAGTCGGCGCCGCCTCGTTCCGCTTCTGCGATCTGTTCGCCGAGCCGCGCAAAGTCGGCCGATAGGATGGACGCGGAGATTCGGATCATGGTGCTATCTTACCCTTTCTTGGGCGAAAACGCAAGAATTCGTCCTCTGCGACTTGGCTTCATGCATAAGACACGTTGCGCGTCCGTGCCCGCGATGGCGCTTTGCGGGGCAGGGGGTAGGCTGGGCACGGCTAGGCGGGCGCTTGCAGCGTGCGCGCCCGCAACTGGCCGCATGCCGCCTGGATGTCGGTGCCGCGTCCCAGGCGCACCGTGCACGGCACGCCACGCTCGGCGAGCGTCGCCTGGAATTGCCGAACCCTGGCGCGGGGGCTTGGTCGCCAGGGGGAGTCGGGCACGGGGTTCAACGGGATGAGGTTCACGTGGGCCGGCAGGCCGCGAAGGAGCGCGGCAAGGGCCTGGGCCTGCTCGGGATGGTCGTTGACGCCGGCGATGAGGGCGTATTCAAACGTAACGCGGCGGCCGGTCAGGTTGACATAATCGCGAATGGCCTCCATGAGCGGGCCGATGGGATAGGCGCGGTTGATGGGCACCAGGCGGTCTCTCAGGGCGTCGTCGGGCGCGTGGAGCGACACCGCCAGCCGCACCTGTGACCGCTCCTGGGCGAACCGTCGGATGCCGGGGATCAGCCCGACGGTGGAGATGACGATGTGCCGCGCGCCCAGGCCCAGGCCGGCCGGGTGCATGAGGGTGGAGGCAGCCTTCCAGACGGCGTCGTAGTTGGCGAACGGCTCGCCCATGCCCATGAAGACGACGTTGGTAACGCGCGCGGACTGGGGGGCGAGAAGGCGCGCAAAGGCCAGCACCTGGCCCACGATCTCGCCTGCGGAGAGGTTGCGGCGCAGCCCGCCCTGGCCCGTGGCGCAGAACGCGCATCCCATGGCGCACCCGGCCTGGGTGGAGACGCACACGCTCTCGCGGTTTTCGTAGCGCATCCACACGGCCTCAATGATTTCGCCATCTCGGAGGCGGAGGGCCAGTTTGCGCGTCTGGCCGTCCGACGAGAGGTGCTCGGCGACCGGCTCAAACGGCGTGAGGGTGAAGTGAGATTCCAGGCGCTGGCGGAGGGCGACCGGCAGGTTGGTCATCTGGGCGAACTGCGTCGCGCCCTGCTTGTAGATCCACTCCCAAACCTGCCGGGCGCGATACGCGGGCTGCTGCCATTCCTGCAGGCGGGCCTCTAGTTCGGGAAGCGACAGGTCAAGAATCAGGTCCACGTGTCTGAATCAGTCGTTCCTGCGAAGCCCGCCGAGGAGGAAGACGTAGTACAGCAGCGTAGAGATGCTCTGCGCGGCGGCGGCCACGTAGGTCAGCGCGGCGGCCGATAGCACCGACTTGGCGCCGTTGTACTCCTGCTGGGTAACCAGCCCCGTCTTGGTGAGCATCTGCATGGCGCGCGCACTGGCGTTGAGTTCCACAGGCAGCGTAACGAGCGAGAACACCGCCGCGCCCGCGAAGGCGATGACGCCGAGCACCGCCAGGTCGTAGGCCTGCAGGAGGAAGCCGATGATGAACAGGATGGGGCCGAGCCACGTCCCGATGTTCACGACGGGCACGATGGCCGAGCGCAGGCGCAACGGGCCGTAGCCCTCGGCGTGCTGAACCGCGTGGCCGACCTCATGGGCGACGATGCCGAGCGCGGCCACCGACGGGGAATTGGCGACGCCGCGCGACAGGCGCAGTTTCCGGCTGGACGGGTCGTAGTGGTCCGAGAGTTCGCCCGGCGTGCCCTCAATCTCCACATCGTACAGGCCCGCGTTGTCCAGCAGGTAGCGGGCGGCGTTGAGACCGGTGATCCCGCGGCTGTTCGCCACGCGCAGGTACTTGGAGTACGACGTGCGGATTTTCATCTGGGCGTAGAGGCCCAGCAGCAGCGCGGGCAGCGCAAATATCAGATACATCGGGTCAAAGTAGAGACCTGGAAAGAACATCTTGTGCCTACCTCCAAAGGAACACGTCTATGCCGGTGCCACGCAGGGACGCTGGCGGAAATCCTGCCGCCGAGTCCTGCAAGCCGCCCCGGCGCTACGAGCCAATCCTGTACTTGGCAAAAGTATAGCGCAAATGCGCGGACATGCAAACTATCGCCGCAGAGCGACGTCCCCCGTCTCTTGTCGGCGCTCCAGTTGCAACCGCGAATCGCGCGAATCCGCGCGGGTGCAAACGGACCCCCAGGGGGCCAAGACCCGTGGGGTCAAGGCCCTGCTAACGACTCAGGTCGCGTATGGCGTCTGCGAGGATGCGCAAGGTTCGGTCTATGTCCTCGCGCTCTATCCCGTAGTGCGTAACCATGCGGAACTGGCCGCCCTCAATGGCCTGGAATTTCAGGCCGTCCTGCGCGCATCGGGCCACCAGTTGCTGGGGCGTGAACCGCTGGGTGGCCAGGCCAAAGATGAGGATGTTGCTCTGGACGCGGTCCAGGCGGATGTCAAAGACGCCCATCTCGGCGAGGCCCTCGGCCAACCGCCGCGCGTTGGCGTGGTCGTCGGCAAGGCGGTCCACCATCTGCTCCAGCGCCACGATGCCCGCCGCGGCGATGATGCCCGCCTGGCGCATCCCGCCGCCGAGCACTTTGCGCAGGCGCGTGGCCTCGCGCACGAACTCGCGGGTGCCGCAGACCAGCGACCCGACCGGCGCGGATAGCCCCTTGGACAGGCAGAAACTGACGGTGTCAAAGGGTTCGGCGAGGGTGCGGGCGTCCACGCCCAGGGCCACGGCGGCGTTGAAGATGCGAGCGCCGTCCAGGTGCGCGTTGAGGTTGTGCTTGCGCGCAACCGCCACGATGGGGTCCATCTGCGCGCGAGTGAGCACCGCTCCCCCGCATCGGTTGTGCGTGTTTTCAAGCACGACCAGGCGGCTGCGCGGGAAGTGCACATTGTCGGCGCGCACGGCGGCTTCCACCTCGGCGGGGTCCAGCGTGCCGTCATCGCGATTCCGCACGGTGCGCACATGCACCCCGCCCAGCACCGACGGGCCGCCCGCCTCAAAGAGGAACGTGTGGGCCTTGTCGCCCATGATTACTTCGTCGCCGCGGCCGCACTGGGCCAGGATGCAGATGAGGTTGCCCATGGTGCCGCTGGCGACGAATAGCGCCGCCTCCTTGCCCATGCGTTCGGCGGCCATCTCCTGGAGGCGGTTGACGGTGGGATCCTCGCCCATGACGTCATCGCCCACCTCGGCGCGGTACATGGCCTCCCGCATGGCGGGGGTGGGGTGGGTTACGGTGTCGCTGCGAAGGTCAATGATGCGCTGCATATCAGTACCTCCTCACGATGCTGCGGTAGGCTTGGGGTTGGCGGCATTGCATGATCTGCAGTTCCTCGCGGGTGCGCCGCACGTCGTCCAGGTTGATGCGGGCGACGCAGTATCCCTCGGTGTCCTCGTCCATGATGGCCAGTACCTGCCCGCGGGGGCCGAGGATGACGCTCTCGCCGAAGAAGGCGTAGGTGTACTCCTCGCCGACGCGGTTGGCTGCCGCCAGGAACGATGCGTTTTCCATCGCCCGCGCCAGGGCATACGCCTTCCACTCTTCCTGGTTGGGCTTCTCCCAGTTGGCCAGCGCGAGGATGAGTTCCGCGCCGTCCAGCGCCAGCGACCGCGCCACTTCGGGAAACGCCAGGTCCCAGCCGAGCATGAGGCCGATGCGCCCGATACCCGTGTCAAAGACGGGAAGGCGATAGCCAGGGCGGAAGGCCAGCCGCTCCTCGCCCTTCGGGTGCAGGGCGCGGTAGTCGCCTAGAATCTCGCCGTCGGGCCCGATGAGGATGGCCGCGTTGTAGATGATGCTCTCCACCTTCTCTTTGACCACCATGCCGAAGGCGAGATGCACCTCAAACTCGGAGGCGCGCTGGCTCATCAGGTTGGTGGTGGGGCCGGGGATGCGCTCGGCGAGTTCGGTGAATCGGACGCCGCATTCGTAGCCCGTGGTGCACAGTTCCGGGAAGACGATGAGGTTCACGTCGTGCTCGCCGCGAATCTTCTCAATGAATTCGGTCATCCGAACCAGGTTCTCGCCGACCTCGCCCAGTTGGGGCGACATCTGCACGCAGGCGACGGTGATCTCGCTCATGGTTGCCCTCCGTAGAAAACATGTTCTATTGGGATTATACTCCTTGCGGGCGGGGCTGTCAACAATCGTTTGACGGGGGAGATAGAACCCCTCACCCCAGCCCTCTGCCCGCAAGCGGGGCGAGGGGGTGGCATGGCGGCTATCGGAAGCCGCCCTACGGGTTCTCTGGCCGCGGAGGGGGCGAGGGTGCACGCCGAGTCTTGACAGCCGGCCCGCTGCGCGCGATAATGGCGGCACTCTGCACGGAGAGTGTGCCCATGACTGTGTCCCGATCGCGCGTCGGGCCGCCTCTCCCCACCGCCCTGGCCGAGGCGCTGGTCGTGGTGGTGGTGTGGGGCTCGTCGTTCGTGCTCGTGAAGGCGGGGCTTCGCTACGTCGGGCCGCTGACGCTGGCGGGCCTCCGGTACACGGCCGCGTTCCTGATTCTGCTGCCGTTCGCGCTGCGCCGCAACTCGCGCCCGCGTTCGCGCGGCGTATGGGTACGGCTGGCGCTCATCGGCCTGTGCGCCTATACCGTCGGCAACGGGTGCCTGTTCTGGGGGTTGCAGTACCTGCCTTCTACCACGAGTTCGTTCTTGATGAGCCTGGTGCCGCTGCTGGTGCTTGGGTTCGGCATCCTGTGGCTCCGGGAGTACCCAACCCGCGTGCAGGTGATCGGACTGGCCGTGTGCCTGGCGGGGTGCGGGGTGTTCTTCGCGCCTGGGCTGCGGGCGGGCGAGCCGCTGGGGTTGGCGGTTACGGGGCTGGGCTTGGTGGCGTTCGCCGTGTTCGGGATTCTGGGCCGAGAGGTGGCGCGCGACGGAACGGCGGGCACGCTGGCGCTCACGGCCTTCCCGTTGGGGTTCGGTGGCATTGCGCTGTTGCCGTTGGCGCTGGCCGTGGAAGGCGCGCCGCGAATGGCCGCCCCGGGCGTCTGGATTGTCCTGTGGCTGGCGCTGGTCAACACGGCTGCGGCCTATCTGTTGTACAATCACGCCCTGCAGACGCTGACGGCGCTGGAGATGAATCTGCTGCTGAACCTGTCGCCGTTCGCCACGGCGCTGATCGCGCTGCTGACGCTGGGCGAGCGCCTGCAGGCGGTGCAGTACGTGGGGATGGTGGTGGCGATCCTCGGCGTGGCGCTAGCGCAGTGGCGGCGGAATGCCCGGCCCGCGCCGCCCGAGGCGGTGTAGCGCCGCTTACCGACTCGGGACGAGAGTGGCCCGCGCCCACACGCCTCGGTGGTCCGAGATGTCCTCGCCGCCGAAGGTGTCGGCGTCCAGCACGTGCCAGCGCACGCCGTCGCCATCCACCAGGAAGATGTAGTCAATCCGCCGGTCCGAGTCCATGCTGGTGGCCCCCGGCGCGTCGGGGCGGGCCGCGCGGAAGGCGTCGCGCCAGTGCGCGGGCAGCGCCTGCATCTGGGGCGCGGACTCGTCGGCGTTGAAGTCGCCCGCCACGACCGCCGGCAATCCTCGCCGTTCGCGCTCCACGATGTCCACGAGCGCGCGGATTTGCGCGGCGTTGACCGGGCCTCGCTTGTTGGTGATGTGCGTACTGAAGACGACGACCGGCCCCGCTTCGGTGTCCACCGCGCCCCAGATGGCCAGCCGATGCTCAAAGAAGCCGGCGGTGGGCGACAGTTCGCGCCACGCGGCGTTGGCCAGCGCGCCGCGCGCCAGGATGGCCTCGCCTTCCTCAAAGCGAATGAGCGCGCGGCTGCCGTTGGCGCGGACGTACACGCCGGACACGCCGAGAGCGTCGGCCAGTTGGCGGGCCGCGTGGGCTACGACCGGCGTGCGTGAGGCTTCTTGCAGGCACAACACATGGGGCGACAGGTCGCGCAGCGCCAGAGTCGCCGCCTGGAGGCGTTCGGCCTGGCGGGAATAGCGCGGGTAGTCGTGCCACAGGTTGAGCGTGGCGATGGTGAGTGTGGCGGGCATGGGGGTGGCCTCACGGGCGCCAACATGGGCCAGCGGCCCAGGCCGGCTGACGTTGAGCAGGAACGTTGCGGCTGCCGCCGCGCCGACGACCGCGAGCAGCGCCCGCCTGCGCCAGGCTGTGCCTTGCCGATGCATGCTTTCTCTCCGCGTGGGCTGGGCGGCCTGTGGCAAGACCGCGCTTTCTGCCTGGGAGATTCCGTCCCCTGATGCGTATTGTATCCTGTGGTGGCCTGGATGTCTATCGGGGGGAGCGCGGGCGCCGGATTTTACGCCGAGCGCACCGAGGGCGCGGAGGATTGTGGATTTGCCCGCGTGCCCGCCCGACGCCGAAGCGCCGACCACGGGCATCCACGAATCAAACGAATCGGCACGAATGTAAAGGGCGATCCGGCTTGCGCGCTAACCCCAGCCTCCGAAGGGGCTTGGCCCCCGTAGCGCGGGGGTTCAGGGCTGGGCGTGCGCGCTGACCTCCCCCCCTCGTTCCCCCTCTCCGCGCGCGGAGAGGGGGAAGCCGAAGGCTGGGGGTGAGGTGTGTCTGCGCAGTGGCCGTCCGACGCGGAAGCGCCGGGCTGAAGGGG
>DAOTVT010000140.1:0-9916 GCA_034436295.1 Anaerolineae bacterium | reverse complement strand
TACAATCGGGCGGCGACCACCGGATTTGACGTGTACGTGAGCCGAGGAGGGCAGCGTTGGGCCGAGGCCCTGGCCCCGCAGTTGGAGGGCTACTACGCCCGCACGGGGTCATGGGACGGGGTGGCCGCGTTCCTGGAGTCCTCTGCAACGCCAGGGATGGGCCGAGGGCGCGGCGCGATGGCCGGCCAGGGCGGGGCCTACGGCGCGCCTTCGGGCCAGCGCGTGATCCTGGCGGACGAGCAGGGCCGCGTCGTGGCCGATTCGCTGGGCCAACTCGTGGGGCAGACGCTGGCGGCCGACGACCTGAAGCAGGGCGTGGCGCTGGCCGTGGGCGGTCGGCAGGTGGGCACGCTGGTCGTATCCGCGCCTATGCTGCACGAAGGCCCCGAAGCCGAGTTCCTCGCCCAGGTGCGGAATGGCATCATCGTGGGCGGGGTGGTGGCGGGGCTGTTGGCGCTGGCCCTCGGCAGTCTGCTGGCGTTTCAAATCACGTCGCCGCTGCGCGCCCTGACCCAGGCCGCGCGGCGCGTGGCGGGCGGGAACCTGGCGCAGCGCATCCCCGTGCGCTCGCGCGACGAGGTGGGCGAACTGACCCAGGCGTTCAACGAGATGGCCTTGGCGCTGGAGCGGAACGAGACGCTGCGCCGCAACATGATGGCCGACATCGCGCACGAGTTGCGCACACCCCTTGCGGCCATGCGCGGCAACCTGGAGGGCATCCTGGACGGCGTCTTTCCTGCCACGGGCGAGTCGGTCGCTCCCATCTACGAGCAGACGCTGCTCCTGTCGCGGTTGGTGGACGACCTGCGGGAACTGGCGCTGGCGGAGGCCGGGCAGATGCGGCTGGAGCGGCGGCCGCTGGATGTGGGCGAGTTGCTCCAAGGCGTGGCGGCCATGGTGCGGCCGCAGGCAGAAAGCCAGGGCGTCGGCGTGGAGGTGCAGGTGGCCGGGCCGCTCCCCGCCGCCGACGCCGACCCGACGCGCATCCAGCAGGTGCTGCTGAACCTGCTGGGGAACGCGCTGCGGCACACGCCTGCGGGCGGGGTGATCACGCTGAGCGCGGAGGCGTCGGAGGAGGGCATCACCGTGTCGGTGAGCGATACCGGATCGGGGATAGACCCTGCGGACCTTCCCCATATCTTTGACCGTTTCTATCGCGGCGACTCGTCCAGGGCGCGGGATACGGGCGGGCACGGCCTGGGGCTGGCGATTGTCAAGCGCTGGGTGGAGATTCACGGCGGGCGCGTGTGGGCCGAGAACCTGCCGTCGGGGGGCGCGCGGTTTTCCTTCACGTTGCCCGCGCGTTCCGGCCAGACTTTGTAAGGTTGCTGTCAAAAGTTACCCGTTTCTGTGGGGTGTCGGCGGCCAACTGGGGGTTCACGCGCGGAATCCTAAAAATCTTCGTTTTGTTTCTTGACAAACAAAGAATTCCATGGTATAATGACTATTGAAACTTGTATTCTTCGCTTGAATCCCTTGGGCGGGTGCAGCATGGATTCTGCCTGGTGCGGCGGGGCCGTTGGTTTCGGCCGCATGCGCGAGATGAACCGCTCGCTGATCCTGAACGTCATCCGACAGGAAGGATCGGTGTCCCGCGCTGCGATCGCGCGCCGCACGCGCTTGAGCCGCTCTACCGTCTCAAGCATCGTTTCGGAACTCCTGGAGGCCAACCTGGTTCACGAGGTTGGGCGAGGGCGGTCTAGCGGTGGCCGCCGTCCCATCCTTATCAATTTGAACTATAGCGCGGGCTACGTGGTCGGGGTGGACCTCGGCGCGACCCACATCATCGTCCTTGTGGCGAACCTGAACGGCGACGTCATCGCGCGGAGGGAGGCCGATTTCTCCGTAGCCGTCGGCCCCGACGCGGGTCTGAATCAAATCGCCGACGCCGTGCGCCAATGCCTTGCCGACGCGGGGATTTCGCTGGAGCGTGTCCTGGGCGTGGGCATGGGCGTGCCAGGGCCCGTGGAGTACGCGGAGGGGCGCGTGGTGGCCCCGCCCATCATGCCCGGCTGGCACGGCGTGGCCCTGCGCGACCGCCTTGCGCGCGAACTCGGTGTTCCGGTGTACGTGGACAACGACGCCAACCTGGGCGCTTTGAGCGAGCACTGCCATGGCGCGGGCCGGGGATACGCCAACCTGGCCTACATCAAAGTAGGCACGGGCATCGGGTGCGGCCTCATCCTTGGGGGCCAACTGTATCGGGGCGAGTCTGGCAGCGCCGGCGAGATCGGCCACGTTACCATTGACGAGAACGGCCCGCCGTGCAAGTGCGGCAGTTACGGATGCCTGGAGAGCATGGCGGGCGGGCCGGCCATCGCGCTGCGCGCTCAACAGGCCATCCGCGCCGGTCAGGCCACGTCCCTGGCCGCCATCCAGCCGCTGGAATCCATCACGGCCCGCGATGTGGCCCTGGCGGCCCAGAAGGGCGACAAACTGGCCCAGCAACTCTTCGCCGAGGCCGGCCGACATATCGGCGTGGCCCTGGCGAGCCTGGCCAACCTGCTGAACCCGGGCCTTATCATTATTGGTGGGGGCGTGGCCCAGGCGGGGCGGCTGTTGCTGGATCCGATACGCAAAACTCTGGAGCAGCGCGCGTTGCAACCGGTGGCTCAATCCACGCGCGTTGTTCAGTCTGTGGTGGGGCGCGATGCCTCGGCGCTTGGGGCGGTGGACCTGGCTTTGCAGGAGGTTTTCCAGTCTCCGGCGCTCATCACTTGCGCGGCGGCCTGAGAACCGCTATCATTGGGACACAACACTCGGCCACCTGAAAAGCCCATGGAAAGGGGGGATGTGGAGAGCGAGACGATTGTGCGACACCGATGCTACCATGAGACTCTGAGGGCGAACCCATTCAGACCACAGAAAGAAAAGGAGTGAGAACATGAAGAAGAACCTGTACCTCGTTCTTGGGCTGCTCGTCATCGTGAGCATGCTCGCCGTCGCTTGCGGCGCGAAGCCGACGCCAACCGCGCCGCCGCCGTATCAGGCCAAGCCCACGCCGACGCCAGAGCCGACCGTCCCGCCGACGCCGACCGAGGCGCCCAAGCCCGTCAAGATCACCATCTGGCACCAGTGGTCGGGCGACTATCTGAACGCCATTGCGCAGGCCTTCAAGGACTATGAGGCCGCGCATCCGGGCGTTACCATTGACCTCACCAAGCCCGATGACGTAACGGCTGCCCTGAAGGTCGCCATTCCCGCCGGCGAGGGCCCGGACATCATCGCCTGGGCCAACGACCAGATCGGCGCCAACGCGCTGATCGGCAACATCGTGCCCCTGGATGACTTCGGGATTGACCAGAAGTTCCTGGAGAGCACCTACGAGCCGGCTGCGGTCAAGGGCGTCATCTACCAGGGCAAGATCTGGGCGCTCCCTGAGTCCCAGGAGGGTATCGCCTTCGTGTACAACAAGGCGCTCGTTACCGACGAGTTCCTGCCGAAGGATCCCCTCAACTTTGACGAACTCCTGGCCAAGGCCAAGGCCTTCGCCGAGAAGAACCCCGGCAAGTACCTGGTCTGCAACCAGGGCCTGGGCAACCCCGATGCCTATCACGTGGCTCCCATCTACTTCGGCTTCGGCATGCCGGGCTACGTGGATGACAAGGGCAACGTGTACATGGGCTCGCCCGAGAGCATCAAGGCCGCCAAGTGGATGGTGGAGTTCAGCAAGTACGCTCCCAAGGAGACCAGCCACGACATCTGCAAGAGCCTGCTGACCGAAGGCAAGGTGGGCGCTTGGTGGACCGGCCCGTGGGCCATCGCCGACATTGAGAAGGCCGGCATTGACTACGGGATCGCCCCCATGGGTCGCCCATTCGTCG
Organism: Anaerolineae bacterium; assembly: GCA_034436295.1. GTDB lineage: Bacteria > Chloroflexota > Anaerolineae > DTLA01 > DTLA01 > DTLA01. The sequence continues at coordinate 6,092 of DAOTVT010000140.1, read as the reverse complement.
GCATCAAGACGGTCATGCTCTGCAAGAACGCTGTGGATCGCGGCAACCAGGCTGTCGCTCTGGACATCATGAAGTACTACACCAGCGCCGAAGTCCAGAAGAAGATCACCCTGGCCAACAAGACGATCCCCGCCAACACGGCCGCGTTGAAGGACCCCGAGGTCCAGAAACTGTACACCCTGGCCGGGTTTGGCGCGTCGCTCAACCTGGGCGTTCCGATGGGCAACTCGCCGTTCGCCAACGCGCAGTGGGGGCCTGTGGGTGACGCCACCACCGCGGTGTGGACCGGCGCCCAGAAGCCTGAGGACGCTATGGCAGCCGCCAAGGCCGCCATTGAGAAGGCCGTCGCGGAGATGAAATAGGTTCCGTGCGAAGAGGGGAGGCGTGGGCCTCCCCTCTTCTCTTGTTTTGACTGCTGGGGAGGTCGCCATGGTAGGCTGGTCCGGCCGCCGCAAGGCACTGACGATTCTTTTCTTCATCGCGCCCACCCTTATCGGAATCCTGATCTTCAGCGTGTACCCCATCCTGTACAACACGTTCATCTCGTTCACGAACCGCGGGATGTACCACCCAAACCCCGACTGCACCCAGACGTTGACCTCCATCTTTGAACCCTCGTGCTGGCCCATGTTCCGCACGCGCGCGCCGAAGGGCATTGGGCAACCCTACACCGTGCAGACTCCATTCTATGGCAACTACGCGGCTTTGGTGGGCAAGTTGTTCACCAAGGAGTCCATGGTGGCCTTGTTGTTCGTTCTCATCGCTCTTCTGCCGTTGTGGGGGGCGCGCCGCCTGAACCAACACTATGACCGACAATTGACCCGCCCCGTCTCGTCCTTTGTGGTGTGGCTGGGCGGTATCATCGGAGTGATTCTGCTGGCGTGGGTGCTGAAATTGCCGCAGCAGTTTGCGGTTCTCATGAAGGCCGGCGACTTCTTTGTGGTAACGATCCGAACCATTCTCTACGTGGCCATCTGCATCCCGTTGTTCTTCATCGTGGGGCTGACGCTGGCCCTCATCCTGAACTCTAGCGACCTGCGCGGACGGACGGCGTTCCGGGTCATCATGGTCGTGCCCTGGGCCGCGTCCACCGTGGCCATCATGATGTCGCTGGTGTGGCAGTTCTTCTTCCGCGAGCAGGGCACCATCAACCAGTTGCTGAAACTCATCGGCGTCCAGGGACCAGCCTGGCTCAACAACTCCACCCTCGCCTTCGCGGTCATCGTGCTCGCCAACGTGTGGTACACGTACCCGTTCTTCATGACGGTGATCCTCGGCGCGTTGCAGTCTATTCCGCCCGAGCAGTACGAGGCCGCCGAGGTGGATGGGGCCAACTGGTGGGACAAACTCACGAAGATCACCCTGCCGCTGCTTCGGCCCGCCGTGCTGCCCGCCACGGTGCTGAGTTCCATCACCACGTTCCAGATGTTCGGCACGGTCTGGGCCATCACGCAGGGACGGCCCAGCATGGGCGCGGGCGTGCCGGGCGCCACCGAATTGGTCATGGTGTACGCCTACAAGCAGATTTTCCAGACGAACGCCTATGGCCGAATGGGCGCTTACGCGGTGATCATGTTCGTGTTCTTGTTTATCGCGACCCTGTATAGCCTGCGGGTTACGCGGATCACGAAAGGAGCCTACGAATGAGACGATCAACGCCTGGCGTCAAGATTCTGCAATACGTGATCCTCGTCATCGCGACCATCTTCGCCCTGTATCCGGTGTGGTTTGCCATCCTGGCTTCCGGGCGGGCGGGCGGCCGCCTGTACACGTTCAACCTCCTGGGCATGTTCATCCCCGTGGAGTGGACGTGGGAGAACTACCGCGTCATGCTCCTGGGCGGCCAGCCGTTCCTCCAATGGATGCGCAACAGCCTGTTCGTGGCGGGGGTAACGACGGTGGCCTGCATCGTCGTGGCCACTTCCGCGGCCTTCGCCTTCTCTCGGTTCCGCTTCAAGGGGCGCGAGGCCGGCCTCATCTTCCTGCTGGCCATCCAGGCGTTTCCGGGCGTCTTGGCGCTCGTCCCGCAGGCGCAACTGCTCACCGCCATCGGCCTCTACAAGAACCCCTGGGGCCTGGTCATCGCCTACACGTCGTTCACGCTGGTCTTCTGCACCTGGAACCTCAAGGGGTACTTTGACACCATCCCGATTGACCTGGAAGAGGCGGGGATGATTGACGGCTGCGGCCCGATCCAGTCCTTCTTGCTCATCGGGCTTCCGCTGGCGCGGCCCGCGCTGGCCGTTACGGGGCTTTTCGCCTTCATGACCGGCTGGGGCGAGTACGCCCTGGCCTCGGTCATCATCCCGGCGCCCGACTCGGCCAAGACCCTCATGGTGGGCATGTACAAGATCGCCAACGAGATCAACATCCCGTGGGGCTACTTCGCGGCGGGCGCGGTCATGGTCATCATCCCCGTGCTGCTGGTGTTCCTGTATCTCCAGCGGTATCTGGAGTCGGGGCTGACCCTGGGCGGGGTGAAGGGCTAGGATTTGCCCAACTCGCCCGCAGGCGCGAATCTGGCGCGCAGGAACGAATGATGTATAATGCCCTCACCGAAGCGCAACCCGCCAGGCGCGAAATGGCGGGATTCGGCTCCTCTGGTGTTGGCGACCAAGGCGCGACGCACTTCCGAAAGCGCGTCGCACCTATGCCCATGGCGCGACCAACAGACTTTGGAGCCGAGACAATGGCGCGCTGACGGATGTCGTGAAAGAGAGGGAGGGTATGGTGAGACGAGTTGGCTTCCTCACAGCATTGTTCGTTCTGATCGTTGCGCTCGCCGCCTGTGGGACGGGTGGCCCGGCGGGTCAGTCTCCCCAGGGGCAGGCGCAACCCACCCCTACGCCCACGCCTGAGCCTCAACCCGTAACGCTCACCATCTGGCACGGGTGGCAGCCCGAGGCGCTCACGGCCGTGGAAAGCCTCATGCGGGCCTACGAGGCGCAGCATCCCAACGTGCACATTGACCTGGTGCATGTGCCCGACATGGCCAACCGCGTCATCTCGGCCATCCCGGGCGGCGAGAAGGTGGACATCCTGGCGTTCGGCATGGATTGGGTGGGCCGCCTGGCCGACAAGGGGCTCATCGTGCCGGTGAGCGATCACGGCGTTACCCGCGACTTCATGCGCAATACGTACATCGGCCCGGCCGCCGACGCCATGATCTACAAGGGCAAGGTGTGGGGCTTCCCCGAGGCGGTGGAGTGCGTGTCCTGGATTTACAACAAGGCGCTCGTCGGCGCGCAGGACATCCCGAAGACCACCGACGAGTTGCTGGCGAAGGCCAGGGACTGGAATGCGGCGCACCCGGGGCAGTTCTTCTTCGTCTATCCGGCCCAGAATGACCCGTACTTCTCGGCGCCCTGGTGGTACGGCGCGGGCGCGTACTTCGTCAAGGAAGATGGGGCTGTGGGGCTGGAATCCGAGGCGGGCCTGCGGGCGGCGCAGTTCATCGCCCAACTGCCCCCGCTCATGCCGCAGCCGGTGGACTACGTCGCGGCGACGGCCCTGTTCAAGGAAGGCAAGGCCGCCATCATCCAGAACGGCCCGTGGTTCATCCCGGAGTTGCAGGCCCTTGGGATGGACTACGGGCTGGCGCTGATGCCCGAATTCGGCGCCACCGGGCGCAGGGCCGCGCCGTTCGTGAGCGGCAAGGCGCTGATGATCACGCCGAACTGCGAGCGGCCGGACGTTGCGATTGACCTGCTGAAATACTTCACCAGCGCCGACGCCCAGATCGCGCTGGCCAAGGCGAACCGCGCCATTCCGACGAACAAGGCCGCCGTGGCGAGCGCCGACGTGCAGGCCATGCCCGACGTGGCCCACTTTGCGGCGCAGGCCGCGCTGGGCGTGCCGCTGCCCACAACGCCGTACATGAGCGGGCTGTGGGAGCCGGTAACCGCCGCGCTGGAGGCGCTGTGGGCCGGCCAGGCTCCCGAGCAGGTGTTGCAGGAGGCGCAGGCCCAGGCGCTCAAGAATATCGCGGCGCTGAGGTAGCGGTCAGCAGTCGGCCGTCAGCCATCAGCCGTTAGCCATTAGCCATTGGCGGTTGGTCCCGCCCGCAAGCGCCACACTGGACAACTGAATGCTGAATGCTGAATGCTGAATGCTGATTGCTGATCGCTGATTGCTGATCGCTGATGGCTTTTGAGGCTCAACAATGGAAGACTTCATCTTCGGCAACCTGACGCTCACCGAGGAGATCGTCGGGAAACTGACGCAGCAAATGCGGGGGGTGTACCACGGCCACCGCATGGAGCCGACGCCGCCCGCGCCCGGCAGGCCGACGACGCTGCGGGTTACGACGGGGCCGTCGGTGGGCGCCGACGCCGTGTACTTCTACTACACCACCGACGGCTCGGAGCCGCAGGGTGTGGCCGGCCGCGCGTCCCACGGCGTTGCGCTCCCGATGCGCCAGGCGGAAACGGAATGGGTGTCGCTCCTGTGGGACTACGTCGTCTGGTGGGAAGCGGAACTGCCGCCGCTCCCGACCGGTACGAAGGTGCGGTACAAGATTGAGGCCCGCGACTCTGTCGGGGCGGCCAGCGTCTTCGCGGACAACGGCGCGCCCGACCCGCAGCGCGCCACGCGGTTCTCGTTTCTGGTGGGCGACGCGCAGCCGCCCGCCTGGGCCGCGGAGGCGCTCATCTACCATGTCTTCGTGGACCGCTTCAACCCAGGCGCGGGCCGCCCCTTCGCTACCCACGGCGACCTGCGCGGGTTCTACGGCGGCACCCTGCGCGGCGTCGCCGAGAAACTGGACTACATCGCGGCGCTGGGCGCGACGGCCATCTGGCTTTCGCCCATCTTCGCCAGCCCGTCGCACCACGGCTACGACGCCACCGACCTGTATGCCATAGAGCCGCGGCTGGGCACGGCCGACGACCTGCGCGCGCTGGTGCAGGCCGCTCACGCGCGCGGCATCCGCATCATCCTGGACTTCGTCCCGAATCACGTGTCCAACACGCATCCGTATTTCGTCAGCGCCCAGACCGACCCCAACAGCCCGTACCGGAACTGGTTCACCTTCCGCCGCTGGCCCGACGAGTACGAGTCCTTCTTCGGCGTCAAGTCGCTGCCGCAGTGGAACAACGACCATCCGCCCGCCCGCCGGTACATGCTGGACGTGGCGCGCTACTGGATTCGGGAGTTCGGCGTGGATGGCTACCGGCTGGACTACGCCAATGGCCCGTCGCACGACTTCTGGACCGATTTTCGCATCGCCGTCAAGGAGGCCAACCCCGACGCGTTCATCTTCGGCGAGATTGTGGAGAGCGCGGGGCTGCTGCGGACGTACCAGGGCCGCCTGGACGGCAGCCTGGACTTCCTGCTGACCCATAACCTGCGCCGCGCCTTCGCCTTCGGCAGCATGAGCCTGACGGACCTGGCGACCTTTGTGGCGCGGCACCAGGCGTACTTTGACCCGCGCTTCATCCGGCCCAGTTTCCTGGACAATCACGACATGAACCGATTCCTGTGGCTGGTGAAAGGCGACACGCGGAAACTGCGCCTGGCGGCCCTGTGCCAGTTCACGCTGGCCGGCCCGCCCATCGTGTACTACGGGACCGAGGTGGGCCTGTCGCAGCAGCGCGATTGCCGCACGCCCGACGGCCACGGCAGACCCCATGAGGCCCGCTGCCCCATGCTCTGGGGCGACGCGCAGGACGCTGACCTGCTGGCGTACTATCGGGCGCTGGGGCGGATGCGGCGGGAGCATCCGGTGCTCTGGCGCGGGGCGCACCAGACGCTGGCTGTGGATAGCCCGCCAGGGACGTGGGCCTACGCCCGCGCCGACGGCGACGATCGGATCGTCGTGATCCTCAACGCGGGCGACACGCCGATGGAAGTTGCCGTGCCGGTCGCGGGCCTGGGGCTGGCGGATGGGACGCGCCTGCGGAACCTGCTGGGCGAGGAGGTGTACGCCGTCGCGGGGGGTCAGGTGAAGGTGGGCCTGGGGCTGGTGGCGGGGGTGGCGTTGGGGGCATGAAGCGACTTATCCCTGTTCCAGGAGGCGAACATCTTCCATATCTATTGCGCGGCCGGATGCCCGTTTTGAGGCAATCAAATCAGCCCGCGATACAACGAAAAAA
>DAOTVT010000139.1:0-5258 GCA_034436295.1 Anaerolineae bacterium | reverse complement strand
GACGCATGCGTCGCCCCTACGCCCAGCCCGCAGGGCTTCGCACCTCACCCCCAGCCTTCGGCTTCCCCCTCTCCGCCAGCGGATGCGTCGTCCTGCCCTTCGCGTAGATTCGTGTTATTCGTGGATGACGCCAGCCCGCAGGGCTTCGCACCTCACCCCCAGCCTTCGGCTTCCCCCTCTCCGCCAGCGGAGAGGGGGAACGAGGGGGTGAGGTCGGCACGGCCCCACGCCTCAGCGTCGGGCGAACTGTCCCCTCTCGCTGGGAGAGGGCTAGGGTGAGGGGCGCCGCCGACCTCATCGCCGGACTTTCGCCGGCAGGATGTACGGATACTCTCGCCCCAGCGCCAGCCGCAGTGCCCGGTCCACCTTGCGGAACGCCAGGTACAGCCGCCAAATCAGCGCGTCCTCCCGATAGTACGCGCTGACCTCCTTCACCGTGAGCGGCCGTATCGCGCCCCCGCCATCCCATGCCGCGAAGAACCCGTTGACCGCGTCGGTTACCGCCGGAACCCACTCATCCCGCTGCTCCTTGTAGAAATTCGCCACCAGGTCCACGGCCACCTTGCGGAAGTCATAGTAGCGGGTCATCACATCTTCCAGGAACAGCAGGCGTAGAATCCAGACCAAGAACGAGGGCGCGCTCCGCAGGAAAATCTCGGGGTTCAGTTGTTCCACGCCGCCGCGCCGCATCATGGGCGAACTGGTGTCAAAGTAGACCAGTTCAACCGGATCGCCCAGGCGCGGCTGGCGGGGGTCAAACCCCACAATGGCCCAGTTGGAAATCTGGATGTCCAGGCCCAACTCCAGTTCGCCCTGGTGCTGGCGGTTGAAGTCAAACACTCGCTTCGCCTCGGCCAGGACGGCCTGAACCAGTCGCTGCACGTCGTCCAGGGGGAGCATCTGCATCGCGCGGTGGCCGATGGCGTCGGGCGGCAACTTCTGCTGCGCGATGTACACCACCACGCGCCCGCTGCGCCCGTCCACGAACGACACGGCCTTGTCGGGCACAACCCGCAGGCCGATGCGCTCCCGAAGCGTGTTCACGTAGTCCTCGTGGAGCACCTGGTACGCGGCCGCCTCCTCCACCGTGCGGAACATGGGCAGGCGTTTGTAGGCGACGTGCCGCTGGCTCTCGGCGCCGATCTCCAGGGTGGTGCTGATCTCACCGTAGCCCAGCACCCTGGCGGGAATGGCGCTGCGCTCCGGATGACGCGGGTCCAGGCCGGCCTCAAACGCCCGGAGCAGTTCCAAATCTATGTCCAGGTCAGTCATGGGCACCTCCCTGCAGGAACGCCTCCACGCCCGAAAGGGCCGCATCCACCCGCTGGAGAATCTCCTCGGCCAGCGGGCGATCTATGGTGAGAGGCGGCAGGAACTGCGCCACGCGCGTGTCGTTGTAGGCATACACCGACAGCAGCCCAGCCTCGTAGGCCGCCTTGGAGAACAGCGGCCCGCAGTACGGGTTGACCATCTCTATCCCCATCATCATCCCCAACTGGCGCAACCGCACCAGAACGGCGGGATGCTTCTCCTTCAGCCGTGCGAACCCCTGGGCGAAGATGCCGGCCATCTCCTCCACATGGCGCAGGAAAGCGGGGTCGGAACTGATCTCCAGCACTTTGAGGGCCACCGGACACCCCACCTCGGCCCCGCCAAAGGTGGAAATGTGGATGAACGGATCCTTATGGAAGACGGCCTCCAACTCTGCGCGGAAGCAAGTCGCTGCGATGGGGTAGATGCCGCCCGATAGCCCCTTGCCAATGACCATGATATCCGGCTCCACGCCGAAATGCTGGATGCCCCAGAGTTTGCCCGTGCGGCCCAGCCCCGCCTGGATCTCGTCCACGATCATCAGCGCGCCGGTCCGGTCGCACAACGCACGGACCTGGGCAAAGTAATCCCTGTCGGCAATGGGCATGCCGTAGGTGGCGGGGACCGTCTCAAAAATGACCGCGGCGGTCTCCTTGTTCACGGCTTGCTCCAGAGCGGGGATGTCGTTGAAGGGAACCTGATAGAATCCGGGCGGCATGGGGCCGAAGGGGGCGCGGTACTTCTCGTCGCCCGCGGCCAGGGCCAGGCCGGTGTGGCCGTGGTACCCGCCCTTGGCCGAGATGATGTTAGGCCGCCGCGTGTACCCGCGCGCAACCTTGATGGCCAAATCCACCGCCTCACCGCCGCCCACCGCGAAGACCGTGTACGGCAGGTTCCCCGGGGCCAGTTGCGCCAGCCGCTCGGCCAGCACCGCCCGCTGCTCGCTGATCAGGTGATGGTTGCCGATGTCCAGTTCCCGCAGGCTACGCTCCAGGGTCGCGATGATTTCGGGGTTGCGGTGGCCCAGGTTGAACACGCCGCCGTTGCAGTGGCAGTCAATCAGCCGCTTCTCGCCCGCCAGGTCCCACAGGTAGGGCCCTTCGCGCCTGCCCAGGGCGAACTCAATGCCGGCGTCGCGGAAAAAGCGGACCTTGCCCGAGGACACATGCCGTGCGAAGAGATTCAGGGCTTCCTCTTTCGTGTGCGCGCCCACCAACCGAGAATCTTGGCTCATGGCATTCCCTCCTTTGCTGAAGAACAGTAGCCACAGATGCCTCTCACCGCTGACCGCGTGGAGACCGTGAGGGCAAACGCGGATTCTCCTCGGTCGCGGCGTGCTCCGCGGTCAAGCGCATGGTTTCGGCGCCCATCCTTGCCCGCCGAGGTGCCGTCGGCGGATGAATCCATTCTAGCGAACGCCCCAGGCCCCGTCAAATCGTGAAAACCCGTACTTGCCAAACTCCCCCCTTTGCGATATACTTGTGCGCGAAGAACCGAATATCGGCCAGGCTCTCCGAGCTGCGCGGCCTAAAGGCAGTGGCCCATGGCGCGCAGCCGCAGCGCCCAGGGGGCAACCCCTCGGGCCAACGGTGCGGGTGGAAACACCCACGCCCCCCGTGCTCGGAAAGGAGAACCGCAGCCCTTTGTCCATGTCGGCTGCTCTTTCCGGGCAGCCGATTCGTTTTGCGCGGAGAGACCGAGGACATCCGGAGCGCCGCTGGGGCGAATCCTGCATTCGCCCAACCCGCGACGCCAGGTCCCGCCGAGGGAGGTACGCCATCAACGAGATTTGGGAGGGGCTCAAACAGGCGGCCCTGCTCCTGTGGCACCTGGACCCCGAGGTGCTGCAGATTGTGGCCGTGTCGCTGCGCGTGTCGGGCACGGCCCTGCTCCTCAGCGCCGCCATCGGCATCCCGCTGGGCGCATGGCTGGGGTTCTCGCGCTTCGTGGGCCGCAGGCTCATGGTCGCGCTCCTCTACACGGGCATGGGGTTCCCGCCCGTCGTGGTGGGGTTGTTCGTGTACCTTCTCCTGTCGCAGAGCGGCCCCCTGGGTAGCCTCAACTCCCCGTGGGTGCCGCGCCTGTTCACCGTCGGCGCCATGGTCGTGGCCCAGGTCATCATCGCGTTCCCGCTGGTGGCCGGGTTCACCATGGCCGCCGTCAAGGGCGTGGACCCCAACCTGCGCCAGCAGTTGATCTCCCTGGGCGCGACCCATTGGCAGGCGACCCTGGCCGTGCTGCGCGAGGCCCGATTTGGCGTCATCGTCTCCGTCATCGCGGGCTTCGGGAGCATCATCTCGGAGGTGGGCGCGGTCATGCTGGTTGGCGGCAACATCCAGGGCTCCACGCGCGTCCTCACCACGGCCATCGTCCTGGAGACCCGACGCGGCAACTTCAGCCTGGCCATCGCGTTGGCGCTCATCCTGCTCCTGCTGTCGTTTCTGAGCAACGTCCTCATGCTCCGCCTGCAGGGGAAGACCGCATGAGCGAATGGGTGTATCAGGGCGAGAACCTGCGCGTCGTGTACGGTCGGCGCACCGTCCTGCGCGTGGAGCAACTCACCATCAACGCGGGCGACCTCGTGGGCATCGTGGGGCCTAGCGGCGCGGGCAAGAGCACCCTGTTGCGGGTGCTGGCGCTGCTGGAGCCGCCCACCGAGGGCGTGCTGTACTTCGGCGGGAGGTCAGAACCGGTGCGTTGGCCGCCGCCCCTGGACCTGCGACGGCGCGTTACGATGGTCTTCCAGCGCCCGCTCCTGCTGACCGCCAGCGTTTTCCACAACGTGGCCTACGGCCTGCGCGCCCGCCGAGCCGACAACGTGCGCGCACGCGTGGAGCAGGCGCTGGAGATGGTGGGGCTGGCCCACATGGCCCACGCGGCGGCGCACACCCTGTCGGGCGGCGAACTCCAGCGCGTGGCGTTGGCGCGGGCGCTGGTGTTGGAACCCGAGGTGCTCCTGCTGGACGAGCCGACGGCCAACCTGGACCCGTACAACGTGTCGGTGATAGAAGACGCGCTGAAGCGTTTGCGCCACCACAATCACACGACGGTCGTCCTGGTTACGCACAACGTCTTCCAGGCGCGGCGACTGGCCGATCGGGTCATGTTCCTGCTGGATGGCGAGTGCGTGGAGACCGCCGACGCCGAGGCCTTCTTTGAATCACCCAAAGACCCCCGCACGCGCGCCTTTGTGCGCGGGGACATGGTGTACTGATGGGGTGTCCTTGCATGGCCCAGAGACTCGCGCTCGTCCTCGCCGTTGTGCTGGCGCTTCACGGCTGCGGCGCGGCGACACCGCCCCAGAAACTCGTCCTCGCCACCACCACCAGCACCGCCGACTCGGGCCTGCTGGACTTTCTCCTGCCCGACTTTGAGGCCCGGTACAACTGCGACGTGCAGATTATCGCCGTGGGCACGGGCCAGGCGCTGGCCATCGGCGCCAAGGGCGACGCCGACGTGCTCCTCGTCCACGACCCGGAAGAAGAGGCGGCGTTCGTGGCCAGCGGCGATGGCGTTAGCCGCAGGGATGTGATGTACAACGACTTCATCCTCGTAGGGCCGCGGTCAGACCCCGCCCGCGTCGGGGGCAGCGCGACCGCCGCCGAGGCTTTCGCCCGCATCGCCCAGGCGCAAGCCCCCTTCGCATCCCGGGGCGACGGCTCCGGCACCGAAGCCAAGGAGAAGGCCATCTGGCGGGCCGCCGGCATCGCCCCCGACCCGTCTTCGGGCTGGTACTTCTCGCTGGGCCAGGGAATGGGCGACACGCTCCTGTTCGCCAGCGAGAAGGGCGCATACACGCTGGCCGACCGCGGCACCTACCTGTCCATGCGCGACAAACTGAACCTGGCGGTCCTCGTCGGCGGCGAGACCCTGGACAAGAACCCCGACCCGACCTTGCGGAATCCCTACGGCGTCATCGCCGTCAACCCCGCCAAACATCCCAACGT
>DAOTVT010000138.1:0-13982 GCA_034436295.1 Anaerolineae bacterium | reverse complement strand
GAGGTGCGCATCCACGAATCCCACGAATCTACACGAATGGAGAATAGTGCTACGCCCCGTTCCCCATTCGCGTGGGTTGGCGTCATTCGCGGTTGCAGACACGTAGGGCGGCCTTCCATCGCCGCCGGGCGGCCGGGGGCAGGCATCGGAACTCGCCCTGCGCTCGCTGTGCGGCCCCCACCTGCGACGCACCTCCGAGGTGCGTCGCAGGTGGGAAGGGTGTTGGGCCCGACGCTGAAGCATCGGGCTGAACGGGCGAAGCCCTGCGGGCTGACCCCAGCCCCGAAGGGGCTTCGCCCACGTGGCGCGTGGGTTTGGCCCCGCGCGGGCATGCCGACCTCACTGGCCTTCGGCCTTCCCCTCGCCGCCGGCGGAGAGGGGGAACGAGGGGGTGAGGTGCGCATCCACGAATCCCACGAATCTACACGAATGGAGAATAGTGCTACGCCCCGTTCCCCATTCGCGTGGATTGGCGTCATTCGCGGCTACAGACACGTAGGGCAGCCTTCCATCACCGCCGGGGGTCGGGGCTGGTATGGGAGCCCGCCCTGCGCTCGTTGGCCGGTATCCACGAATAACACGAATCCACACGAATGGAGAATAGTGCTACGCCCCATTCCCCATTCGCGTGAATTGGCGTCATTCGCGGTTACAGACACGTAGGGCGGCCTTCCATCACCGCTGGGGGTCGGGGCCAACTCCCACCGAAATACATACACGACCCGGCGCGCCCGCCCTTGCGCGCAGCGCCGCATTCTGCTACAATAGGCTAAACTCCGGGGAGGTGTTCTCCATGGAATCCCTCAAAGCGCGTATCCTGGCGGAAGGTCGCAACATGGGCCGCGGCATCCTGAAGGTGGACAGTTTCGTGAACCACCAGGTGGACGCCGCGCTGATGTACCAGGCGGGGCAGGCGCTGGCCCGGCGTTTCGCCGACCAGGGCGTTACCAAAGTCCTCACCGCCGAGATTTCGGGCATCGCCCCCGCCCTGATGACCGCCCTGGCCCTGGGCGTCCCCATCGTCTATGCCCGCAAGACCAAGCCCATCACCATGCCCGAACGCATCTACGTGCGCACCGCGCCGTCGCACACCAAAGGGCACGAGGTGGCGCTGATGGTGTCGCCCGAATTCCTCGGCCCCGGCGACCGCGTCCTCATCGTGGACGACTTCCTGGCCACGGGCCAGACCATTGATGCGCTCGTCCAAATCGTGCGGGACGCGGGCGCAGAACTGGTGGGCATCGGCGCGGTGATTGAGAAAACCTTTGAGGGCGGGCGCGCTGTGCTGGAACACTACGGCGTCCCCATCTACGCGCTCGTTACCATCACCAGCATGGAAGACGGCAAGATCACCTTCGCCAACGGGGTGGGACAGTGAGCAGCGCAAACCCAACCGCATCCTCGGCCTCTCTCCACGGCGGAGAGGGGGGAAGCGGCGAAACCATCGTCGTGCTGGACTTCGGGTCGCAGTACGCGCAACTCATCGTGCGCCGCGTGCGCGAACAGCATGTGTACTCCGTGCTCGTGCCCCACGACGCGCCCGAGGATGAGGTCATGGCCCTGCGGCCCGTGGGGTTCATCCTGTCCGGCGGGCCGGCCAGCGTGTACGACGCGGGCGCGCCGCAACTCCCGCCCTACGTGCTCCGCAGCGGCCTGCCGGTGCTGGGCATCTGCTACGGGATGCAACTGCTGGCGCACGCCCTGGGCGGCAAGGTGGCCCCATCGGCCCGCCGCGAGTACGGCCCTGCCGAACTGTACATCAACGACCTGGAGTCGCCGCTGTGGGAAGGGCTGCCCTTCTCCCTTCAGGTTTGGATGAGCCACGGCGACGCCATCACGGAACTCCCGCCCGGATTCCAGGCGCTGGCGTCCACCGACAACTCGCCCATCGCCGCCATGGGCCATCCGGAGCGCCGCATCTACGGCGTGCAATTCCACCCAGAGGTCGTCCACACCCCGCTGGGCAAGGACATCATCCGCAACTTCCTGTACGGCGTGTGCGGGTGCCTGGGCACGTGGACGCCGGAATCGTTCATCACGTCCGCGGTGGAATCCATCCGCCGGCAGGTGGGCGACGAGCGCGTCATCGGGGCGCTGTCGGGGGGCGTGGACTCCACGGTGGCGGCCACGCTGGTCCAGCGGGCCGTCGGCGACCGCCTGACGTGCATCTTTGTGGATCACGGCCTGCTGCGCGAAGGCGAGGCCGAGGCCATTTTGCGCCGGTTGCGCCAGCAAGTGGGGCTGAACGTGGTCGCCGTGGATGCCTCGGCGCGGTTCCTCGCGGCGCTGGCGGGCGTGGTGGATCCCGAAGCGAAGCGCCGCATCATCGGCGAGACGTTCATCCGCGTGTTTGAGGACGAGGCAGCCAAGATCGGGCACGCGCGGTTCCTGCTCCAGGGCACGCTGTACCCGGATGTCATTGAGAGCACGACCCGAGACACCAAAGCCGCCGCCCGCATCAAGACCCACCACAACGTGGGCGGGCTTCCCACCGACCTGCGATTTGAACTCGTGGAGCCGCTCAAGTACCTGTTCAAGGACGAGGTGCGCGAAGTCGGGCTGGCGCTTGGGTTGCCGCCGGAGATCGTGCACCGGCAGCCGTTCCCGGGGCCGGGGCTGGCCGTGCGCATCATCGGCGAGGTAACGGCCGAGCGGCTGGCGACCCTGCGCAAGGCCGACGCCATCGTCCGCGAGGAGATTGAGGTGGCAGGGCTGGGCCGCGAGGTCTGGCAGTACTTCGCCGTCCTGACGCCTGTGCGCTCCGTGGGCGTCATGGGCGACGGCCGCACCTACCTCAACACCGTGGCCGTGCGCGCCGTGTCCAGCGTGGACGGCATGACGGCCGACTGGGCGCGCCTGCCCTACACGGTCCTCGCGCGGATTTCCAACCGCATCGTGAACGAAGTCCCCGGCGTCAACCGCGTCGTGTACGACATTTCCAGCAAGCCGCCGGCAACCATAGAATGGGAGTGAGGATGATTCGCCTTGTGCATTTTGCGGACTTTCACCTGGGGACCGAGGCCTACGGCCGCATGGACGCGACGACGGGCCTGCCCAGCCGCGTGGTGGATTTCCTGGCCATGCTGGACGCGATGGTGGACTACGCGCTGGCGGGCGATGTCCACCTGGTCATCTTCGCGGGCGACGCCTACAAGACCCGCGACCCCAATCCCACCTACCAGCGCGAGTTCAACACCCGCATCCTGAAACTGGCGCGGGCGGGCATTCCGGTGGTCCTGGTGGTGGGCAACCACGACCTGGCCCCCGCCGAAGGCCGCGCCAGCACGCTGGATGTGTTCACCACGTTCAGCGCCGAAAATGTGTACGTGGGCCGCACGATTCAGACGCTCCGCATAGACACGAAGGCCGGCCCCGTGCAGGTCGTTACGCTCCCCTGGGTCCTGCGCAGCCGCTATCTCACCAAAGATGCCACGCGGGGAAAGTCGGTCAAAGACGTGGACGAAATGCTCATCGGGGCCATCCTCACGTTCCTGAACCAGGAGAAGCAGGCCCTGTCCCCGGACATCCCCACAATTCTGGCGGCCCATGCCAGCATCCAGGGCGCTTCGTTCGGCTCGGAGCGCAACATCATGCTGGGCCAGGATTTGATCCTGCCCGCGGGCGACATCGCGGACCCGGTGTTTGACTACGTCGCGCTGGGCCACATCCACAAGCACCAGGTGCTGCGCGAGTACCCGCCCGTCGTGTACGCGGGGAGCCTGGAGCGCGTGGACTTCGGCGAGGAGAAAGAGGACAAGGGGTTCGTCGTGGCCGAGGTGGAAAAGGGCCACGCCCGCTATGAGTTTCGCACCGTCCCTGCGCGCCGCATGGTAACCGTGAGCGTGGACATCCAGGGCGACGACCCCACGCAAGAGGCGCTGAACGCCATCGCGCGGGCCAGACCCCGCGATGCCATCGTCCGCGTCTTCATCCGCGCCCGCGAGGATCAGGCCCTGCGCCTGGACCAGAAGGCCCTGAACGAGGCGCTGGCCGACGCGTTCTACGTGGCCGCCGTGAACGTTGAGCGGGAGCGGCAGGTTCGGACCCGCCTGGGCGTCGGCGCGCTGGAGCAACTGACGCCGGTGGAGATTCTCGCCCGCTACCTGGAGCAGAGGGGCGAGTCCAAGGAGCGGTTTGACCGCCTGCTGCAGAAGGGGAGCGAAATCCTGAACCAGGCAGCCTCGCAACAGGATTGAGTGCGGCGCGCGAGCGAGGCACAGGGATTGCACCAGGTATCGTAGGGCGAAACAGGAACGGGTTTCCGCGGGTGCGGATTTGGGTCCGAAGTTTTGTTGGCGCCCATCGTCGCGGGGGCGAAGCCATCTCCGCGCAGGCGCGGGATTGCCTCGCGTCGCTCGCGGTGGCGGAGGAGGGGGAAATATGGCCGTGGACCTCACCTCAACTGTGGGCCTGTTCAGCATCGTGGACGGCGCCGTCCAGGACGAAGCCCCGAACCTACTGGTAACGCGCGGGCCGCTGGACCCTCAAAGCCGCGAGGCGGGCCAACTGGCCATCGCCGTGGAACTGGTCGGCCGGTCCCTGGGCGAGGAGGAGATGTACGAGGAACTCCTCCAGGCCATCAGCGACGCCTACTTCCGCCACCCGGGGAGCATTACCGCGCGCCTGCAGGAAGCCATCCAGGAAGCCAACGCGCTCCTGGTGCACGCCAACGCCGCGCTTCTCCCCGAAGAGCGCCTCATCGGGGGCGTTACCTGCGTGTTCCACATGGGCCAGGACGTGTACATCGGGCAAGCGGGGCCAGCCGTCGTTTACCTGGGGCAAAAGGGGGCGCTGCGCCGTTTCCCCGAATCTTCGCCGTGGCTGGAGCGGCCGCTCCCCGGTGTTCCCGAACGGCTGTATCCTGCCCCCCTTGGCGTCCACCCGACGGTCCACGCGAACCTCTTCCACGCCTCGGTGCAGCCTGGGGACGCCGTGGTGCTTGGGACTACCTCCCTGGCGCACGCGGTGGCGACGAAGGATGTGGAGCAGGCGGTCCTGTTCCGCTCCATTGACGACGCGCTCTACAACATGGCGCGCCTGTGCGGCGATGCCGAGGTGGCCTGCATGGTGATCCTGATCCACGCCAAAGGCGAACGTCCCGCCGCGCCCGCGCCGCCTGCCCCCGCTGCGGAAGCCGCACCGCCCCCGGTCGCGGAGGAAGCGCCCGCGGAGGCGGAAGTGGGCGAGGCCGCGCCGTCCGCGGTGGAGGAAGAGGCGCTCGCCGCCGATTGGGAAGCCGCCGCGGAGGCCCTGGCGCCGCTCCCGCCCGCCGAGGCCGAGGTCTATCTGGAGCCTGTGGCCCCCGCGCCCGAAGAAGCCCCGCAACCGGAGCCGACAGTCCGGCCGGTAGCGGCGAGGCGCCCCTCGCGACGCGGCATCTCCCTCCTGGGCCTGGCCCGCGCGCTGCGCAGGGGCATCGGCGCGTTTTTCTCGGATGTGGCGCTGGGGGGCGCGGTTGTCGCAGGCTGGCTGGCGGCGCTTTTCCGCCGAAGGGCGCGCCCCGTCGCCGGCCCGCGTCCCGCGCACGTCCCACGCGCCAGGCCCGCGGCGCGGCGGCTCTGGCTGCTCCTCGCCATCGCCATCCCGATCATCGTCGCGCTTGTCCTGGTGATGCAACTCCTCCAGTCGCGGCAGCGGCTCCAGCGGTACGACGAACTGGTGCGCCTGGCCGAGAGCAAGGCCGGCCTAGCCCAGAGCGCGCCGACCGTCCAGGACAAGCAGGCGTTGCTGACCGAGTCGCTGGCGCTGTTGGAGCAGGCGCGGCCGTTGGGCGGGCGGGACACGCGCGCGGCGCAACTGGCCGCGCAGGTGCAGGCGACGCTGGATCAGGTGGAGGGGACGATCCGCCTGGACGCGCCCGCGCTCCTGTATCAGGCGCCCGCCGCCGAGCAGGCGGCCTGGCAGCGGCTGGTCATCGCGGGCAGCGACCTGTATCTCCTGGACGGCAAGAACGGCCGCGTGATCCGCAAGATGCTGGACGAGACGGGCGTCCGACTCCAGGCGGATCAGGGCGCGCCTGCGGTCGTGAGTCGGGGCGCGACGGTCGGGGCCTACACCGTCGGGGGGCTGTGGCGCATGGCGTGGGCCGCCGCGGCCGGCAATCGCACATCCAGCGCCCTGCTCGTGCTGACCGACGACCGTCGCCTGCTGGAGTACAGCACGCGGCGGGGGCTGAGCCTGCTCGCGCTGGCTGATGTGGCCCGCTGGCAGCAGCCCGTGGCGATGGCGGCCTACAGCGGCAACCTCTACGTCCTGGACGCGGGCGCCAATCAAATCCTCCGCTATACGCCCACGGCGGGCGGCTACGAAAGCCCTCCCGACGATTGGTTCGCGCTGTCGCAGCCCCGCGACCTGCGCGGCGCGGTGGACATGGCGATTGATGGGGCCATCTACGTGCTCTACGGCGCTGGCCGACTGGAGAAGTTCAAACGGGGCGACAGGCAGACCTTCTCGCTGGAGGGCCTGGCCCAGCCGCTCCAGCAGCCGGTGGCCGTCTATACCGACGTGGACGATGAGGCCAGGCACGTGTACGTGGCCGATCCAGGCGGCCAGCGCGTGGTGCAATTCGCCAAGGACGGCAAGTTCGTGCGCCAGTTTCGGCTTCGGGAGGGGGATTTGTTCGCGCGCGTCGCCGACCTGCGCGTGGACGAGGCGAACGCCCGCCTGTACTTCGTCGCGGGCGATGCGCTGTACGTGTGCCCTCTGCCGCGCTGATGGCCGCTCCCCTGCGGGGTAGTTTTCTCACACAAAGGCACGGAGACACAAAGAAAACCTTTTGTGTCTTTGTGTCTTTGTGTGGGATATTGTTCTCACACAAAGGCACGGAGACACAAAGAAAAATCTTTGTGCCTTTGTGTCTTTGTGTGGGATAGTTTTCTCACACAGAGGCACAAAGACACAGAGAAACCTTTGTGCCTTGGTGTCCTTGTGTGGGATAGTTTTCTCACACAGAGGCACGGAGACACAAAGAAAAATCTTTGTGTCTTTGTGTCTTTGTGTGGGATAGTTTTCTCACACAGAGGCACAAAGACACAGAGAAATCTTTGTGCCTTTGTGTCTTTGTGTGGGATAGTTTTCTCACACAGAGGCACAAAGACACAGAGAAACCTTTGTGCCTTGGTGTCTTTGTGTGGGATATTTTTCTTACACAAAGGCACGGAGACACAAAGAAAAATCTTTGTGCCTTGGTGTCTTTGTGTGGGATATTGTTCTCACACAGAGGCACAAAGACACAGAGAAACCTTTGTGCCTTGGTGCCTTTGTGTGGGATATTGTTCTCACACAAAGGCACGGAGACACAAAGAAAAATCCTCGTGCCTTTGTGTCTTTGTGTGGGATATTGTTCTCACACAAAGGCACGGAGACACAAAGAGAACCCTTTGTGTCTCGGTGTTCCGATACCCGCCGCGGGTGTCAGTGTTTTGTCAGTCCTGTCGTGTAGGCTAGAGGCGATTCCATGCGAAGCCGCCAGGTGGCCCGGGGCGGCATCGCAACCCCTGCGGCCACATGGCTCGGCCTGTGCGACGGGAGGTGAATCATGGCTACAGAAACTCGCAGGATTCCCTCTGCGCGGGTTTTCCTCTTGGGATGGCTGCTCGCCGCCGCCATGTCCGCAATCCTGTCCTCGCGTGCGCTGGCGCAGTGGCCTGGGCTCTCCTTGAGGGAGATCGCCGACGACAGTCAGAGGGTGGTTGTCGGGACGGTAACCCGCCTTCACTCCCATTGGAACCCAGAGCATACTCTCATCTTCACCACGGTTACGGTGGAGGTGGAGCACGTGCTCAAGGGGGCGGCGACCGGCTCGGCTGCCTTTGAAATCCAGGGTGGGGAAGCGGATGGTTGGGTATTGAGTGTAACCGGGATGCCCACCTTTGCCCCTGGGCAACGCTACATCCTGTTTCTGGACGGTTCGCCTGCGGGCACGGTGGGGGGCGAGGAGGGCCGCTTTCTTGTGGACGCGGGCTTCGTGTATCGCGAACGCTTTGAGTCCGTGCCGCTGGGCGTCTTTCTGGGCCGGATTGCCGGCGCGCCAGGGATACGAATACCCGCCGACCTGTGGCGCGAGGCGGCGCTGGCGGTTGCACCCAGGTCTGCTGCCGCTCCGTCCATCGCGAGCCTTTCCCCCAACAAGGGCGCGGCGCACAAGGATCGGTTACGAGGTGTGGATGAGGGAACGGGCTGCGCTCAGGATTCCACCCTCGTAACGATAACGGGGGCCAACTTCGGTGCAACGCAGGGCACAGGTCGGGTGGAGTTCTTTGAGGATCAAGGCGTCTGGCTGCCGGGGTGCGTGGACTTCTGGTCTGACACGGTGATTCGCGTGCGTGTGCCGGGGAGGACGTCCAGCGGGCCGGTGCGCGTCGTGAACGCCAATGGCACCAGCAACACCAAAGACTTCTTCGTTACCTATAGCACCACAGGGGGCCGCTGGGACAAAGGCACCTATCCCCAGCCGATGGGCGAGCCAATGCTGATCAACCCCAACACGGCCGACTGTGATGGCGAACTGGAGGCCGTCCGGCGGGCGATGAACACATGGAGCACAGTCCCAACCGCCAACTTCCAGTATCGCTACGGTGGCACCACCACCATCGCGGGCGCTGCCAAGGATGGGTACAATGTGGTGTTTTGGTCGGATTCGCCTTCGGAAATAGCGAGCAGATTCGCTGCCTCCGTGCATCGGTGGTGGGTACCTGAAAACCCGACCGAGATTGTGGAGGCGGACGTGATCTTCAACGACTGGTCGGATACCTGGTGCACCGATGGCAGGGCCGGCTGCCACGATGTGGAGAACGAGGCGGCGTGGGCGATGGGCGCTGTGCTTGGGCTGCACGGTTTACATGGCGCTGCAGATGGGGAGAAGACGATGTACGGCAAGGCGACGTTGGGCGACACCAAGAAACGATCTCTGACCGACGATGACAAGGCCGGCGTTACCTACATCTACCCGCTATCGCCCACGCCCACCCATACGCCCACCCCTACGCCCACACCGACCCATACCCCCACCCACACGCCGACGCCGACCCGCACGCCGACGCCCACCCGCACACCCACGGTAACCCCCACGCCGACGGTTACCTACACGCCCCGGCCTACGAATACCCCCGGCCCCTCGCCGACGTGGGTTCCGGGCGCGCGCAAGGCCCTGTGGTTGCCCATTGTCTTCACCGACTGGACCATGCTTGCGGAGCCGGTTACGGTCAGCGCGGGCATCGTTGCGGACTCGTGGATCAGCCAATGGGACAACCCGCCGGCCAACCACGGCAACGATGCGAACCTGAAGGTGCGAACCGGCGGCGTCCAGAAAGCCCTGGTCAGGGCCGCGCTGCCCGCGGAGATCATGGGCCGCCGCATTGTGGACGCCAAGTTGCACCTGTACGTCGCGGCCCGTTCCAATACCAGCACAGGCACGCTCAGCGCGTACAGGCTGAAGCGAGCCTGGGAGGAAATGACGGTAACGTGGGTGGTGCCGTGGTCGGGCGCGGGGGCCACGGACCCGTCGGATGTGGAGGCGGTGTCGGATGGCGCGGTGCCGCTGGACGTGGTGAGCGCATGGGTGCGCGTGGACGTAACGTCGGCTGTGCAGGCGTGGGTCAGCGGCACGCCGAACTACGGGCTGCTGCTGGTGTACACCAGCGGCTCCAGCAACCTGTACGAGTTTTCGTCGCGGAGCGTGGCGGGCAAGGAGCCGGCGTTGGTGGTTACGTACCGGTAGCGCGGTATCGGGGACGGGGCGATCTTCCTGGCCTGCGGTTACTCACGGCGAGAGACTCTCGTCCGCAGATGGCGGCGTCGCGCTAGATGAGCGCCGAACGCTTCTGCTTGGGCTGGGCGGGCTTGTCGCCGGTGAGCGACGCGCCGCAGCGGGTGCAGAACCGCTTGTTCCAGGGGAGCAGGTACCCGCACTTGGGGCACGTAACGGGCTGGTAGTCGCCCAGGGGCGCGCCGCACGCCGAGCATTTGGGCTGGCCCACGGGGTTGCCCACGCCGCAATACGGGCAAACGACCTGCTTGAGTTCCGGCGGGATTCCCAGGCTACCGCCCACCGAGTGGCAGTACTGGTCAATGACCTCCCACACCTGGTTGCGCAGGGCCAGCCAGTCCACGTTGCGCGCCACGTCGTCCAGTTCGCCCAGCAGGTACCAGGGGTTGATGAGGGCCATGATGCCGGTCCTGGCCAGGTCGGCTGCGATGCCGATCCACTTCTGCTGGCCCATGGTAACCGTGATGCTGTCCTCGTCCTGGACGATGCCGACGGTGAGCGCGGTCGCCGGATCCGACGGCTCCACGGGCCGATTCCCGATCTGCACCAGGATGCGGGTGGGGTCGCCGGTCATCTGGGCGCGCGTTGTCGGCGTCTGGAAATGGGCCACCAGGGCCTGGGCGAGTCCCTGGGCCGAGATTTTGCCCCAGTAGGTGCGCGTGTCGGGTTTTTGGTCGCTTCCCAGAATAGAACTGAGCGTTGTCATGGCTTCAGTATAGCATGGATTCGTGAGGTGTCAACCTGGGATTCGCATTTGACACCCCCTGCCGCCCATGCTATAATCCGCGCAACAACCGAACAGCAAAGACGCCGAACAGGAGGAGTAGGCGCGCGGATGCTGGTAGAGAAGAGGGGTCGCCGGCTGAAAGCCCCTCGCAGCGGAAACCGCCGAAGGTCGCCTGGGAGTCGGGCCGCCGAACCGATGGCGAGTAAGCGGCCCCGGGTCCGCCCGTTATAGCCCAAGAGCGTCCGCCGCGATACGTTCGCGGCTGGAAGCAAGGTGGTACCGCGGAAGGTTAGCCCCTTTCGTCCTTGTGGCGAAGGGGGTTTGTTTTTGTAGAGCCATTAGCCGTTAGCCTCTAGCCATTGGCCCACAGCCCTGCGCTCGCGGCCAAAGGCTAACGGCTAAACGCTAAAGGCTAAAGGCTAATGGCTAAACGCTGGAGGCCAGTGGCCGATTGCAGACGCTGGAGGTGAACCCATGAGCCGCAAGGAAATGCCCAAAACCTACGACCCGACCGCCACCGAGGAGCGCCTCTACAAGTGGTGGGAGTCGCAGGGCTACTTCCGCCCGCGCATAGACCCGGCGAAGCAGCCCTGGACCATCACCATGCCGCCGCCCAATGTTACCGGCGCGCTCCACCTGGGCCACGCCATCACCGCCGCCATTGAGGACCTGATGACGCGCTGGCACCGCATGCGCGGCGAGCCGACCCTGTTCCTCCCTGGCTCGGACCACGCGGGCATCGCCACGCAGAACGTGGTGGAGCGCGAACTGGCGAAGCAGGGCATCTCCCGTCATGACCTGGGCCGCGAGAAATTCATAGAGAAGTGCTGGGAGTGGAAGCACATCTACCATCGCCGCATCACCGACCAGCACCGCAAACTGGGCGTCTCGTGCGACTGGGAGCGCGAACGCTTCACGCTGGACGAGGGCCTGTCCCGCGCCGTCCGCACCGCCTTCGTGCGCCTGTACGAGCGCGGCCTCATCTATCGCGGCACCTACCTGGTCAACTGGTGTCCGCGCTGCACCTCGGCCATCTCGGACCTGGAGGTGGAGCACGAGGAGCAGGCCACCCACCTGTGGTACGTGCGCTATCCCCTGCTCAACGGCGACTGGAGCGGGCCGCGGCACGAGTGGGGCAGCGGGCGCTGGGCCGAGGGCGCCACGGAGTACATCCAGGTGGCCACCACCCGCCCCGAGACCATCCTGGGCGACACCGCCGTCGCCGTCAATCCCAACGACGAGCGCCACGCTGGCCTCATCGGGCGGCAGGCCGTCCTGCCCGCCATCGGCCGCGTCATCCCCATCATCGGCAGCCTGACGGTGGACACGGCCTTCGGCACCGGCGCGGTCAAGGTAACCCCCGCCCATGACCCCACCGACTACGAAATCGGCCTTCAGCACGGGCTGGAAGCCCCCATCGTCATGGACGAGGAAAGCCGCATGAACGAACTGGCCGGCCCCTACCAGGGCCAGGACCGGTTTGAGTGCCGCCGCAACCTGGTGGCCGACCTGGAGAAGGAGGGCCTGCTCGTCAAGATTGAGCCGTACACCCACGCGGTGGGCACGTGCCAGCGCTGCCACACCATCGTTGAGCCGCGCATCTCCACGCAGTGGTTCGTGCGCATCAAGCCCCTGGCCGAGCCGGCGCTTCAGGCCGTCCAGGATGGCCGCATCCGCATCGTGCCCGAGCGCTTCGTCAAAATCTACACCAACTGGATGGAGAACATCCGCGACTGGTGCATTTCCCGCCAACTGTGGTGGGGCCATCGCATCCCCGTCTGGTACTGCGACGACTGCGGCGCGCAGACGACGGGCCTCACCGACCCGACGGCGTGCGGCTCCTGCGGCAGCAAGAACATCCGCCAGGATCCCGACGTGCTGGACACGTGGTTCTCGTCGGGCCTTTGGCCCTTCTCCACGTTGGGCTGGCCCGACGACACCGAGGACATGCGCTACTTCTACCCGACGACGGTGCGCGAGACCGGCTACGACATCCTGTTCTTCTGGGTGGCGCGGGAGATCATGCTCGGCCTGGCGATGACCGGCGAAGTGCCCTACCGCGTCGTGTACTTGCATGGCCTGGTGCGCAACGCCCAGGGCAAGAAAATCTCCAAGTCCATGCCCGACGCCGACAAGTACGACCCGCTCAACGTGATTGACGAGTACGGGGCCGACGCGCTGCGCTTCACCCTGGTTACCGGCAGCACGCCTGGCCAGGACATGAAACTCTCGCCCGACCGCATCGCGTCCAACCGCAACTTCGCCAACAAGATTTGGAACGCGGCACGGTTTGTGCTGTCCAACCTGGGCGACGAACCGCCGGCGCCGGACCCCTGGGCGCTCGCGCTGGAGCCGGTGGATCGGTGGATTCTCAGCCGCTTGAGCCGCCTCATCTCCGACGTCAACCGCCTGATGGAGGACTACCAGTTCGGCGAGGCGGGGCGCCAAATCTACGACTTCCTCTGGGGCGAGTACTGCGACTGGTACATTGAGGCCACCAAGCCGCGCCTGTACGGAGAGGACGAGAGTCCGCGGATAGCCTCAAGGCAGGCGGCGCTGTCGGTGCTGGTGTACGTGCTGGAGCGCGCCCTGCGCCTGCTGCACCCGTTCATGCCGTTCGTAACCGAGGAGATATGGCAGAACCTGCCCCACGAGGGCGAGGCGCTCATCGTGGCGCCGTGGCCCGAACTCGGCCCTCGCGACGAGGCCGCCGAGCGGGAGATGGGCGCGCTGATGGACGCCATCCGCGCCATCCGCAACGCCCGCGCCGAGTACAACGTGGAGGCCGGCAAGCCGATAGAGGCGCACATCGCCGCCGGCGCCTTCTACGACACCTTCGCGTCCCAACGCGACATCCTGGTGCGCCTGGCCCGTCTGGATGCGGCGCGGCTGGAGTTGGCCCCCGCGCTCGCCCGCCGACCCGACAAGGCGCTGGCCCTGGTGTTCCCGGGCGTGGAGGTGTACCTGCCGCTGGCCGGCATGGTGGATGTGGACAAGGAGCGCGCGCGGCTCACGAAGGAGTTGGAGCGCGTCGCCGCCGACATCGCGCGCTCCGAGAAACTCCTGGCCAACGAGGGGTTCATCCGCAAGGCGCCGGAGGACGTGGTGGAGGAGGAGCGGGAGAAACTGGCCGCCCTGCGCGATCGCAAGGCGCGCCTGGAGGAACAGGTGCGCGTGCTGGGGGCCGCGTAACGTTTCGCGGCTGGGCGAACCCCTCACATCCCCCTGGCCCCCTTCTCTCCCCGCAGGCGGGGCGAGAAGGGGGAATACGCCCGCCTCGTTCCTTCTCCCGCTGGGAGAGGGCTAGGGTGAGGGGCTCCGCCCGTTGAGCCCGATGCTTCAGCGTCG
The DNA here is from genome assembly GCA_034436295.1 of Anaerolineae bacterium. Taxonomy (GTDB): domain Bacteria; phylum Chloroflexota; class Anaerolineae; order DTLA01; family DTLA01; genus DTLA01. The sequence continues at coordinate 141 of DAOTVT010000138.1, read as the reverse complement.
GGCGCAATCCCGGGTAGTCTCCCTCTTGAGTGTTTACGGATAACAGGTTATAATGGGGGCATCCTTTGAGCCAGGAGGTCAGGATGCCGGGATTTGCGCATGTGGGTGATTTCTGTCCAAACGAAGCCTGTGCTGACTATG
>DAOTVT010000137.1:0-3266 GCA_034436295.1 Anaerolineae bacterium | reverse complement strand
CACCTGACGCCGCTCCGCGGCGGCTTCGCCGCTTGTCGGCGCCGCTGCGCTCGCGGCGGGCGCTGCGCGGGCTTTCGCAAGGAGTCGCCCGTATGAGAATGGCGCGGATTGAATCGGCGGTGCGCGTCGTGCTGGAGTTCAGCGAGGCCTTCAACCGCCACGACGTGGCCGCCATGATGCAGTGCATGACCGACAACGGCATCCTGGAGACTGCCGGCCCCGCGCCCGACGGCGCCGTGTACTCGGGCAAGGCGGCGATAACGCAGTACTGGCAGGACTTCTTCCGCCGCGCGCCCCAGGCTCACATCAAGGTTGAGGACATCTTCGGGTTCGGCCTGCGGTGCGTCATGCGCTGGCGGTGCGACTGGGTGGACCCGACCGGCGAACCGCGCCATGCGCGCGGGGTGGATCTATTCCAGGTGCGCGGGGGCGCCATCTGCGAGCATCGCTCCTACGCCAAGGGCGCGTTCGGGCCCGACTCGCCCGCCCCCAATTGACAGCCCGCCCCGTCGCGGGTAAAGTAGCCCCGTGAGACGACTCCTGGCGCTGATGCTGCTTGCGATTTCGTTGGCCGCGTGCTCTTCGGCCGCACCCACGCCGACCGGCGGCCCGCCTGTCGCCGCGACGGCAACGCCGCGGCCATCGCCTGTTGCCTCGCCCACTCCTGCGCCCACGCCGTCGCCGACGCCCGTGCCGTCGCTGGCGCTCCAGCCGCAGTGGGAATATCCCACCGCCGCGAACTGGCACGAGACCGAGGCGTTCTGGACGCTGGACGTGGCCGACCTGGACGCCGACGGCGTTTCCGAGATTTTGGCAGGCTCGCACGACCGCTACTTCTACGCCTTTGCCGCCGACGGCGCGGTGCGGTGGCGGTTTCGCGCCGAGGCGGTCATCTACGCCGCGCAGGTGATCGCCGCCCCCGACGGCGCGCCGCGAATCCTCGTCGGCGACGATTCCGACCGCGTGTACCTGCTGGACGGCGCGGGCAATGCGGTCTGGCAGGCGCGGCTGGACGGGCGGGTTACGCACGTGGCGGCGCTGGGCGACACGCTTGTGGCCGCCACGTGGCGGGGCACGCTGGCCGCCTTTGACCCTGCGGGCGCGGCGCGGTGGACGGTGCAACTGGCGGGCGCGCCCGTCTCGTTGGAGGCCGCATCCGTCGCCGGCGCCGACATCCTGGTGGGCCTGGATTGCGGCCACGTGGTGGGCGTCGCCGCCGATGGCAAGGTCGTGTGGGACAAGGAGGCCAGCCGCCTGCCGGTTCGGGCGCGCCCCTCGGCGCTGGGCGGCGCCGCGTGGGTCTCCGGCGACCAGGACGGCACGCTGGCCGCCTGGAATGCGGAGGGCAGCCGCCTGTGGCAAGTGGCGCTGGGCGGCGGGATGCCGGTCTGGACCGAGGCCGAAGTCGCCGGCGGCCCCGCGCTCATCGTCGGCGCGGGCGATCCGGTGAACCTCGTGATCGCTCTGTCGCCGGAGGGCACGACGCGCTGGCAGGCCGCGGTGGCGGGCGGCGTGTGGGATGTGGCCGTGGCCGACCTGGACGGCGACGGCGCGCCGGAAATCCTGGCGGCGACGGAGGGCGGCACGGTAACCGTCCTGTCGGGCGCGGGGCAGGTGCGCGGCGTGTGGTACGCGCCGTCGCGGGTGGCGGGGATTCGCGTCGCCGCGCTCCACGCGGGCGGCGCGCCGCAGGTGGTGCTGCGCGAGGGGCGGTTCATCCATGTCCTTGCGCCAGTGGTTGGCGGTGTCCCCGCGCCGATTCCCACGCCTGGCCCGCCCACGCTTGCGGCGTGGGATGGCGCGTTGCCCGCCGAGGATGGGACGGTGCTGCTGGCCGCTGTCGGCGATGTGATGCTGGCCCGCACCGTGGGCGAGTACGCGGACCGGTACGGCGTGGACTACCCCTTCGCGCCGGTGGCGTCGGCGCTGCGGCAGGCCGACATCGCGGTGGCGAACCTGGAGTGCCCGATTGCGCTGGGGGGCGAGCCGGCCGTGAAGACCTACGTCTTCCGCGCCCATCCGTCCACGGCCGTGGGGCTGGGCCGTTCGGGGCTGAACGCAGTGTCGCTGGCGAACAATCACATCCTGGACTTCGGCGTCGCGGGCATGGAGGAGACGGTCGGCTATTTGGCGGCGCAGGGGCTGGCCATCGTGGGCGCGGGGGAGAATCGCGCGGAAGCCGAGCGCCCGCTCTTCTACACCGTCGGCGGGGTCAGGGTGGCGCTGGTGGCGTGGCTGAGTTATGCGCGGGCGGCGAACTTCGCGGCGGGGGATGCCCGTCCTGGCGTAGCCTACCTGGACGACCTGGACCGCATGGCGCGGCAGATTGAGGAGGCCAAGCGACAGGCGGACGCGGTGGTGGTGATCCTGCACGGGGGCATGGAGTACGAGCCTGCGCCGACGTCCGAACAGCAGGCGGCCGCACGCCGCGCGGTGGATGCGGGCGCCGACCTGGTGGTGGGCCATCATCCGCACGTGCTCCAACCCACCGAGATATACAAGGGCAAACTCATCGCGTACAGCCTGGGCGATTTCGTGTTTGACATTGACAACTACGACACGGCGCGGGATGGCGCCATCCTGTGGGCGTGGATCGGGAAGGATGGCGTGCGGCGGGCGGAACTGTGGCGCACGCGCATCGTGCACGACGCGCAGGTGCGCTTCCGCGCCGACGCGGGCGGGCAGGTGCAGCGCGAGGTGCTGCTGCCTGCGGGCGGCGTGCCGTAGCGGTGGGCGTGGGGCGTTTGGATCGCGAAGGGCACGAAAGGGCGCGAAAGGCACGAAAGTCGCGGTCGGCCGCGCGGGGCTGAACCCCCGCGCTGAAGGAGCGTTTGGATCGCGAAGGGCACGAAAGGGCGCGAAAGGCACGAAAGTTGCGGTGGCCCGCGCGGGGCTGAACCCCCGCGCTACGTGGGCGAAGCCCCTTCGGGGCTTTGCCCGTTTAGCCCGATGCTTCAGCGTCGGGCGGAGCGTGGGGCTTTCCATTGGTGCCGGTTCGTGTGATTCGCGGATGGCCGTGGCCACGCGGGGCTGAACCCCCGCGGTGGGGGGCGCTTGGATCGCGAAGGGCACGAAAGTCGCCGTGGCAGCGCGGGGCTGAACCCCTGCGCTACGTGGGCGAAGCCCCTTCGGGGCTTTGCCCTGGAGTTTGGCCTTTTTGAGGGAGGACTTGAAAATGGGGTGCCCCTTGGTGTAAAGTAGAGTTATACGAAACCACCACACGAAGGAGGCACCCCGAAATGAATCATACCACATTGCAAACGAGA
>DAOTVT010000136.1:0-2227 GCA_034436295.1 Anaerolineae bacterium | reverse complement strand
GGTGCTGACGGGCCGCAACGCCCACCCCGAAATCGTGCGCCGCGCCGATTTGGTAACCGAGATGCTGGACATCAAGCACCCGTATGCCGAGGGGGTGCAGGCGCGGCGGGGGATAGAGTACTAGCGGATGCTGGCTTCTAGCCTTTAGCCTTTAGCCTTTGGCCATTGGCCTGGGGCTGGGGAAGGCCGACGGTGCGCGGAGGCAGAATGTGAGAGATTTTCGGAAACTGGAGGTTTGGCGAAGGGCACATGCGCTGACCCTGGCGGTGTATGAGGCCACCGCGGCCTTTCCAAAGTCCGAGATATACGGGCTGACGAGCCAACTGCGGCGAGCCTGTTCTTCCATCGCTGCCAACATCGCAGAAGGTTGTGGCAGGGGCGGCGATACTGAAAAGGCCCGATTCGTACAGATCGCCATGGGCTCGGCCAGCGAGGCAGAGTATCACCTGTTGCTTGCGCGCGACCTTGGCTTCATGGACAACTCCACCTACGAAGATTTGGTGGACGAGTTGTACGAGGTGAAGAGAATGCTCGTATCGTTCCATCAGACCCTGCTTGAAGACAAACGCTGACGGCTGATGGCTAAAGGCTAAAGGCTAACGGCTAAAGGCCCAAGAGCCTGTAGCGGGAGGTAGCACATGTTTGACAGGAAAGAACTTGAGCAAATAGAAGCAGATCGTCGGCGCTGGGAGGAGACAACCCTCAAGGATTCGCTGCGCCGCCTGCCTGAGTGCCGCGAGAAGTTCATCACCGTCTCGGGCGAGCCCGTGCAGCGCCTGTACACGCCCGCCGACATCGCCGACGTGGACTTCAACCGCGACATCGGCTGGCCAGGCGAGTTCCCGTTCACGCGCGGCGTCCACCCCACCATGTACCGCAGCCGCCCGTGGACCATGCGCATGTTCGCGGGGTTCGGCACCGCCGAGGAGACCAACGCGCGGTTCAAGTACCTGCTGAAGCACGGCGAGACGGGGCTTTCCGTGGCGTTTGACATGCCCACGCTCTACGGCTACGACACCGACGCGCCCGAAGCCGCTGGCGAGTTCGGCAAGTGCGGCGTGGCCGTCTCGTCGCTGGCCGACATGGAAATCCTGTTTGACGGCATCCCCATGGGCGAGATCACCACGTCCATGACCATCAACGCGCCCGCCGCCGTCATCTGGGCCATGTACCTGGTGGCCGCCGAAAAGCAGGGCTGGAAGATGGAGCAACTGGGCGGGACCATCCAGAACGACATCCTGAAGGAGTACATCGCCCAGAAGGAATTCCTGTTCCCGCCCAAACCGTCCATGCGGCTCATCGTGGACACGATAGAGTTCGGCAGCAAGCACGTGCCCAAGTGGAACACCATCTCCATCAGCGGCTATCACATCCGCGAGGCGGGGGCCACGGCGGCGCAGGAATTGGCCTTCACCCTGGCCGACGGCATGACCTACGTGGAGTGGGCGATGCAGCGCGGGCTGGACGTGGACGAGTTCGCGCCGCGCCTGTCGTTCTTCTTCAACGCGCACATGGACTTCTTTGAGGAGATCGCCAAGTACCGCGCGGCGCGGCGCATCTGGGCCAAGGCCATGCGCGACAAGTTCGGCGCCAAGAACCCCCGCTCGTGGTGGCTGCGGTTCCATACGCAGACCGCTGGCTGCAGCCTGACGGCCCAGCAGCCCGAGAACAACATCGTCCGCACGGCGCTGGAAGCCCTGTCGGCGGTGCTGGGCGGGACGCAGTCGCTGCACACCAACTCCATGGACGAGGCGCTGGCCCTGCCGTCGGAGAAGGCCGTTACCATCGCCCTGCGCACGCAGCAGATCATCGCCCACGAGTCGGGGGTAGTCAACACGGTGGATCCGCTGGCGGGCAGTTTCTTCGTGGAGGCGCTGACCAACCGCATGGAGCAGGAGGCCAACCGCTACTTCCGCGAGATTGAGGCGCTCGGCGGCGTGTTGCCCGCCATAGAGAAGGGCTACTTCCAGCGGCAGATCGCCGAGTCGGCCTACCGCTACCAGCGCGAGATTGACACCAAGGCGCGCGTCGTCGTGGGCGTCAACGAGTACGTGGCCGAGGAGCCGCTGGAGATTCCCCTGCTGGAGATGGACAGGGAGGGCGAGCGGCGGCAGATCGCGCGCCTGCAGCGGGTGCGAGCCGAGCGCAACAACGAGGCGGTGAGCCAGAAACTGGCCGCGCTGGAGGAGGCGGCGAGGGGCACGCAGAACCTGATGCCGTTCATCAT
>DAOTVT010000135.1:0-6721 GCA_034436295.1 Anaerolineae bacterium | reverse complement strand
GCATGTGGATTGACAATTCACGGGTCCAGTCGGATAATACTTGGTGGCGAGACATGATCTTCCTCCTGCTGTATTGGGGGACTGGTAGCCACCATTATAGCAGCAGAGGATCTGTCTCGCCACCCCTTGCTGGAACGAACAAAACAACCTACCCCTGAAAGCGGGAAAGGGCCAGGGTGAGGGGTCAACACGCCCTCTTCGCGCCCCTGCCGCCACTTGTGGTACAATAGCGTAACCCTTCGCCATGGAGAGCATCGCTTGACGCACAACGGACACGCCGCAACCCCATCGGCAGCACGCCCCCATTCCACCGCATGGCTCATCGGCGTCGGCCTGGGCACCCGCTTGCTGGTGGACACGGCCAAGCAGATGTTCGGCCCGTTCCTGGCGATTTTCGCCGCGGGCATGGGCATGGACATCGTCGCGCTGGGCAGGCTCCTCGGCGCCCGCAACGCCGTCGGCATCACGGCGCCCATCTTCGGCGCGCTGGCCGACCGCTTCGGGTATCGCCGCATCCTCCAGGCCGAACTGGTCATCTCTGGCGCGGGCATGATCCTCATCGGCGCCAGCCGCTCGCCGTGGGCGCTCATGCTGGGGATGCTCACGGTGGGGGTGGGAACAGCGGCGTTCGTCCCATCGCTCCAGGCGTACCTGAGCGCACGCCTGCCCTACGACCGCCGCGCGCGTGGCCTGGGCATCGTGGAATACGCCTGGGCGCTGTCCAACCTCGTCGGGCTGTCGGCCATGGGATTCCTGATCCAGCGGACCTCGTGGCGAGCGCCGTTTTTCATCCTGGGCGCGGGAATCGCCGCATCCGCATGTCTGTTCCAGGGAGCGCCGCCCGTGGCGCGTGCCGATCCCCCGCCCCAGGCGCAGGGCGGCAGCCTCAGCCTCGGCGCGAAGGGGCGGCGGCTCGTGGCCTTTCGCGCCAACGGGGCGTCGGCCTGGGCCACCATTGTCGGCATGGGGCTTCTGGTCCTGGCGGGGATGAACGTCTCCATCGTGTACGGCGCGTGGCTCCAGGGCGAGTACGGCCTGGACGCGGCAGCCCTGGGCGCGACGGCGCTGGTGGTGGGCGCGGCGGACCTGGCGGGGAGCGTCCTGGTGAGCGTGGCCGCCGACCGCCTGGGCAAGCGGCGCAGCGTGCTGGGCGGGTTGGCGCTCTCGCTGGTGGCGTATGCGCTGTTGCCCGTCCTGAACCGCGGGCTGGTTCCTGCCCTTGCGGGCATCGCGCTCATGCGCTTCGCGTTTGAGTTCTCCATCGTCAGTTTGATTCCGTTGTTGAGCGAACAGGCGCCCGAGGAGCGGGGCAAGGCGTTGGCGTTGGGCGCGGTGGTGGGGTTGGCAGGCGCCAGCGTGGCCAGCGTGTCGGGGCCGTGGGCGCTCACGCGGCTGGGGGTAGCGGGGCTTGCGGCCGTCTCCCTGGCCGCCACCGTGGGCTGTCTCGCCGTCGTGCGGGCCTGGGTGCGGGAGTAGCGCGCGACGGCGCGCTGATGGCACAGCGAACGAAACCCATACCCGCGCCCATTCGTGGATGATCAGCGCGCAAGGGAGACACTTGGAGCACGAAACTCGCGAAATGGCGCGAAAGACGCGAAACGGCTTTCGTGCTTCTCGCGCCCTTTCGTGCCCTTCGCGTTCCGATTGCCTATGCGCAGCCGTTCGCGCTTCCGCGACGGCGAGACAGGCACGCGGGTTCGCCCTTATGCCGCGCCCCCGCCCGCGAGCGCCTTGCCCCTCAACCGCTCCGCGCGGCGCTGCAACTCGGCCAGGGCGCGAGTCTTCTGCGCGCCAGGCGGCCACGCCTGTACCCGCGCCAGGGCCTGCTCGGTATAGGCCAGCGCCGCGGCGTAGTCCCGCTGGCGGTGCTCGCAGTCCTTGGCCAACTCCACCAGCGCGGCGACATCCGCCCCGTAGCGGGCCTCGGCCAGGGCGCGCCAGATTTCGCGGGCCTCGTCGCGCCGCCCTTGCCGCTTCAGGAGCACGGCCAGATGGTGCAAAGCCTCCTCGCGCGCCTCGGGCGAGAGGGGCGATGCGATGGCGCGGCGGTAGGCGGCCTCGGCCCGCGCGGCGTCTCCCGCCTGCTCCAGCAGCGCGGCGGCGCGGAGCAGGTCTTCGCCCGGGACGGCGGTCGCGGTGTCGGGCGCGTGGAGCAGGCGGCACATGTGCCCCGCCAGCGCCGCCAGCGACACGATGTCGTACAGGTTATGGTAGAACACGCGGGCGATCTCGCGGGCGTCGCCCGTGCGCAGGTAGTCAAAGTAAATCTGGGGCACGAGATACCCGGGCACATCGGCCTGGTCGCGGTAGAACCCCAGGATCGCCTTCTCCAGCGCGCTCAGTCGGCACGATTCCAGGCGCGACTTCCACAGGCGCCGCGCCGGAAACAGGAGGTCCAGATGGGGCGCATCGGCCAGGCGGGGCGGCATGCGGTTCATGATGAAGCGAGTGGTCAGGATGGGCAGGTCAAACCCGCGCCCGTTGAAACTCACGAGCCAGTCCATCTCGTCCAGCCGCCGCGCCAGGGCAGTGAGCATGGCCGGCTCCTCGGGGAAGTCGCGCATGAAGTACTGCTCCACGCGCAAGGCGTCGTCCTCGTAGAACCCCAGCCCCACCATGAAGGCGACGGTGCCCGTGCCGCCGGCCAGACCGATGGTCTCAATGTCCAGGAACGCGGCGCGGCGGTAGTCCATGTCGGCGATGGCGGGGTCGCGCGCCAACCGCGCCGGCACATCGCACGGGCAGGCCAGCAGGTCGCCCAGGGTGGGCGCGCCGTGGGCGTGATGGAGCGGGAACGTCTCCTCCACCAGGTAGAACGCCCCTGCCTCGTTCTCCACCACGCGCCCGGCCACCAGGTCTTCCACCGGGTAGCGGCGTCGGGCGGGCGGGGCGGGCTTCAGGTGCGCCGTCCCCTTGTGCACGCCCAGCGATCTCAGTTTGCGCAGACGGTCTTCCACATCGGTCATCGGAGATCGGCCTTTGGCCATTAGCCTTTAGCCGTTGGCCGTTAGCCTCTAGCCTTTGGCTTACCCAATCAGCCCTAACGTTGCGGCTCAACGCGAACGGCTAAAGGCTAATGGCTCTGGGCTAATGGCTCGCTTACGGAAACAGCGGCAGCAACAGGATGTCCACGAAATTGTACAGCACGTGGATGGCGATGCAGGTGGTGGTGTTCGCCCTGTTGCGGATGATACCCAAGACGATGCCGATGAGCAAGATCTCCAGCGTGGCGGGGCTGAGGCCGTACTGCGTGTGCCCTGCGGTGAACAGCAGCGCCGTGATCCACAGGCCGAAGCGGGGCTGTACCGCGCCGCGGAACAGCACCTCCTCGCCGATGCCCGCCGACAGGCCGATAGCCGCCGCCTTGGCCACGCTCATCTCGCCGAACAAGCCCAGGCTCACCCGCCCGATGAAGTCGTACTGGTCGGGGTTCAGGGCGTGCCACGCCACCGCCACGGCGTAGTCCAGCAGCAGGAATCCCGCCACCGCCCCAAGCGCGAAGCCCGCCTGCCTCCACGTGGGCCGGCGCAGACCCAGGCGGCGCAGGGTGTCGCCCCACGTGCGGCGGATGGGCCAGCCCACGCCGAACACGCCGAACATCACCATCGCCAGGCCCGTCAGCAGCAGGTCCGCCAGCGTGGTCTCCAGCGGCAGCGCGGCCAGGCCCTCCAGCCCGCCCACGAGGAGCACCTGGCCCACGCTCGCGCCCACGTAGTAGGCGGCGAAGGACAGCGCGACGACACCGACGGGCGAGGCGGGGTTGGTGTCGGTGAAGCGGGCGATCCCGCGGCGCACCGGCGGCAGAAGCGCGGCCAACCCCACCGCGCCCACCAGAAACAGCACCGCCGCCACACCCAGCAGGTTCGCGTTCAAGAAAGCGAGGAGTTCCGACGGCATGTACGCCTGCAACACATGCGCGGCGGCGAAGACCAGGCTCCCCAGGAGGCACGCCGCGTCCATCAGCGCCAGCAGCGCATACACCACGTACCTGACGGTCTGCTGTCGTTCGGCGTAGTTGGCCAGGAGCACCAGAAGCAGAAACGGGATGAACTGAAGAAAGGTTAGCATCGTGTTATCCTTGTCGGAATGGCGTCAGGTTGCTCATCGGCAGCCGGATTATACCCCAGGGCGCGCGCCGCCGCAAGCAGGCGGCAGTCCGGGCTCGGTTCCGTTTTGCGTCGGTGAGCAAGGTGGACAGGTGCGACGCGCTTTCGGAAGTGCGTCGCACCTGTCCCATGCCGCGACCAACAGAGTTTGGAACCAAGTCGCCGTCCGGCAGGCAAGGCCGACGCGCGCACGGGTGGCGCGCCTGCGACTTCGCCCCGCGCCATTTGACGCGCCCCGCAAATCGCGGATACAATGGGCCAGACCGTTTCGCGGGTGGAATCATGCCGACCAACCTTCCCCCAGAGGCCCAAGAGGCCGAAAGACGATACCGAGAGGCGAAGACAACCGAGGAGAAGATCGCCCGGCTGGAGGAGTTCATCGCCCTGATTCCCAAGCACAAGGGCACCGAGCACCTGGTGGGCGACCTGCGGCGCAAACTGTCCAAACTGCGCACCAGCCCCCAGGGGGCCAAGGCCGCCAGCCGCCGCGAGTCGGCCTATCGGATTGACCGCGAGGGCGCGGGGCAGGTGGCCGTCGTCGGCCCCACCAACGTGGGCAAGTCGGCCCTGGTGCGGGCGCTGACCAACGCCGAGCCGGAAGTCTCCGATGCGCCCTTCACCACCTGGACGCCGACGCCCGGTATGATGCCGGTGGAAAACGTCCAGATTCAACTGATTGACACGCCACCCCTGAGCGCCGAATTCGTAGAGCCGGCGATGATGGACCTCCTGCGCCGCGTGGACCTCATCCTGCTGGTGGTGGACGTGCGAACGGACCCGCTCCGGCACCTGGAGGAGTCGGTGGCGCTCCTGGAGCAGAGCCGCATCGTCCCCCTGCACCGCAAGGCCCGCTACCCCGAAGACCGCCGCTGGACGTTCAAGCCGTTCCTGGTGCTGGCCAACAAGGCCGACTCCGAGGAATGGGACGAGGTGTACGACATCTTCCGCGAACTGCTGGACGAGGATTGGCCCGTGATGCCCGTCTCGGCGGCAACGGGGCGCAACCTGGAGCGGCTGAAGCACGAGGTCTTCCAGAACCTGGGCGTCATCCGCATCTACGCCAAGCCGCCCGGAAAAGACCCCGACTTCAGCGCGCCGTTCGTCATCAAGAAGGGGAGCACGGTGGAGGATTTCGCCGCCGCGGTGCATCAGGACTTCCTGCGCGACCTGAAGGCGGCGCGCGTGTGGGGCAGCGCGCAGTTTGACGGCCAGATGGTCCCCCGCGACTACGTCCTCCAGGACGGGGACGTGGTGGAGTTGCGGGTCTAGCGCGAGAAGAACCCATGGGGTCGCGGCGCCCCCCATTTGCCGCCCGACGCCCGACAGGGTACAATCCCATCCGCGCCCTGTGCCTGGACGCCAAACTCCGCCTGAGAGGTGCTTGCGTGAACTTCCGCCGCTACGACCCTACAAAGGACCGCGACGCCGTCCTCCGCACCTGGTGGGAAACCGGCTGGCTCAAAGAGGGCAAAGAGGAAGCCGTGGACGACCTTCTGGGGGCCGGCCAGACCTTCGTCGCCGACATCGGGGACAGCCCCGAGTGCGCCGTTGCCATCGTCCCAGGCTCCCTGCGCTACATGGACGAGGAGTTGCCCTTCGCGGGCGTTGCGGCCGTCGCCACCAGTTACGTCGCCCGCAAGCAGGGCCTGGCCCGGCGGCTCACGGCCCATTCGCTGGCCCAGGCCGCTGCCGACGGCGCGCTTGTCGCGGGTCTCGGCGCGTTTGACCTGGGGTTCTACGACGCCCTCGGCTTCGGCACGGGCGTGTACGAGCACATCGCGCGCTTTGACCCGGCCACCCTCAAGGTGAGCGTGCGCCCCCGCGTGCCGCGCCGCCTGAGCCTGGACGACGCGCCGGCCATCCACGCCTCCCGCCTGGCGCGCCGCCGCCGTCATGGGAGCCTCAACTTCCCGCCCCTCGCCTTGAGCCGGGGTGAAATGGTAGAGCACGGCGGGTTCGGCCTGGGCTACGCCGACGGCCCCGACGGCGCCCTGACCCATCACCTGTGGTGCGTGCCGGCCAACCGCGAAATGGGCCCCTACCGCATCCTGTGGCTCGCGTATCAGACCCCCGCCCAGTTCCTGGAACTCATGGCGCTCGTTCGGAGTTGGGGCGACCAGGTGCTTCTCGTGCAAATGCGTGAACCGCCCGACATCCAAATCCAGGACCTGCTGGAGCACCCCTTCCACACCCGCAGGGCCACCCGCGGCTCGGACATGGAGAACTTCATGGCCGCAAACGCCTACTGGCAGATGCGCATCTGCGACCTGCCGGGGTGCCTGGCGCGCACCCACCTGCCCTGGGGCCAGGTGCGGTTCAACCTGCGCCTGTCGGATCCCATTGAGCCGTACCTGGGCGAGGGGGCGGGGTGGCGCGGCGTCGGCGGCGACTACGTGGTAACCCTGGGCCCCTCGTCGGCAGCCGAGCGGGGCATGGACCCATCGTTGCCGACGCTCTCCGCCACGGTCAACGCCTTCACGCGCCTGTGGCTAGGGGTGCAGCCGGCCAGCGCGCTAACCGCCACGGACGCGTTGTCGGGGCCTGAGGAACTCCTGCGCAACTTGGATGCCGTCCTGCGGCTGCCCACCCCGCATCCGGATTGGGATTTCTAGGCC
>DAOTVT010000134.1:0-7228 GCA_034436295.1 Anaerolineae bacterium | reverse complement strand
GGGCTAGGGTGAGGGGCGTTTGGATCGCGAAGGACACGAAACGGCGCGAAAAATCGGGGCGGCGCGTGCCGCGCGGGGCTGAACCCCCGCGCTGAAGGAACGAAGCCCCTTCGGGGCTTTGCTCGTTCAGCCCGACGGCTTTAGCCTCGGGCGGAATGCGGGGCTGAACCCCCCGCGCTGAAGGGACGAAGCCCCTTCGGGGCTTTGCTCGTTCAGCCCGACGGCTTTAGCCTCGGGCGGAATGCGGGAGTGCACCCCGGCGCTGAAGGGACGAAGCCCCTTCGGGGCTTTGCTCGTTCAGCCCGACGGCTCTAGCCTCGGGCTGCATGAGGGCGTGCCAGTGCGCGGGGGCGAACCCCCATGCTGCGAGGGCTTAGCGTCTCCCGACGCCCCCAGCACGCAAACTCGTTCGTGTAGATTCGTGTTATTCGTTGATGACGAGGGCCCGCGCGGGGCGGGGCCACGGTGCCCCACGCGCGCTACTCGCGGATGCGGTCGGCGTCTGCCGCCTGGCTGCCACCGCTCACGATCACCCACTGCCCGCCCTGCCGCCGCGTGAGCCATGACCACTGCGGGATGACGTCGCCATGCGCGTCAAACCGCACGTAGGTGCCCACCACGCCCTCGTAGTTGCTCGTCGCGGCGATGAAATCCCGAATCACGGCAGGGCTGGTGCTCTGCGACCGGCCCATGGCGGAGATGATGATGCCGGCGGCGTCGTAGGCAAACGCGCCCAGGACGCCAGGGTCGTCGGGTTCATGGGCGAACCCAGCCGCGCGGTACGCATCCAGGAAACTCTGCCAGCCGGGCATGTCCTGGAACCGTCGGAACGACATGGCGATGTAGTCGCCTTCCGCTGCCGCCCCGGCCGTGTTGGCGTAGTCGGTCAACACCGACTCGTCGTTCGTCCGCGACATCCAGCCGACGGGCACATCCGTCATCCCCAGGTCGCAGGCGATTTGGCTGAACAGGCCGGCCTCCACCGGCCCCGAGAGGGACAAGTTCGCGATGGCCTCCGGGTTTTCCGCCTGGATAGCCGCCAGCGTGGCCGTGAATTCGTCGGTGCTGTTCACCGCGCGCCGACTGGTGATGGTGCCACCCAGCGCCGTGAAGGTCGCCGCGTAGGAGTCGCCCCACCAGGGCACCGCCGGGCTGCTGTCCACGATGGCGCTCGTGGACAGGCCCGCCCAGATGCGCAGGTGAGCCGCCAACATGGAGGCTGGCGTGCCGTCGTGGGGCCGCGTTCGGAAGGTCGTATTGTAGCCCAACTGGGTCAGTTCCGGGTTGCTGGACGAAGAGGAGATCATAGGCACGCCGGCGGCGTAGTAGATGGGCTGGGCAGCGATGGATTCGGCGCTGCACGTGTGCCCCACCACGGCCACAACCCCCGCGTTGATCAGCGCGGTGGCGGCACCCGGAGCCTGTGTCGCATCGCACCCGCTGTCGGCCACCACCGTTTCTAGCCGGTAGGTCGTCCCGCCGATGCGAATGCCGCCGGCGGCGTTGACCTGGTTGATGGCCAGTTGGACGGCGTTGGTCTGCTGCCATCCATAGGGCGCGGCATCCCCGCTGAGGTCGGCCCCCACGCCGATTCGGATGACCGCCTGGCCGGGGGTTGCCGTTCGTGTGGGGGTGCGTGTCGGCGTGGAGGTGGGCGTAGGTGCCTGCGATGGGTACCACTGGCGGTAGACGACGGGCAGGCGGAAGCGCCGTTGCGTCCCCGGGACCCACGTCGGCGAAGGGCCGGGCGTATTCGTGGGCCGCGGGGTGTAGGTGTGCGACGGTGTCGCGGTGCGCGTCGCGGTCCGCGTCGGTGTGGGCGTGCGGGTCAGCGTGCGCGTCGGCGTCGCGGTGGGGGTCGCAGTGGGCGTCAGGGCGTCGCCGCCCTCGGTGTGCGCGCCGTTGCGTCCCACGAGCACATTGTCGGTGCCGCACGCGTCGTGAAACGTGGTCTCGCCCGCCGCCTCGTCAAAATGCCACAGCGCGCGGGTATTGCCGTCGCAGACGAACGGCACCGACGGCGGCGTGAAGTCGCCGGCATACCGCGCGATGTCCGAGATGCGGACTTCGTCCACTGCAGACATGAAATACTCGCCGACTCGCAGCGGATAGCCGCTGTTGTACAGGTTGGACACGCCGATGGAGTAGGTGGCGAAGCGTCTCCCATCCAGGAAGATGCGCGCCTCTCCCGCGGCCTTGTCGTACACCAGCGCCACATGGTGCCATCCGTAGGCATAGGCCGACGATTTGCAGTGGATTGCACCTTTGGGAGTGCCACCCGAGAAGTAGATGATGAACCCCAGGCAACGAGCGCTCCCGGAACCAGGCTGCTGGAACAACTCGTAGGCCATGTCCTTGCGGACGATGTAGCGGGAAAGGTACGCGGAGCCGGGCTGGTAGTTCATCCACGCTTCTACGGTGAGGCTCTCGCCTGTCTCATCGCCGACGTCCAGTTCGGGGTGGTCGGGAGTGTCGGCGTAGTCATCGGCGCCGTCCAGGGCCAGGTATCGTCCGAAGGGCGCGGCGGCCGATGTGGAAAAGGCGAACAACAGGAAAAACGCCGCCAGGAGCGCCGCGAAGACGGCACACCGGCGGCCGAAGACCGAACCCCTGGGCTTCATGGGTGCTCCTCCTGTGTGATCTAGGGATACCCTCCGCCCGATGGCGATTGGGCGCAGCATAGCACAGGGGGCGCACGGGGTCAAGCCGGCCGCGTCCTTGCGGTGGAATCCCGCGCGTTGGGGGGTACCCCTCACATCCCCCCTGGCCCCCTTCTCTCCCCGCAGGCGGGGCGAGAAGGGGAAACGGGCGCGGGCAGCGGCAGACGCCCCGCGTAGGGCGTAATACCTTCGCGTGGATTCTCACGCGCCGGCGGCGAGCAGCCGCGCCTGCTCTATGTATTCCAGCGACTGGTGCCGGAAGTACGTGTTGTACAGTTCCGCGTAGTGCCCGCCCGCGGCCAGCAGCGAGCGGTGCGTGCCTTCCTCAATGATGCGCCCGTTGCGCAGGACGATGATGCGGTCGGCGTTCTCCACGGTGGACAGGCGGTGGGCGATGACGATGGACGTTCGGCCCGCCATGACCACCTCCAGCCCTTCCTGAATCTGCGCCTCGGTGAACGGGTCCACGCTGGCGGTGGCTTCGTCCAGGATGAGGATGCGCGGGTCGGCCAGGACCACGCGGGCCAGGGCTACCAGTTGGCGTTGGCCCATGGACAGCCGCCCGCCCCGCTCGCCCACGTCGGTGAGCAGGCCGTTGGGCAGGAGTTCTACCCACTCGCCGTTGGCGATCTTCCGGGCGGCGGCGCGCACCTCGTCGTCGGTGGCCTCGGGGCGGGTGTAGCGGATGTTGTCCATGACGGTGCCCGAGAACAGGAACGGCTCTTGCGGCACGATGCCCAACTGCCGCCGATACTGGGCCAGGTCAAAGGTGCGGATGTCGTGCCCGTCAATGAGAATCTGCCCGCCCTGGAACTCGTAGAAGCGCGCGATGAGCCGGGCCAGGCTGGATTTGCCCGCGCCGGTGTGGCCCACGATGGCCACCGTTTCGCCGGGGCGAATCTCCAGCGAGAAGTCGTCCAGCACCACCTCGCGTCCCGTGTAGGTGAAATGCACGTGGCGGAACTCCACACGCCCCTCAAGTTTGGGCACCGGCTCCGCGGCCACCTGCACGACCTTCGGCTCGGCGTCAATCAGCGCGAAGACCCGTTCGGCGGCGGACAGGCCATCCTGGAACTGGCTCCAGAACGACGCGATGCTGGTGAGCGGCCCCCAGAAGTGGTACATGGCCTGGACGAACAGGTACCACTGGCCGGGCGTGAGCAGCCCGCGCAGGCTCACGATGCCGCCGTAGTACACGATGAGCGCCGTGCCCACGCCGACGGTGATCTCCAGCAGGGGGATGATGGTGTTCAGCGTCCAGCCGCGGATGAGGTTCACGCGGTATGCCTGCTGGTTCAGGCGCTGGAAGTCCTTGTACACGGCGGCTTCCTGGCGGAAGTTCTTGGCCACGGCGATGCCGCTGATGGATTCCTGGATGAGGGCGTTGACCTTCGCCAAGACACGGCGCGCTTTCTGCGTTACGGAGCGGGCGAATCGCCGGAACGAAAGGGCCAGGCCGATGACCACGGGCACCAGGGCCAAGAGCACCAGCGTGAGCCGCAGGTTGATGGTGGCCAGCACGGCGAACAGCACCAGCACCATGAGCAACTGGCTGACCAGGTTGAGCACCAGCATGACCACTTCGGAGAAGTCCTGCGTGTCCGAGGTAACGCGGCTCACGATCTTGCCCGAAGGCTCCTCGTCGTAGAACGACAGGTCGCGCTGGGTTACGGCGGCGAAGGCGTCCTGCCGCAGTTTGAGCACCACGTCGCCCACGACGCGCGCCGAGATGCGCCACCGCATGTAGTTGAACACCCAGGCCATGCCGCTGAACGCCAGCACGATGCCGACGATGAGCGCGATGGTGGCATTGGACATCTGGCCGGCCACCTGGTCAATGCCCCACGAGATGAGGATTGGGGTGCCGGCGCTGACGGCCGAATCGCACACGATGGCGAGCACAACCACCGCCATGGCCTTCCAGTGCGGCTTGAAGTAGGCCAGCACGCGCCGAACCAGGTTGAGGTCGCCATAGGTTCGGTCGTAGCGGTCGCTTTCCAGTCCATCCATCATCCAGCCCATGGCGTTTCCCTCATGCAGACTTCTGGTCGGAGGCGGGCGCGGCCACGCCGTAGCGCGCGAAGATGCGCCTGTAGGCGTCGCAGCGGGCCAGCAGTTCGTCGTGGGTGCCCTGATCCACCAGCCGGCCGCGCCGCAGCACCAGGATTCGGTCGGCCCAGCGGATTTGCGACAGGCGGTGGGTGATGAGCAGCGTCGTGCGGCCCTTCATGATGCGCCGCATGGCCTTCTGGATTTCGTCCTCGGTGGCGCTGTCAATGGCGCTGGTGGAGTCGTCCAGGATGAGGATGCGCGGGTCGGTGAGGAAGGCGCGGGCGATGGCCAGGCGCTGGCGCTGCCCGCCGGACAGGGTAACGCCCCGCTCGCCGATTTCCGTGCGGTAGTCGTTGGCGAAACCCATGATGAAGTCGTGGGCCTGGGCCTGTTGGGCGGCGCGGCGGATGTCTTCCATCGTGGCGGTTTCCGGCGCGCCGAAGGCGATGTTGTCGGCGATGGAGCGGGAGAACAGGAAGATGTCCTGCTCAATGGCCGATATCTGGGAGCGCAGCGAAGCCAGGTTCCAGTCGCGCACGTCCACGCCGTCCACCAGGACGCGACCGGCGGTTACGTCGTAGGTGCGGTTCACCAGTTTGGTCAGGGTGCTCTTGCCCGAGCCGGTCTCCCCGACGATGGCGACGGTCTCGCCGGGGTTGGCGCGGAACGAGATGTCCTGCAGCACAGGCGCGCCGTCGTAGGAGAACGACACGTGGTCAAACTCAATCTCGCCGCGGATGGGGCGCGCCACGCCCTGGGGGTTCTCGTCCAGTTCGGTCTCGGTGTTGATGAGGTGCAGGATGCGGCGGGCGCTGGCAACGCCCTGCTGGATGAGCGCGAAGGTCCAGATGGAGATGAACGTGGGGAATCCCAGCAGCCGCAGCAAGCCCATGTAGGTAACAACCTGGCCGACGGTGAGCGCGCCCTGGCGGTACAGCAGGAGGGCGTGGAGGAACGCGCCCGCCGTCGTTACGCTGAGCACAAGGAGCGGCAGATAGCGGCCCTCAATCTTGCCCTGCAGGACGTACATGTCGCGGAACTTGCGGGCGTTTTCCAGGAAGATGTTCTGTTCCTGGCGCTCCTGGGCGCTGCCTTTCACCACCTGGATGCCCTCTATCGTCTCGGCCAGGCGCGCGTTCATCAGGCCGAAGCGCTCGCGCCCGGCGGTTACCACCGGGTCTAACTCGCGGACGTAGCGGCGAAGGGTGATGACGAACAGCACCACGAACACCAGCGGCGACAGGAGCAAATCCCAGCGCAGGTTGAGCGGGATGGCAGCGATGGGCACGATGAGGCCCACCAGCGCGGCGAAGATGAAGACCAGCCCCGGGCTGATCATCAGGTTGAGCATGTGGACGTCGTTGGTGGCGCGGGCCATGATGTCGCCGATGCGCTGGCGCCCGTGGAAGGTGAGGCTCTTGCCCAGGAGGCTCAGGTAGAGTTCGTCGCGGGCATCGCGTTCCACCAACTGGGCCAGCATCTCCACGGCCAGGTTGCGCACCAGTTGGGCGATGCCCTGGCCCGCGCCGATGGCCAGGATGACCAGCGCGGCGCGCAAGACCATGGCGGGCGTGGTGCCGGGCGCCGCCACCAGGTCAAACGCCCGCCCCACCAGCACCGAGTTGGTGCTCGTGAGCACGCTGACCAGGATGGCCAGCAACGCCGTGGCCGCGGGAAGCCACGGGTAGCGCAGGATGTGCGAGGCGATCCAGCGCAGAGGCCCGGAGCGGTTGAATCGGTATTCGTTTGCGACCGTGAACTCGCGTTTCTCCAAAGGAGTCTCCGAAAGGCGGGCCGAGTGCCGCGCTTGTGGTCTCGGTTCCAGAATCTGTGGGTCGCGCCATGGGCATCGGTGCGACCCACTTCCGAGAGCGCATCGCGCCTTGGTCGCCGACACAAGACGGAACTGAATCTGCCTGTGCAGGCATTTGCAGGCTGATGTCAGTATACCCCTCAAGTGGAATACGCGCAAAGCAGCAGGAGGGTTCAAACGCGAGCGGCGGGAAGGCGTGTTCGGGCGCGGTCAGCAAGCGGGCGCGTCTGCCACCACCTCATCGGGGACGCCCCACTGCGCCTGAATGTGCCTCACGAAAGCCTCAAACTCGTCGGGCGTGAACGTGTTGCTCCTCGGCGAACCGACGACAGGGTAGCCCATGACCAGCACGGCCACGCGAGTCCCGCGGAGGAAGTCCTGGAGTTGCTGGCGGAACTGGCCGCCGCCCTTCGGCGGCTGGGGAAAGCCGCCCTACGGGTCTGTGGCGTGGGCAGCGTAGGGCGGGTTTCCATACTGCCCTCTGCTTTCGGCGGCTATGGAAAGCCGCCCTACGGGTCGGAACGGCGAAAAATCTCGCGCACGGGCGGGGCGGGAAAACACGGCGCCCCCCAGCCGCGTCGCCGGGGGGCGTGGGACGATGTCAGAGGGCACCTATTCGGGCAGTTTGAGTTCCTGTCCCGGGTGAATCAGGTTGGGGTTGTCGCCGATGAGGGCCTTGTTGAGTTCGTAGATTTCGGGCCAG
>DAOTVT010000133.1:0-7916 GCA_034436295.1 Anaerolineae bacterium | reverse complement strand
ACGGTCAAGTCCAGGATTTCCTGTAAAAGTAGCGGCGTGAAGTTTAGGCGGCAATGCGAAACTCCTCTCGTCCCTCGGTTGACCTGCCTGCATTGGGTGGTATGGGCGGAAGTCCCAACTCACTGCGCAGCCTGCGAAGCTGCTGGCGCTCAAACTCGGTCATCTTCACCCGCCGCCATCGCTGGCTCGCTTGCCACAGGGTGGCAAACACCAACTTGAGACAACTCTTCTCGCTAAAGAAGCGAGGAATCACTTTCGTTCTCCGCCGCTCCTCCAAGAAACTGCGCTCCAACAGGTTTGTCGTTCGGATGTACTTGTGATGGGCGCTGGGACAGCGTAGGTACGCGATTGAGGCCTCCCAGTCATCCATGAAACACTTCATGGCAGAGGGATACAGGTCTTGATACTTCTTGAGCACGTCGGTGGCTATCGCCTCGGCAATCTCCTGGTTCGGCGCGTAGTAGGCGCTCTGAACGGCGCGCTTCACGTCGTCTCGCGCGCTGTCTGGCACCTTGTCCAGAACATTGCGAATCTTGTGCGCCAGGCATCGCTGCCGCAGCGCATTGCCCCAAACCTCCTTCACCGCACGAATCAGCCCAGGGGCGCCGTCAGACGTGATCAGCACCGGCGTTCGCAGCCCCCGCCTCACCAAGTCCCGCAGGAAGTTCAGCCAATCTTCGTACCGCTCCTTGTTCCCCAAGGCCACGTGGATCATGACCTTGCTGCCATCGCTGCAGATAGCCCAGGCGCACAGCACCCCTTCCTTGACCCCGCCCTCTCGCCTCAACGATTCATACACCGCATCCAGGAACAGGTACTCCACCTCAATCTCTGACAAGTCCCGTTCGCAGAAGGCCTGGTACTCTTCCCACAGGACCTCGGTCAATTCGCTCACCGCGCTGCGCGACAGCAAGCACTCCCCCGTAGCATCCCGGAACGCATCCTCTATGTCTCGGGTAGAAAGCCCTCGCGTGTACATCTGCACGGCCAGACGCTCCAAGACATCGGTCCTTCCCCCAAGTACATCCTTGGCCTTGGACCGGTAGGGTTCAGTCGCGTCGCGCACTTGTGGCACTTGCAACAAGATCTCCCCCTCCGTGCTCCGGATGCAGCCCGGCTCGTATCCGTTGCGATACCCCATCCTCGGCTGGCCCGGCTGACGACGCTCATAGCGCTCTCGTCCAAGAAAGTCTGTAACCTCTTGTTCCAGCACTTCCTGGATAAGCAACTGGGCTCCCAAACGGAGCAGCGTGTCCGCCGGTGCGTCTTGACTCTCCAGTCCCCGCTGCAAAAGGTTGGCAATCATTTGCTTGATCTGGTCACTTGGTGCTATTCTTCTCATGGCGTGAGGTCCTTTCTGCCCGTCAGGGCTTGGTGTGTTGATCACCACCATTGTACCTCACGCCGCCTTCTTTTTACAGGAGTATACGGACATTACCCCCCCACCGGGGCGAATTTTGCAGAAAGTGTAAAAAATCCCCCAAACCCCTTGACTTGGGGGCAAGAATGTGGTACAATATGTATAGTTACAACGTTGGAATTCGGCCGCCTGGCATGTTCACATCACACTGGCAATAGTTGGCGTGTGCAGCGCAGCACACCGGTGGCAGGCAGGGAATCGGCCCCTCGGTGCCCGCACCCACCACTGCCCACGGCAAAGCACTCGGCTGCTCAACGATGCCCCTTAGCAGGCCGCTGCTGGCATCGCCCGACCGGTTTGACCCTGTGCCTCGCCCGGTGGCGCGCTGGCGAAAGGAGGTGATCGCCCGAAGTACGGAGAAGTTGGGACACATTCGGCCATCTAGGATTGGATCAGTAACCACAAAAGAAGGGGGCTGAACATGAAGGATGTCTTGTATTTTGCTCCGACCGAACTCACAGAGGCGCTGAAACTCCTTGCGCAATACGGTGAGAAAGCAACTATTCTGGCCGGAGGCACAGACCTGGTCCCTCGGATGAACTACTACGAACTCAAGCCAGAGGTCCTGGTGTACGTTGGCAACCTCGGCCTGGATTACATTGAGCAGGCGGATGGCCAACTGGTCATCGGCGCGGCGACTCCCACCGCCAAGATCGCAGCCAGCCCGCTCGTCGCCGAGAAAGCGACAGCCCTCGCCGAGGCCGCACGCCTCTCCGCAAGCCCGGCCATACGCACCGCCGGCACCATTGGCGGCAACCTGGCCAATGCATCCCCCGCCGCCGACCTGGCAACCCCGCTCATTGCCCTCGGAGCCACCGTCGTCCTGGT
Organism: Anaerolineae bacterium; assembly: GCA_034436295.1. Taxonomy (GTDB): domain Bacteria; phylum Chloroflexota; class Anaerolineae; order DTLA01; family DTLA01; genus DTLA01. Next base: position 5,668 of record DAOTVT010000133.1, on the reverse strand, counting down.
CAGCGCGAAGGGCGAGCGAGAAGTGCCCGTGGAGGACTTCTTCACAGGCCCCGGCCAGACCGTGCGGCAACCCGGCGAACTCATCAAAGAGGTGCGCGTCCCTGTAAGGAAGGGCAAGTCCGTCTTCTTGAAGTTGGGACGCCGCAAAGCCATGACGCTGTCGGTGGTGAACGTGGCCGTCTACGTGGAAATGGAAAAGGGCCAGAAGTGCGTGGACGCCCGGGTAGCCCTGGGGGCCATGGCGCCCGTTCCTCTGCGCTGCAAGAAAGCCGAGGGCGTGCTCCAGGGGTGCGTGCTCCCCATGTCGGCGCTTGAAGGGGCCGAGTTCCTGGACAAGGCCCGCATTGAAAGGGCGGCCGAACTGGCCATCGCGGAGAGTTCGCCCATTGACGACCAGCGCGCGACCGCCTGGTATCGGCGCAAGGCCGGCAAAGTCTTGGTGGCGCGTGCCCTTGCTGCCGCTGCCGGCATTGCCATCTAGAGGTAAGGAGGCAAGTTGACCATGAAATACGTATTGTCCTTTAACCTGAACGGCCTGCCGGTAGATACCCTGGTCAAGGCAACCGACACGCTCCTGGACGTCCTGCGCGAGAAACTCAACGTCGTCAGCGCCAAGCGCGGTTGCGACAACGGCGACTGCGGGGCCTGCACCGTCCTGGTAAACGGCGAACCCGTGCGCGCATGCCTGACCATTGGCCTGACGGTGGCCGGGAAGAACGTCCAGACTGTGGAAGGCTTACAGCGAGACGGAAAGTTGCACCCCTTGCAGCAGGCATTCCACGAGCACTACGCCGCGCAGTGCGGCTTCTGCACCCCCGGCATGTTGATGTCGGCCAAGGCCCTGCTGGACAAGAACCCCAAGCCGACGCGCGAGCAAATCGTAGAGGGCATCTCCGGCAATCTGTGCCGCTGCGGCGCGTATGTGGAAATCGTTGAGGCCATTCAGGCAGTGGCCGCCGGCAAGTACAAGGAGTAGGAACGATGGCAGAGTATGTAGGCAAACCAGTGCTACGCTACGATGGAATTGGCCACGTAACCGCCCGAACCCGGTACGTGGACGATATCCAACTCCCCGGCATGCTCTACATCAAGGTGCTCACCAGCCCGGTGCACAAGGGCGTCATCCGCCATCTGGACACCTCGGCGGCGGAGCGGATGCCCGGCGTCGCCGGCGTGATCACGGCGAAGGATGTGCCAGGGAAGAATGCCTACGGGCTAATCCCCGACCAGCCCGTCTTCACCCCGGAGCATATCCGCTACAAAGGCGAGCGCATCGCAGCCGTGGCAGCCGTGGATGAGGACACCGCCATGGAGGCTCTTGAGAAGATCAAGATAGACATTGAGGAACAAGAGCCGGTGTTTGACCCGTTCAAAGCCATGGAGCCCGGCGCACCCCTGGTGCGGCCCGAGGGAAATGTCTGGGAGTTCAACAGCGGCAAAACCCGCAAGATCCGTTTCGGGGATGTGGAGAAGGGCTTCGCCGAAGCGGACGTCATCGTGGAAGGCACGTACACCACAGCCACCAACGACCATGCCCCGATGGAGCCCCAGGTGTCGGTGGCCTACATTGACGAGACCGACCGCCTGGCCATCTACACCGTGAGCCAGGACCTGTACTTCCACCTGGGCATGCTGACGGCCATCTTCAACCTGCCCATGAACAAAATCCGCTACATCGGCGGCACCGTCGGCGGTGGCTTCGGCTCCAAGAACGACATCCATTGCGACCACGTGGCGGGGCTCATGGCGCTGAAGATTCGCAAGCCCGTGAAGTATCGGCACACCCGCCGCGAGGAGACTGCCTACACCACCAAGCGCGGCCCCTGGACCTTCTACTTCAAGGACGGCGTCAAGAAGGACGGGCGCATCGTTGCGCGTTATGTCAAGAGTGTCCACGACACCGGCGCCTACGCCGGCATGGGGCCCTATGTGGTGGACAAGAACTCCATCCTCGTCGCGGGACCCTATGCCATCCCCAACATCTGGGTGGATGGCATCTGCGTCTTCACCAACAAGCCCCCGTGCAGTTCCATGCGCGGCTTCGGCATCATCAACGGCACAGCCGCAGACCAACTGCAGACGGCCCGGGTTGCCGAGGCCATCGGCAAGGACCCCTGGGAAGTGCACTTCATCAATGCATGGCGCGACGGAGACCTCGGGGCAACCCAGTTCAAAGTTGAAGCCGCCGGACTGATTGAGGCCATGAAGCGGGCCGCCGAACTGGCCGGCATTGAACTTCCGGCTCACCTGAAGGCCATGAGTTCGCGAGGGAGGTAGGAAGCATGAAAAAGCGAGGCATTGGCATTTCTGTTGGCACGCACCCGGCAGGGCTAAAGGGCGGCGGCGACCCCAGCCAGGCGCAGATTCGCCTCAAGCCAGACGGCACCTTTGACCTGTTGAACGGCGCGGTGGACATCGGCCAGGGATGCAAAACCATTTTGCGCCAACTGGCCGCCGACGAATTGGATGTCCCCCTGGAAAACATCACCCATCAGAACATTGACACCGACACCGGCCCCATGTGCACCGGCACTTTCGCCAGCCGCGTAACGTTCATGGACGGCAATGCCGTGCTGGCGGCGGCCGCAGACCTGAAACGGAAAATCCGCGAGTGGGCCGCCGAATACTTTGAGTGCAGCCCCGCCGACGTGGAGGTGGCCAACAACAAGGTGTTCGTCAAAGGCGTGCCGGAGAAATCGCTCACCATGGGCGAGGTGGGCGCTATGGTCAACTGGGGCGGCAAGTTCCTGGTCGGCACAGGCGCGTACACCCCCGGCCCGGGTCAGCAGTTTGACCCAGAAACCGGCAAGATGACCGCCATCGCCTCTCTGGCATTCGGCTGCTGTGTCGCCGAAGTAGAGGTGGACACCGAAACCGGCGTCGTGGACGTCCTAAAACTGGTCCAGGTCTTTGAGGTCGGCAAGGCAATGAACCGCCTGCTCTGCAAGGGCCAGAACAACGGCGGCGCCATGATGGGCATCGGCTTCGGCCTCACGGAGAACATCTGCCCCTACTACCCCAGCATGGACTTCGCCGTCCATGACCTGACCGACTACGTGATCACGACGGCCGCCGACATGCCGCCCGTGATGGTGGAGGACATCGTGGAGGTACCGCACCCGAATGGCCCCCGCGGCGCCAAAGGCTATAGCGAGATGACCGCAAGCCTGGCAGGCCCCGCCATCCTGAACGCCATCCACAACGCCATCGGCGTCTGGGTTACCGACTACCCGGCGACACCCGAGCGCATTCTGAAAGCCCTGGAAGCCGCCCGCGCTTGACGTGCGCACGCCGCAATGGCACAATCCAGAGGACGGAGCCACAACCCGCTCCGTCCTCTGGCTCGGAACCATTCATCTCAAGGGAGGTCTGGATATGAACCTGAAGGGCAAGATCATTGACCTCAGTCAGGAAATCTACACCGGCATGCCCGTGTACCCTGGGCACGCCAAGACAGTGATTTGGGAGCACATGTCTCACGAGGAATCGGCCCGCATGATCGGCACTGGCTTCTCGTATCGCTCCAGCGGCATCATGATGTGCGACCACGGCCCCACCCACATTGACTCCGTGAGCCACCTGTCGCGCGATCCCGACGCGCCATCCGTGGACGAGATTCCCCTGGAGAACTGCGTTACGTCGGCCATCTGCATTGACGTGAGTGACGTGCCCCCGCAAACCCAGTTCGGCGCCGACAAGATCAAGGCCGAACTCAAACGCTGGAACCTGGAAATCCGCCCGGGCGACACCGTGCTCTTCTACACCGGCATCTACGACCGCTATTACGGCAAGCCGGAATACGTAACGCACCAGCCCGGCCTCACCCGCGACGCCACCGAGTTCATCATTGACCAAGGAGCCGTCAACTTCGGCGTGGACAACACAAGCCCCGACATGTGGCTGGACAAGACCTACCCGTGCCACACCGTGTGCGCCGAGCGCCGCGTAACCCACATAGAGAACCTGTGCAACCTGGATAAACTCGTGGGCAAGCGGTTTACGTTCATCGCGCTGCCCCTGCGAATCCGAAAGGGCACCGGTTCGCCGGTGCGGGCTATCGCCATCCTGGACGAGTAACTGCGCACCCCGAAGACAGCAGCGAACCGCGGCCTTCCGCACCCGGACGGAACGCCGCGGTTCTCGTTTTCGCGTGTGTGCGACCCCGCGCGCCTACCAGAGCACCATGGACTCCTCAAAGATTCGCGCTAGGTCTTTCTTCGTCAGCGGGCGCGGGCTTCCCACGAGAAGTCGTTGCTGCTTCCAGCCGCCCTCCACCATCTCGGGGATGTCGGCCTCCGTATAGCCCAGGGCCGACAGCCCGTTGGGGCAATCCAGGTCGCGCATGAGTTGGGTGAAGGCATCGGACAGGGACAGAGCGGCCTCCATGACGGACATCCCCTCCGTGTTCACCCCGAGCAACTGGGCGATGCGCGCGTGGCGTTCCGGGCTGCTGGGCGCGGTGAAGCGAAAACTGGCCGGTGCTGTGAGGGCCGTCGCCAGGCCGTGCGGCACCATCGGGTGATCCACCGCATACCCTTCGGGCACCCAGTCGCGAATCATGCCGGCGATGGGATACCCCAAGGCGTGCGGGATGTGCACTCCGGCCGTGCCGAACCCGATGCCAGCGAACGACGCCGCCAGCGCCATGTACGTGCGGGCCTCCAGGTCATACCCGTTGTAGTACGCGCGCCTGAGGTACTTGCCCATCCACTCCAGCGCCTTCTCGCTCCAGATATCCGAAATCGGATTCGCACCAATGTACGCGGGCCGCTGGCCCGGATCTTGCGGCTTCGGCCTCACATTGTACGGCTTGATGGTGTACGACTCTGCCGCATGGGTGAACACGTCCAGACCCGCCGACGCCGTAACCGCAGGCGGCGTGGTCATCGTATTGAGCGGGTCCACGATGGCCATGGTGGGGCGGTTGTATGCGTGCGACATGCCCGTCTTCACCCGCAGCGACACCACTTCCAGGGCGATGGTAGGCGTGGTCTCGCTGCCGGTACCCGCTGTCGTCGGAAGGGCCACCAGCGGCTTCAGTGGCCCAGGCACAGGCTTGCCCTTGCCGATGGGCTTGTTGATGTAGTCGTGAATGTCGGCGGGATACGTGGTCAGCAAGTTGATGGCCTTCGCCGTGTCAATCGTGCTGCCCCCACCCAAGGCGACAATCGCATCAAAGGGCGTATCCCTAACCGCCTCCGCCGCTTTGGTGAACGACTCGTCCGTAGGCTCCACATGCACATCGTCGTAGATCGCAACCGACAGGCCCTCGGACTCCAGGGCGTTCTTGACTCGGTCAATCAGCCCAAACTGCCAGAGTTGCTTGTCGGCGACCAGGAGCACCCGCTTTGCGCCCAGGATTCGCACCTCATAGCCGACTTCCTCCGTGGCGCCCGGGCCGAACTTCATCTTTGCGGTACTCAAGGGAATGACCGTCTCCAATTCCACACTCATCTCATCATCTCCTTATCGTTATCTGAGTATGCGGGCACAGGCAGAACTCACCCCCACCGCCGCGGCACAAGCCCCAGGTAGCGGTTCGTCAGCCCCACCGCCTCCAACCGATCCCGCTGCATCTCCATGCACGCCCGTATCCCGTCCACCGTCTCCGGTATCGTTACCGCCTCCTGCGGGATGTTGATCGCAAACATCACATCCTCCCCCGACT
>DAOTVT010000132.1:0-10693 GCA_034436295.1 Anaerolineae bacterium | reverse complement strand
CTCGTTTGCAATGTGGTATCATTCATTTCGGGGTGCCTCCTTCGTGTGGTGGTTTCGTATAACTCTACTTTACACCAAGGGGCACCCCATTTTCAAGTCCTCCCTCAAAAAGGCCAAACTCCAGGGGCAGGTTTCCATACCTGCCCCTTCGGCGGCTATGGAAAGCCGCCCTACGTGTCTATTGTGTTGGCGAGTGAAAGGCAAAGAGCGTAGGGCGGGTTTTCATACCTGCCCCTTCGGCGGCTATGGAAAGCCGCCCCTACGTGTCTATTGTGTTGGCGAGTGAAAGGCAAAGAGCGTAGGGCAGCCCCTTCGGCGGCTATGGAAAGCCGCCCTACGTGTCTATTGTGTTGGCGAGTGAAAGGCAAAAAACGTAGGGCAGGTTTCCATACCTGCCCCTTCGGCGGCTATGGAAAGCCGCCCTACGTGTCTATTGTGTTGGCGAGTGAAAGGCAAAAAACGTAGGGCGGGTTTTCATACCTGCCCTTTCGGCGGCTATGGAAAGCCGCCCTACGTGTCTATTGTGTTGGTGAGCAAGGTGCCTCGCACTTGTACCCATGCCGCGACCAACGAGTTTGGAACGGAGTCCGCGCGTGGGAAGCAGAGACCTTGAGGGCCTCGGAGGCCCTCAAGGTCTTGGTCGCGCAGTGCGGGGCGGCGATGGGCTACTTGGCGTACTCCACCGCGCGCGTTTCGCGGATCACGGAGATCTTGATTTGCCCGGGGTATTCCAGGCTCTCCTCTATCTTCCGGGCGATGTTCTTGGACAGTTCAATCGCCGCCAGGTCGTCTATCTCCTCCGGCTTCACGATGATGCGGATTTCGCGGCCGGCCTGGATGGCGTAGGATTGCGCCACGCCCGGGAAGGAGTTGGCCACCTCCTCCAGCGCCTTGATGCGCTTCACGTAGGCTTCCAGGCTCTCGCGGCGAGCGCCGGGCCGTGCGCCCGAGATGGCGTCCGCGGCCTGGACGATGATGGCCTCAAGACTCTGCGGCTCTTCTTCGTTGTGGTGGCCCGCGATGCAGTTCACCACCTCGGGGCTGATGCCATAGCGGCGGGCGATCTCGGCGCCCACGATGGCGTGAGGCCCCTCCACCTCGTGATCCACGGCCTTGCCGATGTCGTGGAGCAGGGCGCCCATCTTGGCGACCTGCACGTTCGCGCCCAGTTCCGCCGCCATCATGCCCGCCAGGTGGGCCGACTCCAGCGAGTGCAGGTACACGTTCTGCCCGTAACTGGTGCGGTAGCGCAGCCGCCCGATGAGGTTGATGAGTTCGGGCCGCAGCCCGTGCACGCCCACCTCCAGGGCAGCGCGCTCGCCGTCCTCGCGGATGATGGCCTCCACTTCCTGCTCGGCCTTCTTCACCAGTTTCTCAATGCGCGCGGGGTGGATACGGCCGTCGGTGATCAACTTGCTCAAGGCAAGGCGCGCGATCTCGCGCCGCACGGGGTCAAAACTGGAGATGGTTACAGCCTCGGGCGTGTCGTCCACGATGAGGTCAACGCCCGTGGCGTTCTCAATGGCGCGGATGTTGCGGCCGCCGCGCCCGATGATGCGGCCCTTCATCTCATCGTTGGGCAGCGGCACAACGGAGACCGTTGTCTCCGACACCTGGTCGGACGCCAGGCGCTGGATGGCGACGGTGATGATTTCCCGCGCCTTCTCCTCGGCCTGCTCTCGCGCTTCGGCCTCCACCTCGCGGATGATGCGAGCGGCGTCCTGGCGCGCGCTCTGCTCCACCATCTCCAGGAGCAACTGCTTGGCTTCCTCCTGGGTCATGGCGGCGATGCGTTCCAGTTCCTTGATCTGCTGGTCATGCAACTGCTGGATCTCGCTTTCCATCTTGTCAATTTTGCTCTGGCGCTGATCCAGTTTCCGCTCGCGGTTTTCCAGATTCTCCATGCGCCGATCCAGCGACTCGCGTCGTTGCTGGAGCCGCTCCTCCTGCCGCTGCAAGTCCTGGCGCCGCCTTTCTATCTCCGCCTCGGCGCTCTCGCGGAGTTTCAGGGCGGCGTCCTTCGCCTGGATGATGATGTCCTTCGCCTTGGCCTCGGCCTCGGCGATGAGCATCTGGGCGCGTTCCTCCTTTTCGCGCATGCGGGTCTTGTTCAGGTACTGGGCGACGAGATAGCCCAGGCCGCCGCCCAGGAGTGCCGCAACAATGGCCTCCACAGCGATCCAGATGACTCGTCCTCCACCGTTCATATTTCAGTCCTCTCTTTCCTCTAGTGTACCCTCAGCGGCCCATTCTTCCACCAGCCGCTTCACGGTGGCTTTGGCCACCGAGTAGGGGAAACCTCTGCGAACCAAGAATGCGCCAAGTTTGGCTTGGGCCTGTTCGTCGTTCAAATCTGCGTAGCGTCGGGCCTGCTTGCGCGCGGCGCGGTAGGCGCTGTCCTCTTCGTCCAGCGCGCGCAGAGCGCGTTCTATCGTCTCGTCGCGCACTCCCTTGAGCCGCAGTTCGGCCCGAAGCGCCATGCGGCCCAGGGGATGGCTCTGCTCGCGGCTCTCCACCCAGAAGCGGACGAACGCCTCATCGTCCACAAGGTTCAGGCGGCGCAGTTTCGCCATGATCTCGGCCCGCACGCCCTCATCCACGCCTTTGGATGCCAGGTACTTGGCGACCTCCGCCTCGCTTCTGGGCCTGTACGTCAGGAAGCGCAGGGTGCGGTCGTAGGCGCGGTCAACCTCGGCCTGCGCTCGCAGTTGCGCCACTTCGGCATCGGACAGGCGCTGACCTACCTTCAGGCGGGCCGCCTCCAGCGCGGTGATGCTGAACGCATAGGCCCCGTCCAGGTGCAGGTTGACCCGCTCTTTGTTGCGCTTTTGCGCCTCCAGCGCCGTGATTTCATGCACGCTCACTTCTGTCAGACCCCTGAAACGCAAGCAGCCATGGCGGAGTGCCATGGCTGATTTTCGCACTGACTCGGAAAAGAAGTATATGGAATCGGCGGACAGGGGGCCTGCGAGACCGCGCTACGGTCTGGCGTCGCTCCCCATCCACGCCGCGCTGTTCAGATGTTGTACACAAACCTTGCCCTGATCACCATGGTCGGGCGAAGGGTTTTCCATATAGACCTCTTTGCTTGCCAGGGCTTGCCCTGCCTGTGGGCGAAGCCCGCATTGCGTCGCTCACACGGGTCGCCTGCTGTCGCGGCGGCTCGTGAACGCATGGCGTCCCGTCTCAGTGAAAATCAGCAACGGTGTTGCACTCAGCCAGGTGGTTATTCGTCGCTTTCTCCTGTGCCTTCTACGTCTTCTAAGTCTTCATCCCCTTCTGCGAAGAAGGGCCCCGACACTGCACCTCCCTGCCGTGTCAAGCCTGCGATGTCACGGACTTTGTGTTCTATCTCTGCAAACAGGTCGGGGTTCTCGGCCAAGAACGCCTTCGCGTTGTCGCGTCCCTGTCCCAGTCGCAAGTCGCCGTAGGAGTAGAAGGCGCCGCGCTTTTCCACGACGCCCAGCGCCGTCGCCACATCCAGCAGGTCTCCCGTGCGGGAGATGCCCTCGTCAAACATGATTTCAAATTCGGCCACTCGGAACGGCGGCGCAACCTTGTTCTTCTTGACGCTCACCTTGACGCGGTTTCCGACCACCGCGCCGCCTTGCTTGATGGCCTCCAGTCGGCGCATGTCCAGCCGCACCGACGCGTAGAACTTCAGGGCATTCCCGCCAGGCGTGGTTTCTGGATTGCCGAAAAGGACTCCTATTTTCATCCGCAACTGGTTGGTGAACACGACGGCTGTGTTGGATCGCTTGATGGCACCCGCGAGTTTCCGCAGGGCCTGCGACATCAGCCGGGCCTGCAACCCCATGTGAGCATCGCCCATTTCGCCTTCAATCTCGGCGCGCGGCACCAGCGCGGCGACGGAGTCAATCACGATGACATCCACCGCTCCGCTGCGCACCAGCGCCTCCGCGATTTCCAGCGCCTGCTCGCCCGTGTCTGGCTGCGAGATGTACAACTCGTCAATGTTCACCCCGCAGCGGCGGGCATACGCGGGATCCAGGGCGTGCTCCACGTCAATAAATGCTGCAATGCCTCCTCGCTTCTGTGCTTCGGCGATGATGTGCTGGCACAGGGTCGTCTTCCCCGACGCTTCGGGGCCGTAGATTTCGGTGATGCGCCCGCGCGGGATGCCTCCCACGCCAAGCGCGATGTCCAGCGCGATGGAGCCTGTGGGTATGGCATCCACGTTGAGGCCGGTGCTTTCGCCCAGCCGCATGATGACCCCATCGCCAAACCGCTTCCGCAACCCCAAGAGCGTCGTTTCTAGCGCTTTCTCTCGCCCTGCTTCTGGCATACGTCCTTCCTCCCGGTGCACAATCGCCTATCGCACCTGTACATTAGTTTACACGACGTGCAACGAAAATGCAAGTTTCGGATTCGGCTCCGTCTGGTGTTGGCGACCAAGGCGCGACGCGCTTTCGGGATTGCGCCGCGCCTATGCCCCTGGCGCGAGGCGTGCCTGTGGGGATAGCCCGCGCGCCCTGAACCAAAAGGATGCAAAACTCCTTGCTCCAGAACTGGAAAAGTGTGATATAATGAACACAGGGCCCTTGATGAATCTTCTGGGCGCCTCTGGTTGACCCGGTTTGCACGACACGGAAACCCTGCGGAATCTGCGGATGCTCGCCGCCAAGCCAAAGTAGCCTTCTTTCGGTGGCTTCTCGCAAGACACTCGTTCGGATAAAGGCAGAAGCATGACCCAGGATTGCGCGGTTGGCAGTGCATTGGAACCGAAGCCCACGGTTTGTGTGGCCTCCAACGGTGGGGCGCGCGCGGGCGTGCTGACAGCGGTGGCGGCTCTCGCGCTGGCAGTGGCGCTGGCGGCATGCCGCGGCGGGCCGACCCCCGCGGCGACCCACACGCCAGCCCCCGGCCCCGCGCCGACCGCGCCGATGGTGCCGACGCCTCCGGCGAGCCAGGCTTCGGCCACGCCCGCGCAATCGCAGATGGCCCTGTACATCTGGGTGTCGCCCGAATTCGCCTCCGCCGCCCAGCCCGACAACGCCGCGCTCCTGCAGGGTTTCACCGAGGCCTATCCCGGCATCCGCGTGCACGTCTCGGTCAAGGAGACCTACGGCAAAGGCGGCATGGTGGATTTGCTGGCCGGGGCCAGCCGGGTCGCTCCGGCCTATCTCCCCGACTTGATCCTGTTGGACGAAGACAGCCTGGGGCAGGTTGCGGCTCTGGGCCTCGTCCAGCCTGTGGACGTGCTGGCGCCTTCTGTGCGCGAGGCGCTGTTCGCGAACGTCCAGGCGGCGGGGGATGGCGTCCCGTTCGCGATGGACTTCCCGCTCCTTGCGTATCGCGCTCCCATGACGCTGCCCCTGACTCTGGGCGCGATCGCCGAAAGCGGGGGCCGCTACGCCTTCGCCGCCGGCGATGAGGATGCCGCGACGCGGTCGCTGCTGGCCCAGTACATGGGCCTGGGCGGGGCGCTGGTGGATGCCGAGGGCAAGGCGGCGCTGGACAGTCGGCTTCTCACTCGCGTTCTGGAAACGTATCGGGGCCTGGCCGATCAGGGGGTGCTGGCCCCGGAGGTGCTGTCTTTGGATCGCGACGAGGTCTGGGATCTGTACAGGGCCGGCGGGGCCAACTTCGCCGAGGTCTGGGCGTCGCAGGTTCGGAGCCGTCCATCCGCCTTGGCCGACGCGGGCTTGGCGGCCCTTCCCACCGCCGACGGGCGGCCCATCGCCCTGGCGCGCGTGTGGTCGTGGGCCATCGTATCGCCGACGCCCGAAAGGCAGCAGGCCGCCGCCCGATTCCTGGAGTGGGTGCTCCAGGTCGGGCCGCAATCGGCATGGTGCGAAGCCGCCCATCGGGTGCCCACCCAGGCCGGCGCGTGGCCCCTGGCAGGGCTATCCGCCGCCCATAGCGAGTTCCTGCTGGGCATGGCCCAGGTGGCCACCCCGTGCCCACCGGCGTTGAGGACGCCCGCCGTTACATCGGCGCTGCACACCGCCCTCAGTCAGGTGCTCAAGGGCCAACTCGCGCCCCGACAGGCCGCCGAGCAGGCCCTGAACAAAATCCGGCAGCAGTGAGGTGAACGTGGCAACGCCATTCGGGTTTGTGCGCCCCATTGCGGAGAACCCCACGGAGACCCGCCACCGCGAGGACGCGGCCGCGCTGATGCGCGCGGCGGTGGCCGCGGTGGACCCCCGCCTGGCGATGCGCGCCGTGGTGCGCCTCGCCGATAATACCCTTTACGTTCAGGACCGGGCCTACGACCTGGGGCAGTTTCGCAAGATCGTGGTGGTCGGGGCGGGCAAGGCGACGCCGTCCATGGCCGAGGCGGTGGAGGAAATCCTGGGCGACCGCATCGCGGAGGGCCTGGTGATCGCCAAGCGGGGGCAGGTCTTTGGGCGCAAAGGCCGCCGCATCCAGATCGTGGAGGCGAGCCATCCGACGCCCGACGAGGCGGGGCTTCACGGAGCGCAGCGAATCGCCGACCTGTTGGAGCCGCTTGGGCCTCGCGACCTTGTCATCTGCCTCATCTCCGGGGGCGGGTCGGCGCTGTTGACCCTTCCCGCCAGCGGCATACACCTGGCCGACTTGCAGGAACTGACGCAGGCCCTGCTGAAGTCGGGCGCGACTATCAACGAGATCAATTGCGTGCGCAAGCATTTGTCGCTGGTCAAGGGAGGCCAACTGGCGCGGCTGGCGTATCCGGCCACGACCATCTCGCTCATCCTGTCGGATGTGGTGGGCAGCCCACTGGATGTCGTCGCCTCAGGCCCGACGGTGCCCGACCCGACCACGTTTTCGGATGCCTGGGATATTCTGGAGCGTTACAATCTCATCCGCGGCCTGAATCCGAGCATCCGGGGGCGCTTGCAGGCGGGGCTGGCGGGCGCTATCCCCGAAACCCCCAAGGAGGGCGACATCGCCTTCCGCAATGTGCACAATGTCATCATCGGCAGCAACGAAATCGCCGCGTCGGCGGCGGTGGCCGAGGCGCGCAGCCGGGGATACAACACGCTCCTGCTGACGACGTACCTGGAGGGCGAGGCCCGCCATGTGGCCCGTGTCCTGGCGGCCATCGCCAAGGAGTGCGCGCACAGTGGCAATCCGGTCCCGCTCCCTGCGTGCATCGTCGCCGGCGGCGAGACCACCGTTACCGTAACGGGCGATGGCATAGGCGGCCGCAATCAGGAACTGGCCCTGGCGGCGGCCATCGCCCTGGAGGGGTGGAGCGGCGTCGCGTTGGCCACTCTGGCGACCGACGGCGGCGACGGCCCCACCGACGCGGCGGGCGCTTTCGTTACCGGCGAGACGGTGGCCCGCGCCCGCGCAGCCGGCCTCGTGGCCAAGGACTTCCTGCGCAACAACGACTCGTACCGATTCTTCCAGGCTCTGGGAGATTCTGTGATAACCGGCCCCACGGGAACGAACGTGAACGACCTTGCGTTGGTCCTCGTGGGATAGACTACGCGATGCACTGAGGAGGAACCGTCATGTTTGAGACCGCCCTCAGGGCCGACGCCAGGCGGCGCATCCGGCAGATCGGCAGGGCAGACCTGGTCGCGGGCATCCCTGCCTACCGCAACGCGAAAACGATCGCCGCCCTTGTGCAACAGGTGTCCATGGGCCTTGCCGCGCACTATCCGGACCTGCGCATGGTGCTCGTGGTGGCCGATGGGGGTTCCACCGACGACACCGTGGCGGCGGCTTCGACCCCGCCCATGCCCGACAACGTGAAGCGCATCGTAACCGGCTACCACGGCGTTACCGGGCGGGGCAGCGCGGTGCGCGCCATCTTCCAGATGGCCATGGCCCTGGAGGCCGACGCCTGCATCATCCTGGACGGAGAGTTGAAGGCCGTGCCGCCTTGGTGGGTGCAGGCCCTTGCCGAGCCCATCCTCTCGGGCGAGTACGAATACGTTACTCCGTACTACACCTATCCGCGCACCGAGAGCGGCCCCATAGACCTCATCGCCTATCCCCTGCTCCGCACGCTCCTGGGGCGCGATGTGCGCCAGCCCACCGCCGATGTGCTGGGCGTGTCGGGCGAACTGGCGGGCCACTTCGCCGACAAGGACGTCTGGGAGACGGAGGTGGCCAGGGCCGGCGTGGGCGTCTGGATGACCGCTGTTGCCGTCCAGGAGGGGCGACGCATCGGCCAGGTCGCGCTGGGCACGCGCAGGCACGAGTCGCGCGAACCGTCCTCCACCACCGATCAGGCGTTCTCGCAGATGGCGGGGACGCTGTTCCGCATGGCCTACGTGTTCCGCAAGACGTGGCTCACCTTCCCGGCGGTGCAGCCCACGCCCATCCTCGGCAGCACGCCGCTGGAAGCGCCGGACCGGGGCATCCTCACCGAGGCGTACCTTGGCGAGCGGTTCCGCCAGCCTTCCAAGCGCCACCGCCGCCTGTGGCAGGTGGCTCTGACCCCGGAGCACCTGGACGCGATACGCGAACTGCAGAATCAACCGACCGAAGGCTTTCGCTTCCCCGACGACCTTTGGGCGCGCTGCGTGTACGATTTCGTTACCGTGTACAACAAGGGTGAGGCCGACCCCGACCGAGTGGTGGAATCCCTCATCCCGCTGTGCGCCGCCCGGCAACTGGCGTTCCTTCGGGAGACGCAAGGGATGTCCGTTGAGGAGACCGAGCGGGTCGTGGCGCGCCAGGCGGAGGCGTTCATCCGCCAGCGCCCCTACCTGCGGGAGCGCTGGGAAATCTACGTCCCGTGGGCGTCCGCGCCGAACGCCTCCGGCGCCAGGGGCTCCTAGCGGCGTCCACGGCGCGGGCGGGCGTCAAGGCGCGGCGCACCTCGCACGCCAACACACAATAGAGCCGGCCTGGCGCGGGCCCGATTTGACACCGACGCGGGTTCGCGCCATAATGTTGTCAATAACCGTATAGCAACGACGGTGATGGAGACGAGTAGGTCGGCGCACGGCTCTCAGAGAGCCGCGGCGGGTGGAAAGCGGCAGCACGGCCCGGCCGAAAAGCCCTCCGGAGTCGCAGGCGGAAACGGGCGGAGCCATCCGCCCGGAGTATGCCGAGCCGGTGGCCCCCGTTACAGGGCCGGGTCGGACGCGCGCCGACCCACTGAGGTCTGCTCCGCGAGGGGCAGGCGCAGGAAGGTGGCAACACGGTAGCCGAGGCTCCCGTCCTTTCGGATGGGGGCCTTTTCGTTTTGCGGGGCCGCGCTGCGCGGCATGGGCAATCCGAAGAGTCGTTGTGTCAAGGAGGGAGAAGATGCTGGACCTGAACTTCATACGCGAGCACGCCGACGAGGTGAAGCAGGCGCTGGTGGCCTTGAACACCACCGCGCCCATTGACGAAATCCTGCAACTGGACCGGCGCAGGCGCGAGTTGCTGCAGGTGGTGGAAAGCCTGCGGGCGCGGCGCAACGCGGTGTCCAAGGAGATTCCCCGCATCAAGGACGCCGCCCAGCGGGAGCAATTGGTGGCCGAGATGCGCCAGGTGGGCGACCAAATCAAGGAGTTGGAGGCCGAACTGAAGGCCGTGGACGAGCGGCTGACGGCGGCCCTGTACGAAGTGCCCAACATGCCGGCGCCTGGCGTCCCCGTGGGCCCCGACGAGACCCACAACGTGATCGTGCGCACCGTGGGCGAGCCGCGGCAGTTTGACTTCCAGCCGCTGCCCCACTGGGACTTGGCGCCCGCGCTGGGCATCCTGGACTTTGAGCGGGGCGTGAAGATCGCCGGCGCGCGGTTCTACGTGCTCAGGGGGTTGGGCGCTCGGCTCCAGCGCGCCCTCATCGCCTGGATGCTGGATTTGCACGTGAACGAACACGGCTACACCGAGGTGTATCCGCCCTTCGTGGTCAACGAGAAGTGCCTGTGGGGCACGGGGCAACTGCCGAAGTTCGGCGAGAACCTCTACCACGACGTGGAGGATGACCTGTGGTGGGTGCCCACCGCCGAGGTGCCGGTAACCAACCTGCACCGCGAGGAAATCCTGGAGCCGGGCACCCTGCCACTGTACTACGTGGCCTACACCCCGTGCTGGCGGCGCGAGAAGATGAGCGCGGGCCGCGACGTGCGGGGCATCAAGCGCGGCCACCAGTTTGACAAGGTGGAGATGGTGAAGATCGTCGCCCCCGAAACGTCCATGCGGGAACTGGAAACCCTGATTGACAATGCCGAGGACGTGTGCCGGAAACTGGGCATTCCGCACCGCGTGGTGCAGATGTGCACGGGGGATTTGTCCTTCACGGCCGCCGTCAAGTACGACGTGGAGATGTGGGCGCCGGGCTGCGGCGAGTGGCTGGAGGTCTCCTCGTGCTCCAACTTCCTGGACTTCCAGGCGCGGCGCGCCAACATCCGCTTCCGCCGGGAGCCGGGCGCGAAGCCCGAGTACGTGCACACGCTCAACGGGTCGGGGCTGGCGCTGCCCCGCGTGATGATCGCCGTCATGGAGAACTACCAGCAGGCCGATGGGAGCATTGTGGTGCCCGAGGTGCTGCGCCCGTACATGGGCGGGGTGGAGGTGATTCGGTAGGCGCTATCCAAGAATAACACGAATGCACACGAATGGGGGATAAATGTGGGCACGTAGGGCGGCTTTCCATAGCCGCCGGGAGTGGGCGCTTATCCACGAATAACACGAATGCACACGGGCGGCTTTCCATAGCCGCCGAAGCCAGGGGCAGGTATGGAAACCCGCCAAGCGCTCGCTGTGCGGCTCAACCTGCGACGCACCTCCGAGGTGC
>DAOTVT010000131.1:0-18577 GCA_034436295.1 Anaerolineae bacterium | reverse complement strand
TCCTCCCGACCAGGCAAACCGGCGCGCTCCTGCGCGAGAAGCCTATACGCAATCCCACCGCTCGTATTGTACACGCACTTGCGCGGCTATGTCAACTCAAGCCCCAAACGCTAGTGTTGGGAGGTACGTGCGACGCACCCCGGAGGTACGTCATACGTGCCTCCCCTATCCCCATTCGCGTGCATTCGCGCTATGTAGGGCGGCTTTCCATAGCCGCCAGGGACTACGCTCTGTTCCCCATTCGCGTGCATTCGCGCGATTCGCGGTTACACAGCCAGAGTTGTAGGGCGGCTTTCCATAGCCGCCAGGGGCTACGCCCTGTTCCCCATTCGCGTGCGTTCGCGCGATTCGCGGTTACACAGCCTACGCTCGCTTACGGACTTGACACCGCGACGCGATGGACCACCAGCGCGTTCCCCTCCGAGTCGGCCCGGCCCGATTGCACCACGGGCACGCGCTCGTTCGCCTCGGGCAGGTACAGGCCGACCAGCACGCGGTACTCGCCCGGCGGCGCGTCGGCCGGCACGGTGAGCGCATGGGCGTCGGGAATGACCTCCCCCGCCGTCCAGGTCGTCGTGGGGCGGCTCCCACGGGCCGGCTCGCTGTCGTCCTGCGTAACGATCTGCCCCGCGGAATTCACCAGGTGCACGAAAACCGAGAAGCGGTTTTGCACGGGGCGCAGCGCCTGCCAGCGGAAGGTAACGTGGAGCGTCTCGCCCGGGCGCAGCGCTCCCCGGTCCGCGTCCACCGTCAGCAGGCGCGCCACATCGCCGAGCGTCGCATTGATGCTGAGGGTGCGCCCCGACGAAACCTTCAGGAGCACGGTTGTCCCCGGGATGACTTGAGTCCCGGCCGGCGGGTCTTGGGCGATCACCGTGTCCGACGGACTCTCGCTCCACACATCCTGCCGCGCGGCGTTCAGGTTGCTGGCGGCAAGCGCGGCCTCGGCTGCGCCGTACGACTGCCCCACCACATCGGGCACCGTCGTCTTGTCGGATCCCTTGCTCAGAACGAGGCGCACGGTGCTCCCGCGCGGCGCTCTCTGCCCGCCCGGCGGATCCTGGCGGATGACCTTGCCCAGGGGCACGGCGTCGGAGTATTGTTGGCCGGCGACCTCGGCCAGCAAGCCCGCCTGGGCCAGCACCGCCCAGGCCGTCGCCTCGTCCAGGCCCGTCAGGTCGGGGACCACAACGCTGCTGGCGTCCTGCGCGCCCGGCGACGGCGCCATCGCCACAGGCGCGGCGTACCGCGCGTACACCGTGGCCCAAAGGGGCACCAGGCCCAGAATGGCCAGAAGAGCCACGACGGCCAGGGCGATGCCCACGGCATCCCACCCCTGCGCGGGCCGGGCCTGTGGGGCCACCGGCGTCGCGGGCCTGGCCGCAGGGCGCGCCTGGGGCAGCGAGAGCGAGCGAAACGCGGGCCTGTCGGGAAGCGAACGCCACCGCGACCGCCAGTAGGCCGCCAGCGCCTGCGCCAGGCCCATCGCATCCGCATAGCGGTCCTCGCGCAGGAGCAGAGCGATGTCCGGCGGCAGTTGGCCCCCCTCGCCCAGCATGGCGCGCAGCAACGCAAGAAGCCTGACCACGTCGCCCCGCGCGTCTCCTGCGGCGGGCAGGCCGAGCACGCGCACCGCCGCGGCGGGCAGCAGCCGCACGTTGCCCCGCTCGTCCAGGGCGAAGTCCCCAAGCCCCAGCCCCGCGGGGGAAACGCCCGCCCGCCGCAGATGGGAGAACAGGGAGCAGAGTTGCAGCCCGATGTCCACAACGCGGGCCACCGAAAGCCCGCCCGACTTCTGGACCAGCGGCGGCAGCGGGAAATCCCCCGGCCACTCGGCCACGGCGTACTCCGCGCCGCGGTCCCGCCCGTAACCCACAAGCGCGGGCAGCGCGGGGTGCGACACCCCAGCCCAGCGTTGCAGAATCTGCTGGATGCTGGGCAATGCGGATGCGGCGTCGCCCGACGGCGCGCGGAACACGAGAAGCGCCACCCTCTCGCCCGAACGCGTGTCCTCGGCGCGGTAGGTGATCGCCCGCGAGTCCGCGTAGGCCCGCGCCAGGATGCGATAGCGACCGCCTACCAAGTCTTGTTGTGTTCTGCCTTCCATGCCCCACCGCGCTTGCCCAGATGTGCTCCCATTCTACACGGGTTTCCCCTTTTGTTCAAAAGCCTCCTCGGTGCTATAATTCGGGCACCTCAGAGGGATGGGCGGGGACTATGAAGGCCAGACTCATCTACAATCCTCGCGCGGGGCAGCGCGATTTGACCCAAGACATCCTTGCCGCAAAAGACTACCTGGCGGCCCACGGCTGGTTCGTGGATTGGTTTGTGGAGAACGACCCGCACCGCATCACGGAACTGTCCAGGGAAGCCGCGCAGGCCGGCTACGATGTGGTGATCGCGTCGGGGGGCGACGGCACCATCAGCCGCGTCGTGAACGGCCTGGCCCGCACGGAGACGGCACTGGGCGTGCTGCCCGCAGGCACCGGCAACGCCTGGGCGCAGGAGATGGGCATCCCCGTGTCCAAGGTCTTCACGCGGCGGGCGCTGCTGGAAGCCGCCGATGTCCTCCTGCGCGGCGAGATACGGACGGTGGACTTGGGCAGGGCGGGCGAGGACTACTTCCTCATGTGGGCAGGCGTCGGCTTTGACGCCCGCGTAACCGAGGTAGTGAGTTGGGAACTGCGCCGACACATCGGCAACCTGGCCACGTGGATCACCGGCTTCCAGGTGGCCCCCGACTACGCGGGCACTCCGGCCACCATCACCGTGGACGGCAAAACCTACCGCAGCCAGTTCATCCTCACCGTCATCGGCAACGCCCAGTCGTATGCCGGCTCCGTGCGCATGACGCCCATCGCACGCATGGACGACGGCCTGCTGGACGTGTGCGTGTTCAAGGGCAAGGGGTTCGCCGATACGCTCAAGCACCTGGTCAACGTCCTTTCGCAAACCCACATGATCAGCCCCGACGTGGAGTACTACCAGGGCGAGCGCATCCACATAGAGGCCGACGAGCCGCTGCCCGTCCACCTGGACGGAGACGCGATGGGCTACACCCCGATGGACTTCGGCGTCGCGCCCAAATCGCTGCGCGTGATCCTGCCGCAGAACGCGCCCGAACGCCTGTTCATCTCGCAATAGCGGCTGGACTCGGACCATGAAGCCCCTGTACTACCTCGGCGTGGCGGCCCCGATCGCGATTCTCGGCGACTTGCTGGGGTGGAGTCCCGTGGCGGTGTTCATCCTCTCGGCCGCGGCGCTGATTCCCCTCGCGGGGCTTCTGGGCCAGGCCACGGAGGAACTGACCGCGCACACCGGCCCACGGCTCGGCGGGCTTCTCAACGCCACGCTGGGCAACGCCGCCGAACTCATCATCACCATCTTCGCCATTCGCGCAGGGCTGCTGGAACTGGTCAAGGCCTCCATCACGGGGTCCATTCTCGGCAACATCCTGCTCGTTCTGGGCCTTGCGATGTTTCTCGGCGGCATCCGCAACGGCGTGCAGGCGTTTGACCGCGAACACGCCGGCATGAACGCCACGATGGTGATCCTCGCCGTCGTCGCCCTGATCGTGCCATCCGTGTTCAGCCACACGATTGACCTCGTGGACCATCATGGCGTGGAGGCGCTGAGCATCGGCGTTGCAATTGCCATGCTGGTGCTCTACGCGCTGAGCCTGGTGTACGCATTCCTGCCGGGGCGGGTGCCGTCGCAGGCCCACGAGCACGCCGCGGACAAAGCGCGGTGGTCCGTGCGCAGATCGCTCCTGTGGCTGGTGTTCGCCACGGTCCTGGTGGCGTGGCTGAGCGAGATTCTGGTGGGCGTCGCCGAGCCGGTGGTGGAAGCCTGGGGCATTAGCGAGTTCTTCCTGGGCATCGTCATCATCCCTCTCGTGGGCAACGTGGCCGAACACCTGGTTGCCGTGCAGGCGGCCTGGAAGAACCAGATGGAACTGGGCATGGCGGTGGCCGTGGGGTCCAGCCTGCAAATCGCCCTGTTCGTGGCTCCGCTGCTGGTGTTCATCAGCCTTCTGTTCGGCAATCCGCTGACGCTCGTGTTCAACGAGTTTGAGTTGGTGGCGTTGGCGGGCGCGGCGGTGGTGGCCGGCATCGTCGCCCTGGACGGCAGGAGCAACTGGCTGGAAGGCGCGCAGTTGCTGGCCGTGTACGTCATCACCGCCCTGGCGTTCTACTTCCTGCCGTAGCGACGCCCCGCACAGGGCGCCGCCAAAACCGGTAGCAACAGGCTATCCTTGTTGGGAGACCGACCTATGCGCCACAAAGTACTGATTCTGCTCCTGATCGCTCTCGCCCTGCTCGCACCGGCGGCGGTGCGGGGCATGTCCGGGGCCGTCGGGGGAGACGGCGCCGCGCCCACCGCAGCCGAAACGCCGCCCCGCCCCAGTTTCATGGGCCTGAACGCCTACTTCGGCGAACTCCACCAGCACACCGGGTACTCTACCGATGGCTGCGGCCTGCCCGAGGAGGCCATCATCGCCGCGCGCAACACGCGCCACAACGACTTCATGGCGATAACCGAGCACAACAACTCCTTCCACGTGCCCGAAATCGGGTCGCTGGCCCGCGGCTGCCGCATCTCCCAGACCGACCCGCACAAGTGGCAGACGCTGGGGGAACTGGCCGAGCGGTACACGCAGGACGGGTACTTTGTCCTCCTGCGCGGCTACGAACACACCCGCGACGAGGGCCATCTCAACGTGTTCAACTCCGAGGAGGTGGTCTCGCCCGTGCGGGTGGACGACTTCTACTCGTGGCTGGCCGGGCAGCCCCCCGATGTCTTCGCCCAGTTCAATCATCCCATGCCCCTGGACTGGGTGGGCGGCATGGGCGATTTCAACGGGTTCGCCTTCTTCCCGCCCGCCGCGCCCAAGATTCCGCTGATAGAGAACGCGGCCGCGCCGCCATTCTACTTCTCGTACCCCCGCGCGCTGGCCAACGGCTGGCAGGTGTCGTCGGTGGGCTACGGCGACGGGCACTACGCCAACCAGGCGGGAAGCCTGCACTACGGCGTCTTCGCGCCCAATATCACCAGGCGCGACTTGATTGACGCGCTCCGCAGCGGGCGCACCTTCGGCAACACGGACGGGCAGTTGGCCGTCGCCCTCGTGGGCAATGGCCGCTGGATGGGCGAGCCGACCTCCGCGGACGCGATTACATTCCACGCCTACGCCGCCGACCGCACCGGCGATGCCATCGTGAAGATGGAACTGCTCGGCAGGGACGGCTTCATCACGTCGTGCGCGCCGATGACCACCCCGGCCGAATGCCAGTTCCACGTCGCGGAAGTGCGCCCGGGCGACTTCTTCTACGTGCATGTCCTGGACGCGCAGGGCGACCACGGCTGGAGCGGCTCCATCGTGAGGCCCATGTACGCCCGCCTGCAAACGAACCCGGCGACGCTGCGGTTTGCCTTCGGCGACAGCAACCAGCCGCCGCAATCTCAGACGTTCCTGCTGGAGACCAACGACGGCCGCGACGTGCCGTGGCAGGCCACGCCCCAGGCCGAATGGCTCCAGATCACGCCCGCGCAGGGCGACCACCTGCCGGCCACCATCACGGTAACCGTCCTCCCCGCGGGATTGCAGCCCGGCCTCCACATTGCGGGCATCGCCGTTGAGGCGGTGGGAAGCGACCACCTCCCGCTGGTTGAAGGCGTCCAGGCGGAAGTCGGTTCGGTGCCGTCGGTAGCGATCACGGTATCGCCGCGCATCACCGAGTGCGTCGTCCCGTTTGAAGCCCCGGTCGTAACGGGCACGCTGTTCGTGTCCACGTCCACGCCGGGCTTGCCGTGGTTCGCCACGCCCGCGGTGCCCTGGATTTCGCTCGCGCAAACCAACGGCACGGGCAGCGGCGCGGTTGAATTCACCGCCAACCTGGCGGGGTACGCGCCGGGCCAATACGCCGGCCAAATCGTGGTGATGGCCGGCGCGCAGATTCGCGTGTCCGAGGCGCGGATGGCGCTGCGCCCATACCGGGCCATCGTGGCCACGCTGCAACAGGGCAAGGACGGCTACGCGGGCGTCAGCGACACCTACCTGGACCAGTACGCGCCCACCACATCCCAAGGCCAGAGAGGGGGGCTTATCGCGCGGGCCGCCGGACTCCAGGTCCCCCTGCTGCGATTTGACCTGTCCCATATCCCGACCAACTCCACAGTGCTCACCGCGACGCTGTCGCTGTACGCGTTGGAGAAGAGCACACAATCGGGATTGATGACGCGCATCTACGAGGTGCTGGCTCCGTGGGACGAAAACGGTGCCACCTGGCAGGAACGCTCGGCAGGGCAACCGTGGCGGAAGAACGGCGCGGCCCTCCGCTGCGAGGACACCGCGTGCGAACCCATCGCCGACATGGGCGTCAACGAGATCAAACGCTGGTACACGTGGGACATCACCTCCCTTGCGAAGAAGTGGGTGGCCAGCCCCGACACGAATCACGGTATGCTGCTGTTCGGCGAGTCCGGCGCCAACATCGCGTTCACGTTCTACTCGTCCCAGTCCCATCCCTATCAGGCCGCGTTCAGGCCGCGCCTGGACATCGTGTACGGCGAACCCACGCCCACACCGACGCCGACAGCCACGCCCACCGAGACCCCAACCCCCACGCCCACGCCAACGGCAACGGCCACGCCCACGCCGACCGACACGCCCACACCGACGCCCACGCCCACCGAGACCCCGACCCCCACGCCAACGGCAACGCCCACCCCGCCGGTGTACAGATTGCGCTTCCCCTGCCTGTGGCTGCGCCGATAGCGGTGAATCCGGTCTCGTAGGGCAACTTTCCATAGCCGCCGCTGGGGGCAGGTGCGGGAACTTGCTATGGGCCTAGGTGCGACGCACTTCCGAAAGCGCGTCGCACCTAGTCTTCGCACCGCCGAGAGCACCGAGACCGCGGAGATTTCGCGGTAAATCTGCCTGTCTTTGTGTGAAACAGTATCCTCACACAAAGACACCAAGGCACAAAGGGTTTTCTCCGTGCCTTTACCCTTTGTGTCTCTGTGCCTTTGTGTGAAATACTATCCTCACGCAAAGACACCAAGGCACAGAGGGTTTCTCCGTGCCTTCATCCCCTCGCACGTTGCGGGGAGCGTCGCCCCGTTGTATAATGCGGGCGTACAGATATGCCGGAGGAAGCGCGCCGTGTCTCCCGTCTTGGACGAAAGGATGCTAGACTTTATCAGCCACAGCGACGCCCAGACGCGACGGCTGGGCGCGCGCCTGGCCGCCCTTCTGCGCGGGGGCGAGGTGATCTGCCTGGAGGGCGAACTGGGCACGGGGAAGACCTGCCTGGCCCAGGGCATCGGCAAGGGGCTGGGCGTGGAAGAACCCATCGTCAGCCCCAGTTTCACCCTCATCCGAGAATATGCCACCGCCCCATCGCGCCCCAAATTCATCCACGTGGACTTGTATCGCCTGGGAGAGGACGACCTGCCCACGCTGGGACTGGAAGAGTACCTAAACCCCTCGTGCGTCGTGGTCATTGAGTGGGCCGACCGCATGGGCGCGAGCACGCCGGAGAAGCGCCTGGAAGTGCGCCTGCGCTTCGTGGACGACACGAAACGCGGCCTCACGTTTGTCGCCTACGGGGACGAACATCGGCAACTGCTGGAGGCATTTCGGCGCAGCATGTTCGGGGCCGACAAAGGAGGAGAGCGGTGATTGCTCGGGACGCCATCGTGCTCGCCATAGACACGGCCACGTCCACCGCGGGAATCGCCCTGTACAGCGAGGAGCGCGTGCTGGCAGAAGCCACGTGGGTAACCCAGGGCAACCACACGGCCGAACTGATGCCGACCCTGGCGTTCGTGATGGAGCGGCAGCACCTGAAGGTGCAGGATTTGGGCGGGCTGGTCGTCTCCATCGGCCCTGGGTCGTTCACCGGGACGCGCATCGGGCTGGCCGTCGCCAAGGGCCTGGCGCTGGGTCTCAACCTGCCGCTGGTGGGCGTGCCCACGCTGGACGCGCTGGCCTACGCCCATGCGCCCCTCCGCCTCCCCACGTGGGCGGTGGTAGAAGCCGGGCGGGGGCGCTACTGCGCGGCGCTCTACGGCATCCAGCGCGGCCAATGGCAGAAAATCTCGCCGTACCGAATCGTGAAGTTGGACGCCCTGGTGCCCGACGGCAACCACAAGACGCTCTACTGCGGCGAACTGGATGGCGCCGCGCGGGAACACCTGCGGCAGGCATTCGCCGACCTGGCGGTCCTCGCGCCGAGCGCCGCCTCGCTCCGCCGGCCCGCGTATCTCGCCGAACTGGGCTGGCGGCGGCTGATGGCAGGCGAGACCGATGACATCGCGACGCTCAGCCCCATCTACCTGCAGCACCCCGTGTCGGAGAGAGAGCCGTGAACAGCGAGGGACTGCCGTATCTCCTTCAGCCCATGCGGGTTCAGGACATCCCCGAAGTGTTGGAGATTGAGCGGGCTTGTTTCTCCATGCCCTGGTCGTCGCACGCGTACCGCTACGAGATAGAGGAGAACACCCTGTCGTGGTACGTGGTGGCGCGGCCCGCCCCCGCACCGACGGCGCGCGGCGTCTTGGGCAAGATCAAGAGACTGAGCCCGTCGGCGCCGCCGCGCACGCCCATCATCGGCTATGGGGGATTCTGGCTGATGGTGGACGAGGCGCACATCAGCACGCTGGCGGTAGCGCCCCCCTACCGGCGGCGCGGCGTCGGCGAATTGCTGCTCCTCACGATGATAGAGGAAGCCCGGCGGCGGGGCGCAGCGACGGTAACGCTGGAGGTCCGGGTCAGCAACCTGCCCGCCCAGCGGCTGTACGAGAAGTACGGGTTCACAATCCAGGGCAGGCGCGTGCGCTACTACAGCGACAACGGCGAGGACGCCTACATCATGACGACGCCCCCGCTCCGCTCCGCGTCGTACCGCGAGATGCTGGCGGCCCTCAAGGCCCGCCTGTACGAGCGGCTCTCCGCCGAGAAGCCCCCCAGCGGCACATAGGGGGCACGGGGCAGGCATGGGAACTTGCTATGGGCCTAGGTGCGACGCACTTTTGGAAGCGCGTCGCACCTGTTGTTCGCACCGCCGAGAACACCGAGACCGCAGAGACTCGGAGATAATCCTCTGCGGTCTTCGCGTGCTCCGCGGTGAATCCTCGTCCGTAGGGCGGCTTTCCATAGCCGCCAGAGCACGGGGCAGATATGGAAACCTGCCCTACGCTCTAGATTCTCACCGCCGAGAACACCGAGACCGCAGAGACTCGGAGATAATCCTCTGCGGTCTCCGCGCGCTCCGCGGTGAATCCTCGTCCCGCCCACGGCGAGCCGCCGCGCGCCCGATTTGGAGAAAACGCGCGGTTGTGGTATAGTACGCAGTCGGATGCCAGAGGCATCCGATAATTTTGCACGCCCTCCAACTGAGTGAGCCGTGCCGCTGGGCCAGGCGTCCGGCGGTCCTCACCGGGATGACGAGGGCGGAAGAAAAAAACGGAGGGAATATGGCGATCGTTTCAATGAAAGAGCTCCTGGAGGCGGGAGTTCACTTCGGGCACCGCAGGCGGCGGTGGAACCCGAAGATGAAACCCTTCATCTTCACGGAGCGCAACGGGATTCACATCATTGACCTGCAGCAGACGCTGAGTCGGCTGGAGACGGCCTACAACGTTACCCGCGAAACCGTGGGCAACGGCGGCATCGTCCTCTTCGTGGGGACCAAGAAGCAGGCGCAGGACACCATCGCCGAAGAGGCCACGCGCTGCAACATGCCGTTCGTCAATCAGCGGTGGCTGGGCGGAACGCTGACCAACTTTCGCACCATCCGCCAGCGGATTGAGTACATGGAGGCGCTGGAAAAGCGATTTGAGAGCGGCGATATCAACCGCCTGACGAAGAAGGAAATCCTGCTGTACCAGCGGGAACTGGACAAGTTGCATGTCCGCTTTGGCGGGCTGCGCAAACTGACCCGCCTGCCGGATTTGCTCTTCGTGGTGGACGTGAAGCGGGAGGAAATCGGCATCAAGGAGGCCCGCACCCTGGGCATCCCGGTCATCGCCATGGTGGACACCAACTGCGATCCCGATCCGGTGGACTATGTGATCCCGTCCAACGACGACGCGATCCGCGCCATTCGGCTGATGACCTCCAAGATCGCCGACGCGGTGCTGGAGGGCCTGGCCATCCGCAGCACGGTGGAAGCCGAAGAGGAGGCCGCCCGCGAAGCGCAGGCCGCGGCAGAAGCCGCCCGCAAGACCCCGGCCGAAGAAGCCGAAGAACTGGAATACGCCTACGAGGATGAGGACGAGCGCCTCTTGGGCGAGTCAACCCTGGCGAAACTGCGGTCTGGCCTGTTCGCAAGCGAGGACGAAGACGCCACCGAGGAGCATGAGGCCGAGGACGCAGAGGACGAGTTCGTCGCCGAGGACGTAGAGGACAACGAAGAATAGGCCCGGCGACGGCAGGCCCTATCATACGAGTCAGCGCGGACCGGCCGCTCGGTGGCAACCGGCGGCGGGCCGATTCCAACGCGCAACCCATACGAGGAGTCTATCATGGAAATCACGGCAACAATGATAAAGGAACTGCGCGAGCAGACAGGCGCAGGAGTTTTGGATTGCAAGAAGGCCCTGGAGACAAACGGCGGGGACTTCCAGAAGGCCATTGCCTATCTCAAGGAGAAGGGGCTGGCGGCGGCAGCCAAGCGCGCGGACCGCGAAGTGCCCGAGGGCGTCATCGGCGTCTACGTGCATCCCGGAAGCCGCGTCGCCGGGCTGGTGGAGGTGAACTGCGAGACCGACTTCGTGGCGCGCACCGACGAGTTCCAGCGGTTGGCGAAGGACCTGGCCATGCACGTCGTGGCCATGGCGCCCAAGTACCTGTCGCCCGAGGACATCCCGGCGGCCGTGCTGGAGGAAAAACGCCGCGCCGCGCTGAGCGAACTTGAGGGTACCAACAAGCCCGCCGAAGTCGTGGAGAAAATCGTCCAGGGGAAACTGGAGAAGTTCTACAACGAAGTCTGCCTGTTGCGCCAGGCGTTCATCAAAGACGAGACCATGACCATCCAAGACCTGGTAACCCAGGTGGCGGCCAGGGTCGGCGAGAACACTCGGATCCGGCGCTTCATCCGCTACGAAGTGGGCGAGGAACTGTGATTCGGAACAAGGGATGCAACGCCGGTTGCATCCCTTGTTTTCAGCCCACAACCCTGTGGAGGCAGGTATGCCGCAACTGAAATACAAGAGGATTCTGCTCAAGGTCGGCGGGGAGGCGCTGGCAGGCCCGAAGGGGTACGGCATTGACCCCGAGGCCGCCGAGGCGCTGGCCGCCAAGATCGCCGTCCTGAAGTCCTACGGCGCAGAGGTGGCCATCGTGCTGGGCGCGGGCAACATCTGGCGCGGCATTGACGGCATCAGCCACGGCATGGAACGCGCCACCGCCGATCACATGGGGATGCTGGCCACCGTCATGAACGCGCTGGCGTTGCAGGACGCGCTGGAGCGCGCGGGCCTGGATACGCGCGTCCAGACGGCCATTGAGATGCGCGCCGTCGCCGAACCCTACATCCGACTGCGCGCCATCCGCCACCTGGAGAAGGGGCGCGTCGTCATCATGGGCGCGGGCACGGGCAATCCCTTCTTCACCACCGACACGGCAGCGGCCCTGCGGGCGGTGGAGATCAACGCCGACGTGCTCATCAAGGCCACCAAAGTGGATGCCGTGTACGACGCAGACCCGCACAAGCATCCCGAGGCCAAACGCTTTGAGAAACTCACGTACATTGAGGCGCTGAACCTGCGCGTGGGCGTGTTGGACAGCACGGCCATCAGCCTGTGCATGGACAACGACATGCCCATCGTCGTGGTCAACTTGTGGGAACCGCACAGCGTGGAGAAAGTGCTGTTCGGAGAACCCATCGGCACGCTCATCTACCATTAGGACGGTTGATTTCAGGCAAATCGGCCAGGGCAGGTGCACCATGATCAAGGAACTGCTGACAGAAACCGAACAACGTATGGAAAAGGCGCTGGAAGCCCTTTCGTCCGACCTGGTTGGCATCCGCACGGGGCGGGCGTCGCCTGCGCTGGTGGAGCGGCTCATGGTGGACTACTACGGGGTGCCCACGCCGCTGAACCAGATCGCCAGCATCGCCGTGCCCGAACCCAGGCTGCTGGCCATCCGCCCGTGGGATCAGGCGGGGCTGGCCGCGATTGAGAAGGCCATCCTGAAGTCCGACCTGGGGCTGACGCCGATGAACGACGGCAAGATCATCCGTCTGGTCATCCCGCCGCTGACCGAGGAACGACGGCGCGAACTGGTCAAACTGGTCGCCAGGCGCGTGGAAGAGGCGCGCGTGGCCATTCGCAACCTGCGCCGCGACGCCATTGAGACCGCCCGCGAACTGGAAGAAGAGAAGATGATCTCCGAGGACGACCTGTATCGCGCCAAAGAGGAGATTCAGGAACTTACCGACCGCATGATCCAGCGGGCCGACGAAATCGGCAAGCACAAAGAAAACGAGATTCTTGAAGTCTAGGCTGGCAAACCGCAGTTCTGGCCGCAGAATACGCCGCAGAACACATCGTGCGCGTGCCCATCTGCACCGACCTGCGGTTTTGCTATCGGAGTGAGGGCGAAGGTGAGCAATCCCAAATGGCCCCCGCTGTCCCGAATCCCGCGCCATGTGGCCATCATCATGGACGGCAACGGGCGCTGGGCGCAGGCCAGGGGGCTGCCCCGACTCGCGGGGCATCGGGCCGGAACCGAAAACCTGCGACGCATCTTGCAGGCGTGCGCCGATTTCGGCATAGAGGTCCTGACCGTCTATGCGTTCTCTACCGAGAACTGGTCGCGCCCCGAAGAGGAAGTCAAGGGCCTCATGGCGCTGCTGATCCAGTACGTGCGGCATGAACTGGACAACTTGGACCGCAACGGCGTGCAGATTCGCCACAGCGGCAAGGTGGAAGGCATCTCGCCCGACATTCTCCACGAGATAGAGCGCGCCGTGGAGCGAACCCGCCACAACTCCAAGATCATCCTGAACGTCGCCTTCAACTACGGCGGGCGGGCCGAAATCGTAGAGGCCACGCGCCGCATGATACAGGACGGGGTCAAGCCGGACGAGGTTACCGAGGCGCTGTTTGGCCAGTATCTCTACACCGCAGGCCTTCCGGACCCTGACCTGATCATCCGCACGGCGGGCGAGATGCGGCTGAGCAACTTCCTACTCTGGCAGGCCGCTTACGCCGAATACTACTCGTCGCCGGTCTTCTGGCCCGACTTTGACGAGGCGGAACTGTACAAGGCCCTCGCCGAATACGCGAGGCGCGAACGGAAATTCGGGCGCGTTCCGACTGCTGGCGCCACGCCCGACGCTGAAGCATCGGGCCGAAACGGACAAAGCCCTGCGGGCTGACATACCAACCTCACCCCCTCGCTCCCCCTCCGCGTGCGGAGAGGGGGAGGCCGAAGGCCGGGGGGTGAGGTGCGCCGCTGGCGCCGCGCCTGACGCATCGGGCCGAAACGGACAAAGCCCTGCGGGCTGACGCCAGCCCCGAAGGGGCTTGGTTCCTTCAGCGCGGGGGTTCAGCCCCGCGCCGCCGGACGCCACGCCCGACGCTGAAGCATCGGGCCGAAACGAAGAATAGGAGCATGACCTTGTTACGAACACGCGTACTCAGCGCCGCCATACTATTGCCCATCGTAGCGGTGGTGGTCTATCTGGGCGGGCTTTGGCTCTTCGCCCTCATGGCCGCCGCCCTGTCGCTGGCTGCCTGGGAGTTCCGCGGCATGATGCGCAAGGGCGGCTTCCGGCCCGAGTTCCCGTGCCTCTACCTGCCGCTGGCGGCCCTGCTGGCGCTGGCGCAGGGGCGATGGGACGCCTATCTGCCGCTGGCGCTGACGGCGCTGTTTATCCTCACCCTGTCGTGGCAACTGCTGCTGCCCGGCCGAACGACGCCGACCGCCGACTGGGCGCTGGCATTGGGCATGGGGCTGTACCTGGGCTGGATGGGCGGGCACTTCCTGCGCATCCGCGCCCTGGACAACGGCCTGGCTTGGGCCGCCATCGCGCTGGTTACGACCTGGATCAGCGACAGCGGCGCCTACTTCGTCGGCACGTGGCTCGGCCGGCACAAACTGGCCCCCCGCCTCAGCCCCAAGAAGACCTGGGAGGGCATCGTCGGCGGATGGCTCACGGCCGAGGTCGCCGGCGTCCTGCTGGGGCGGCTCGTGGGCCTCACCGTCGCCCAGGGGCTGGCCATCGGGCTGGCCGTCGCGGTCCTCGCGCCGTTCGGGGATTTGAGCATCTCCATGATGAAGCGGCAGGTCGGCGTCAAGGATTCGGGCAACCTCATCCCAGGGCATGGCGGGATGCTGGACCGGTTGGATAGCCTGTTGTTCGTCGTCCCCGCGATCTACTACTTTGCGACCTGGTTCCGGTAGCCGCGCCCAGCGACAATTCCGCACGCGCCATTCGCGCCCCATCCGCATTTGACGGAACGACGATTCCCAGTAGTATTTTGTGAAGAAGGGGCCTGCGGGCCCTTTTCGCTGTGAGAGGACTTGCGAATATGTTTGAGAAGTTGGCTCAAATTGCCGAGCGATACGAAGAACTGAATAGATTGATGGCCGACCCGGAGGTCAGCCAGGACCACGAAAAGGTGCGCATCTACGCCCAGGAGCAGGTGGAGATTGAGCCGATCGTGTCGTTGTACCGCCGCTACCAGGCGGTGGAGCGACAGATAGAGTCGGCGCGCGCCCTGCTGGAAGAAGAGACCGACGAGGAAGTGCGCGAACTGGCCCGCGACGAGATCCAAAGCCTGCAGGCGCAGAAGGAAGACCTGTACCAGCAACTGCGCCTGGCGCTCCTGCCCAAGGATCCCAACGACGAGAAAGACGTCATCGTGGAGATTCGCGCGGGCGCGGGCGGGGACGAGGCGGGCCTCTTCGCCGCCGAGTTGGCGCGCATGTACATGCGCTACGCCGAATCCAAGCGCTGGAAGACCTCGGTCATCAGTTACAACGAGAGCGGCATCGGCGGCTACAAGGAGATCATCTTTGAGGTGCAGGGCCGCGGGGCCTACTCGCGCCTGAAGTACGAGAGTGGCGTCCACCGCGTGCAGCGCGTGCCGGTAACCGAGTCCAGCGGGCGCATCCACACCTCCACCGCGACGGTGGCCGTCCTGCCCGAGGCCGACGAGGTGGAAGTGGAGATTGACCCCAACGACCTGCGCATTGACGTGTACCGCTCCACCGGCCACGGCGGCCAGAGCGTCAACACCACCGACTCGGCCGTGCGCATCACCCATATCCCCACGGGCATCGTGGTCTCGTGCCAGGACGAACGCTCGCAGTTGCAGAACAAGATGCGGGCGATGAGCGTGCTACGTGCGCGGCTCTACGACATGGAATTGCAGAAGCAAATCGCCGCGCGCACCGACGCCCGCCGCGCCCAGGTCGGAACCGGCGAACGCAGCGAGAAGATCCGCACCTACAACTTCCCGCAGAACCGCGTTACCGACCACCGCATTCACTACACGACGCACCGACTGGAAGACGTGCTGGCCGGAGACCTGGACGAGATCATTGACCAACTGGCCCTGGCCGACCAGGCCGAGAAACTGAAAGTGTCGCTGGAACAGAGCATCGGAGAAAGCAATGGCCGATAACGTGCCGCGTTCCATTCAGGAGGCGCTCCTCTGGGCGACGGAGCGGCTGGCTGCCGCCGGCTGCGAGACGCCACGCCTGGACGCCGAGATTCTGCTGTGCGAGTGCGCGGGCGTGGAACGCGCCTTCCTGCTGGGCCATGGCACCGAGTGCGTGCCCGCCGAGGCGTGGCCGCGATTCCAGGAATGGGTCGCCCGCAGGGAGAAGCGCGAGCCGGTCGCCTACATCACCGGCCACCGCGAATTCTACGGCATGGACTTCGCCGTTACGCCCGCCGTGCTGGTGCCGCGCCCCGAGACCGAACACCTGGTGGACGAAGTCCTGGCCCTGGCGCAGACGAGGTACAGGGCCGCGCAAACCATCCTCATCGCCGACGCGGGCACGGGCAGCGGCGCTATTGCCATCGCGTTGGCCGCCCACCTGCCCCACGCCCAGGTCTGCGCGCTGGATTCATCGCGCGAGGCGCTGGAAGTCGCCTGGCGCAACGCCCATCGCCACGGCGTGCGGGACCGCATGTGCCTGGTCCAGAGCGACCTGCTGGAGCGCCTGCCCTGGGCGGTGGACATCCTGGTGGCCAACCTGCCCTATGTGGCCGACGAGGAGTGGCCGACGCTGGCCCCCGAGATCCGCTTCCACGAGCCGGCGCAAGCCCTGCGCGGCGGCGCCAACGGCCTGGACCTGATCCGCCGCCTGTTGCGCCAGGCCCCGGCGCACCTTCGGCCCGGGGGCGCGGTGGTGCTGGAAATCGGCGCCGGGCACGCGGCCGAAGCGGAGCGGCTGGCGCGGGCCGCGTTCCCCGGCGGGCACGTCCGCGTCGGGCAGGACTACGCCGGCCTGGACCGGGTGGTGGTCGTCCAGACGCCGTAGGGTTCGGGCGCGCACCGCGGGGCAACCGCGAATCGCGCGAATCCACGCGAAGCAGGACATACCCTTGGGGTCTCGGAAGGAGCGGCTTGGGGCCTCGCCCTCGCATGATCTGCAAACCGACGCGGCCCGCGCGCCCGGTTCTGTTTTGTGTTGGCGAGCAAAGTGCGACGCGCTTCCGGAAGTGCGTCGCACCTGCACCCATGCCGCGACCAACAGCGTCTGGAACCGACGCGGCCCGCGCGCCCGTTTTGGCGCGGGACCGTCGGCGTGTTATAATCGTGCCGCGCGCCCCTGTAGCTCAAAGGACAGAGCGAGGGCGTCCTAAGCCCTGTCGTTGGGGGTTCGAGTCCCTCCAGGGGCGCCTGCGTTTGACACAACTCGGCTCATGTGATATCCTTATGGCACAAGGCGCCGGGACAGCGGGCCTTGTTCTTTTGCCCGCCAAGCGTCCCATAGGCTCGTAGAAAACCCAGGAGGCATTGTCTTTATGGAGAATCATCCGAAGGAAATCGCACAGGCCCCCTCGTCCGAGGCTCCCGCCGTGCTCAGCATCAAGGACCTCAAGAAGAACATGGAGGTCCGCGGCACGGTCAAGCGCGTGTCCGAGGTCGGCGTGTTCATTGACGCCGGACTGGACGGCGAGGGCTTCCTCCACGCTTCGGAGTACCGCCCGCTGGGCAAGAACAAGGGGATTGAGTTTCACGTCGGCGATCCGATCACCGTCTGGGTCAAGGCGGTGGCTCCTGACCTGAAAAGTTTCCGCGCCACGCTGAAGGAGCCTCTGAAGTACCGCATGTCAGACCTGAAGCCCGGCATGGTGGTAACGGGCAAGGTGGTGCGCATCACCAACTTCGGCGCGTTCGTGAACATCGGCGCGCGGAACGATGGCCTCGTCCACGTGTCCGAGATGTCCGATGAGTTCGTCCGCAATCCGGCCGATGTGGTGTCCGTGGGCGACGAGGTTCAGGTCAAGATCCTCAAGGTGGAGGGCGACAAGATTTCCCTCAGCATGAAGGCGCTGATAGAGAAAGAGCCGGAACCCGCCGAAGAGGTCGCCGAGCCTGAAGAGGAAGAAGAAGCCATCCCCACCGTCATGGAACTGGCGCTGCAGCAGGCCCGCGAGCGCGCCAAGAAGCAGGAGCGCCGCGCCCGCACGAAATCAAAAGAGCCGCGCGGCCCCAGCCCTGTGGACGACATCATCGCCCGCACCCTACAGTACCACCGCGAGCAGAGCAAGAAGTAGCCAGTGCAGCGCCCTGCCAGCCGTGTGATCGGCCAGGAGCCGCGTATCAGCCACGCCTGACGCCGAAGCCCCGCGTGGCCACGGCATCCGCGAATCACACGAATCGGCACGAATGGAAAGCCCCACGCAGCCGACCGACGCTGAAGCATCGGGCTGAACGAGCAAAGCCCCTAAGGGGCTTCGTCCCTTCAGCGCGGGGGTTCAGCCCCGCGTGGCCACGGCATCCGCGAATCACACGAATCGGCACGAATGGAAAGCCCCCACGCCCCCGCCCGACGCTGAAGCATCGGGCTGAACGAGCAAAGCCCTGCGGGCCACACCAGCCCCGAAGGGGCTTCGCCCACGTAGCGCGGGGGTTCAGCCCCGCGCGGCCGCGACTTTCGTGCCTTTCGCGCCCTTTCGTGCCCTTCGCGATCCAAACGCCCTCAGCGCGGGGAGTTCAGCCCCGCGTGGCCACGGCATCCGCGAATCACACGAATCGGCACGAATGGAAAACCCCACGCCCCGCCCGACGCTGAAGCATCGGGCTGAACGAGCAAAGCCCCGAAGGGGCTTCGCCCACGTAGCGCGGGGGTTCAGCCCCGCGTGGGCCGACCGCGACTTTCGTGCCCTTCGCGCCCTTTCGTGCCCTTCGCGATCCAAACGCCCCCACCGCGGGGGTTCAGCCCCGCGCTGACCGACCGCGACTT
Source organism: Anaerolineae bacterium (assembly GCA_034436295.1). Taxonomy (GTDB): domain Bacteria; phylum Chloroflexota; class Anaerolineae; order DTLA01; family DTLA01; genus DTLA01. The sequence goes on along the minus strand of DAOTVT010000131.1, from coordinate 135 downwards.
TCGTGCCCTTCGCGATCCAAACGCCACCAGCGCGGGGGTTCAGCCCCGCGTGGCCGACCGCGACTTTCGTGCCTTTCGCGCCCTTTCGTGCCCTTCGCGATCCAAACGCCCCCAGCGCGGGGGTTCAGCCCCGCG
>DAOTVT010000130.1:0-2949 GCA_034436295.1 Anaerolineae bacterium | reverse complement strand
ATGTGGTATCATTCATTTCGGGGTGCCTCCTTCGTGTGGTGGTTTCGAATAACTCTACTTTACACCAAGGGGCACCCCATTTTCAAGTCCTCCCTCAAAAAGGCCAAACTCCAGGGCCGCGTTTTCGCGGCTTTCGTGCGTTTTCGTGTCCTTCGCGATCCAAACGCCCATCAGCGCGGGGGGTCAGCCCCGCGGACAGCATCCCTCACCCTAGCCCTCTCCCAGCGGGAGAGGGAACGACGCCCCGGGCACGCCCGTCCCCGTCTCGCCCCGCCAGCGGGGAGAAAAGGGGGCAGGGGGATGTGAGGGACACACCCCAGCGCGGTTACCGGCCCCCGTATCGGTCGTAGTGCACCTTGGCCGCATCGTACTGCGTGCGAGGCGGCTTGCGCTCGGCGGGGTGGCCCACCGGCACCAGGCACAGCACGCGCCGGTCATCGGGGATGCCCAGCGCCTTGCGGACATGCTCCTCGCGTTCGCGGCGGGGGTAGATGCCCACCCACACCCCGCCCAGGCCCAAGGCCGTCGCTGCCAGGAGCAGGTTCTGCGTCGCGGCGGACGTGTCCTCCACCCAATGGTCGGACTGTCGCGGGTCGCCGAGCACGACGAACACTACCGGCGCGTCGGCGGCCATGTACGACCACGAATGGGTAGCCGCCAGTCGCCGCCGCAGTTCCGCATCGCGCACGACGACGAATTCCCACGGCTGCGCGTTGTTGGCCGATGGCGCCGCCATGGCCGCCTCCAGCATCGCCCGTACCTGCTCGTCGGTTACCGGCTCGGCGCTGTACTTGCGGATGCTCCGTCGCGCCTTGATGAGATCAAGCATCTACCACCTCCTCACTCGGCGGGGTGCCGGCTTTGCGCGTTGGGCCGAAGATGGCCCCCGCCAGCGCGCCAAGCCCTACCGCCGCCAGGAACTGCACGCCACAGCACAGACCGTTGCCCAGCGTTACAACCCCAGGCGCGAACAGCGCGTAAGGGTCAATGCCCATCTGTCGGAGCGTGTCCAGCATATCGGTCGGCAGGTTGCGCACCACGTACTCCGCGCCGCCCAGCACCGAATAGGACACCGCCGACACGATCATCCAGACGATCCCCCCGATGGCGCCAGCGATGGCTCCCGCCACCGCGCCTGCGGCTGCGCCATCCCCTGCCGTGCACGGCGCGGGCATCCAATAGGCGGCCAGCGCGCCCGCCACCGCGTAGGCCAGCAGCATCAGCGGCACGGTGATGCACTGCAGGCATGGGATGAAGGTCGTGAACGCCAGGATCGCCGCCACGCCTCCACCCACGAGACCTGCCTTCACTCCCGCTTTCCCTGTCATCGTATTGCCTCCCTGTGAGATAGCATCTACGCGGCCGTTCAGAACCCCAGCCCGCGTTCTTTCAGGCTCACAAACCGCCCGCCGCCGATGATGACGTGATCCAGCAGCGTAATGCCGAGCATGTCGCCAGCCTGGCGAATCTGCGCCGTGATTTGCACGTCCTCGCGCGACGGGGTCGGATCGCCCGATGGGTGATTGTGCACGACCACCATGGCCGCCGCGCCCGTCCGCACCGCGTCGCGGAACAGGTCGCCCAGGCGCACGTCCACCCCATCCAGCCGCCCCATGTACACGGTCTTCGTCTCCTGCACGCGGTTCTTGGCATCCAGCAGCAGCACCCGCAGATGCTCCTGCTCCAGCAGCGACATGTCGGCCTGCACCAGGTTGACCACATCCTGGGGCGACTGGATTTGAGGGCGCTCGGCGGGCGATTCCACGCTCAGGCGCTTGCCCAACTCCAGCGCGGCCAATACCTGCGACGCCTTGGCCTCGCCCACGCCTTTCGTCGCGGCCAACTCTCGGGCGCTGGCTCGCGCCAGGCCGCGCAGCCCGTGAAACCGCGTCAGCAGCGAGTGCGCCAGTTCCAGCACGTTCTGCCCACGCACCCCCGCCCGCAGGATGATGGCGAGGAGTTCGGCATTGGACAGCGCGCCCGCTCCATAGTGCATGAGCCGCTCGCGTGGCCGCTCCGACGTGGGCATCTCCTTGATGCGCGGGTGGTACTCTATGCGCTCGGGTTCTTCCGCCATGTGCCGCTCCAGGATGTAGGATCGCGCGCCGATGGGCAGAAGCGCACGGGGAAACCGCCCTGCTCTCTGCCGAAAGGATAGCAGAGGACGGCGAATCCTGTCAAGGTGCGCGGCCGATTCCACCGCCGAGGCCACCGAGCGCATGGAAAATGTATGTTCGCGGGCTGGGGTCATCCACGAATAACACGAATCTACGCGAAGGGTATTGCGCCCGACGCCGGAGCATCGGGCTGAACGGGCGAAGCCCTGCGGGCATGCCAACCTCACCCCCTCGTTCCCCCTCTTGTATATTCACACCGCATATTCACACCGGCACCTTAACAACCCGAATAGCCATCTCCGCGTGCGGAGAGGGGGATGCCGAAGGCTGGGGGTGAGGTGCGAAGCCTGCGGGCTAGGGGCGGATTCGCGCCCATTCGCGTGCATTCGCGGTTCCTCGTCGCCCGACGCCGAAGCACCGGGCTGGCACTGAAGACCCCAAGGGTCTCCGAGACCCTTGGGGTCTGGCCCCGCGCGGCTTGCAACCTCACCCCCTCGTTCCCCCCGTGCGGAGAGGGGGATGCCGAAGGCTGGGGGTGAGGTGCGAAGCCTACGGGCCAGGGGCGGATTCGCGTCCATTCGCGTGGATTCGCGGTTCCCCGTCGCCCGCCGCGGGCGTGCCGACCTCACCCCCTCGTGGGCAAGCCGAAGGCCGGGGGTGAGGTGCGAAACCTGCGGGCTAGGGGCGGATTCGCGTCCATTCGCGTGGATTCGCGGTTCCCCGTCGCCCGACACGGGCGTGCTGACCTCACCCCCTCGTGGGGAAGCCGAAGGCCGCGGGGGTGAGGCGCGAAACCTGCGGGCTAGGGGCGGATTCGCGTCCATTCGCGTGG
>DAOTVT010000129.1:0-6359 GCA_034436295.1 Anaerolineae bacterium | reverse complement strand
CGCCAGCCCGCAGGGCTTCGCCCCTTCAGCCCGATGCTTCAGCGTCGGGCGACGAGGAACCGCGAATCCACGCGAACGAACGCGAATTTTTCCCCAGCCCGCAGGGCTTTGCACCTCACCCCCGGCCTTCGGCCGTCCCCTCTCCGCACGCGGAGAGGGGGAACGAGGGGGTGAGGTCGGCATGCCCGTGCGCGTCGCGGAACACCGCGCGGGGACGACGCATGCGTCGCCCCTACCCCAACCCCGCAGGGCAGGGTGGGCCGTGCCCAGTGGCGGCGCGGCAAGGCCCTAGATGATGCCCATCTCCTTGCCGACTTTCGCGAAGATGTCCAGCACGCGGTCCATCTGCTCGTCGGTGTGGGTGGCCATGTAACTGGTGCGCAGCGAGGCCATGCCGGGCGGAACCGCCGGCGAGATCACGGGGTTGGTGTACACGCCCGCCGCGAACAGCGCCTTCCATGTCATGAACGTTTTCATGTCGTCGCCGATGATGATGGGGATGATGGGCGTCTGGGTGTCGCCGACGTTGAACCCCAGCGCCTTGTACCCCCTGCGCATCTTCTCGGCGATGGCCATGAGGCGATGGCGGCGCTCCGGCTCGGTCTGCATGATCTCCAGGGCCGCCATGGCCGCCGCCGCGTTGGCCGCCGGAATGCTGGCGCTGAAGATGAGCGACCGCGCCGTGTGCTTGATATAGTCAATGACCGTGGCCTTGCCCGCGATGAACCCGCCCAGCGAGGCAAACGACTTGCTGAACGTCCCCATGACCAGGTCCACGTCGTCGTCCATGCCGAAGTGAGCCGCGGTGCCGCGCCCCTCGCCCAGCACGCCGACGGAATGCGCGTCGTCCACCATCAGGCGCGCGCCGTACTTCTTGCAGATGGGGACGATCTCCGGCAGCGGCGCGATGTCGCCCCCCATGCTGAAGACGCCGTCCACGACGACCAACTTGCCCGCGTCGTCGGGCAGCGACGCCAGCACCCGCTCCAGGTCGGCCATGTCGTTGTGGCGGAAGCGCTTCATCTCGCCGAACGCCAGTTTGCACCCGTCCACGATGCTGGCGTGGTCGTCGCGGTCGGTGATGACGAAGTCGCCCCGCCCCACCAGCGCCGAGATCGTGCCCACGTTGGTCTGGTAGCCGGTGCTGAAGACGAGCGCCGCCTCCTTGCGCATGAAGGCCGCCAGCCGCCGCTCCAACTCCTCGTGGAGTTCCAGCGTGCCGTTGAGGAAGCGCGACCCCGTGCACGACGTGCCGTAGCGCCGGATGGCGTCCAGCGCCGCCTCGCGCACCTTGGGGTGCGTCGTCAGGCCCAGGTAGTTGTTGGAGCCGATCATGATGAGCCGGTGGCCGTTGATGACCACCTCCGTCCCCTCGGTGTCCTGCAACGGAATGAAGTACGGATAATACCCCGCCTTTCGCGCGTCGGCTGCCTGCGTGAAGGCTTCACACTTTGCGAAGATGTCCATTTCCCTCCCCCAGTACGGTCTATCTCGGAGCGTCCTCCGTTCACTCCCGAAAACCCGCCCGCGCCGCAACGGTTACGGCGGCAGGCGCGGCTCATTCCACGGGCCAGCGGGGCCTCACCTGCACGCCCGCGCGCGCGTAGAGCGCCTCGGCCCGCGCCCGCGCCGTGCGCATCACCCGCTCCTCGTCCAGCGTGAGCACGCGCCCGTCGCGCACCACCGCCTTGCCGTCAATGACCACCAGCCGCACGTCGGCGCCCGTCGCGCAGTGCACGACCGTGGACACGGGGTTCGGCGACGGCGTGAGGTGCGGCTTGTTCATGTCCACCACCACGAAGTCCGCCTTCTTGCCCACTTCCAGCGAGCCGATTTCGTCCTCCCAGCCCAGCGCCCTGGCTCCTTTGATGGTGGCCATCTCCAGCGCGGTCTCGGCGGGCACGGTCTGGGGATTTAGCAGCCGCGCCTTCTGGAGATAGCACACCCAGCGCAGGTCGCGCAGCAGGTCGTAGGTGTTGTTGCTCGGCCCGCCGTCGCACCCGACGGTAACGTTCACGCCCGCCTCCACCATCTCGGCGATGCGGGCAAACCCCGACGCGAGTTTGGAGTTGGACGCGGGGTTGTGGGTAACATGGGTGCCCGTCTCGGCCAGTAGGCGAATCTCGTCGTCGTCCACCCAGATGACGTGGGCCAGCACGCGGCGCGGCCCCAGCAGGCCCACATCCTGGGCGAACTCCACGGGCCTGCGCCCGTAGGTGCCCAGCAGGAATTCGCGGTCGGCGCGCACCTCGGCCAGGTGCACTGTGATGCCCATGCCGCGCTCGTCGGCCAGGCGCGCGATCTCGCGGTACAGTTCCGGGCTTACGCCGCCCGGCGTCCTGGGGCCGAACCACACCTGCACGCGGCCGTCGCCCGCGCCGTTCCATCGGTCAAAGGCGTCCAGCGCCTGGCGCAGGCTCACGTCGCGGTCCTCGCGCATCCCTGGGTACATCCAGTCGTCCTTGGAGGCGTAGGTGGCCGTATCCATGACGATTTTGGACAGCACGCCGCGCATACCCGACTGGACGAGCGCCTCGGCGATGCCGTCCAGGCCGTAGCGTCCGGCGAGCATGCATTCCAGGAACGCCGTCGTGCCCGACTTGAGCATCTCCACCATGCAGAGTTCGGCGCTGGCGCGGCCATCGGCCTCGTCGTAGTTGCCCTGGAGCACCCAGACGCGCTTGCCCAGCCACTCTATGAGTTCCAGGTCGTCGGCGCAGCCGCGGATCATGGCCTGGGCCAGGTGCACGTGAGTATCCACCAGGCCGGGCAGGACCACATCGCCGCGCAGGTCTTCGCGGGGCTCATCGGGGAAGGCCTGGGCCAACTCGTAGGACTTGCCCACCGCGGCGATGCGCCCGTCCCGCACAAGGATGGCGCCATCCTCCAGGATGCGCCGGGCCTTGTCCACCGTAATCAGCGTGCCGTGTTCAAAAAGCATGGCGCTCCCTCCATCGGGTATGCGGACGGCAAACGGATACGGGCATTGTAGGCAAAGCGCCCCCGAGGGTCAAATCGGCGAGGGTATGGGAGCGCGCAAGGCGCGAAGGGAGCCGCTCCGCGCCCATCGTACTGATCGGAGCGAGGGGTCGCGGCGCTACAACTTCATGATCTCCTCAACCTCCAGGGTTACCGCGCGGGCGGAAATCGCGATCTCCCTTGCCGCCAGCACCATGCCCCCCAGCACCAGCGCCATCCCCACCAGGAACGCCACCAGCGCCGCCGCGTTCAGGATTCCCGTCGCCCAGAACAGGCTCCCGGCGATGATGAACGCGTCTACCACGAAGACGATGACCGCCGCGAACAGGCTGTACACGGCGTTGCGCTGAATCCGAACGCGCAGCACCAGGTCGGGCATCTGGCGCTCAATGGCGGCGAGCCTCACGTCGGCCACCGGCTCGCCGCGCTTCGGCAGCAGGTCCAGCCGCTCGCGGGCCAGCGCGCGCATGCGGTCGTTGATGCGCCCGTAGCGGTTCTGCATGCCCAGCAGCAACAGCCCGCACGCCGAAATCATCACGGCCGGGGCCAGGATCGTCTGAATGGCCCGCGCCGACTCCTCAATGGGGAATTGCACCTTCGTCCCTCCGTATCTATCGCCGATTGCGGCCGACTCCCGCGCCTGCGGGGCGGGCAAAATCGCAACGGCGAACGCAAGGTTCGCCCCGGCCTACCGCGGGGTGGACAGGGGGCGAAACGCCGACGTGTACGTTACGCCCAGATAAGGCCGCTGGGGGTCGTCGGGGTGCTGGCCCAGGGTAACCTCCACGGTCTTCTCCTCGCCGTCGCGGCGATAGGTGATGCGAACCTCGTCGCCGGGTTTGTACTTGCGGACGATGTCGGCCAGGTCGGTGGCCAGGGTTACGCGCTCGTCGTTGACGGCCACGATGATGTCGCCGGCGCGCAGGCCCGCCTTATCGGCGGGGGTGCCGGGCGTTACGGCGGTCAGCAGCGCGCCGAACCCGGGGATTTCCACCCGCGGCGGGGTGAATGGCGTGCGCTCGGGCGTTGGCGTCGGGGCCACGCCTTGCTGCGGCAGTCGCTGGCTCAGGGTGCTCCACTCGTCCCGCGCCACCGTCCGCGCCTGTTCTCGTCCCACGAAATATCCGGCCACGCCGCCCGCGACGGCGCCAAGGATCAGGCTCAGCAGGACGCCCGCAACCGCGATGATCCCAACAATCACGTAGATTTTGGTTCTATCGCTCATACGTTCCTCCGCTTTTCCTGTGGGTTGTCGCGAATGCAGGCAAAGTATAGCACAGGAACGTTAAAAACAGGTTAGAGCGGGGCGGGAGTTGGCCGTGCGGTTCTACGGCAGCAGTCGCGGCCCCAGCGCCTGGAGGAACAGCGCCGGATGACGGGTGCGGATGCCATCCGCGCCTTTCTCTATCCACTCGTGGATTTCCTCGCGGGTGTCCAGCACGCCGACGTACACGCGGACGCGCTTGTCCCACGAGAGGAGCATGAGTTCCTCGTCGGCGACCTTCGGCCCGCAGACCAGGGCGTCCACCACCAGGCGCTGGATGAAGTCCTTGGCGGTTTCGGGGTCCTCGGTCTCCAGCGCGATGGCAATGCGATGATCCGACAGCGCCGTTACCTGCATGACGCCGACGTGCCGCGCGATGAAGGTGAAGCGAGGACTTTGGTTGGTTTCAACGCCCAGGTTGATGATGGGCATGGCGGCCAGGCTGTCGGGGACGTGGATGTGGATGCCCAGGTGGGGCGGCAGAATCCGCAGGAGGCGCGCCAGGGGCACCGGGCCATGCCGCGTTACGATGGCCAGGTCTTTGGTGGTGGGCTGAACCAGGGAGCATTCCACGGCGTCCACGTGCTCGGCGATGCCGTCGTTGGCGCCGCCGAGTTCCAGCCAGGGCGCGTAGGCGTGGAGCAGGGCGATGCAGGCGATGTCGTCGGGCGCGCGGCGTTTAGTGTGCATAGCGTGCGGCCTCCGAGAATGCCAGGGCGGCGGCCCCCAGGAGGCCCGCGTCGTCTCCCAGGGCGGCGGGGACGATGTCCACGCCCTTGCGGAAGGCCAGGGGCGCGCGCTCGTCCACCGTCTGGCGAATGGGGCCGAACAGGAGGTCGCCGGCGAAGCTCACGCCGCCGCCGATGACCACACGGCCGGGGTTCAGGATGTGCAGGAGGTTCACGATGCCGACGCCGATGTAGAAACCCGCCTGGGCCAGGAGTTCCACGGCCAGCGCGTCGCCCATCTTGGCGGCGTCGGTTACGATGTGGGCGGTGATGGCTTCCGGGTCGCGGCCTGGCGTCAGGTCCAGGATGCGGGTGGCGCGGCCCGAGGCGATGGCGGCGCGGGCGTTGCGGGCGATGGCCGGGCCTGCGGCCAGGACTTCCAGGCAGCCGATGTTGCCGCAGTTGCAGCGGGGGCCGTGGGCTTCCAGCGTCATGTGGCCGATCTCGCCGGCGTAGCCGTTCTCGCCCCAGTAGAGTTGGTTCTCTATGATGATGCCGCCGCCGATGCCGGTGCTGATGGTGAGATACACCAGGTTGGCGAAGCCGCGCCCCGCGCCGTAGCGGTGCTCGCCCACGGCAGCGGCGTTGGCGTCGTTTTCCACGATGGTGGGCAGGTCGGTGGCCTGGGCGATGCGGTCGCGCAGGGGGTACATCTCAAAGCCGGGGAGGTTGGGGCACTCGATGATGACGCCCGTGCGCGGCTGAAGCGGGCCGGGCGCGCCGATGCCGATGCCTTGCACGCGGCATGTGGGGTTGCTCCGGATGGCCTCGCCGATGAGGCGGATCATGCGCTGCACGACGTGCTCGGCGCCTCGGTCGGCTTGCGTCTCCGTCTTGGCGCGGAACAGGATGCGGCCGTCGGCGGTGCAGACGGCGGTGCGGAGGTGCGTTCCCCCCAGGTCCACGGCGATCACGGCGGATTCCATGCGTTTCTCCCAAGTTGCTTTGTTGGGTGAAGTATAGCACGGGGGCGCGGGCGGGTCAACCGAGTTGTGGCGGTGGTTCGGTTCCGTCTTGTGTTGCGCCAAGGTGCGGCGCACTTCCGAAAGTGCGTCGCACCTCGGCATGCTGTCTGCCTCCGGCGGGTATGGGAAGCCGCCCTACGTGCCTACATTTATTCCCCATTCGTGTGCATTCGTGTTATTCGTGGATAGTCCACAACCCCTGCGCCTGGTACGGAAATTGCACAAAACCGGTGGGAGTCGTGTACCTCCCGACGGCGGGGGCTCGTTGTGCCAGCATTGCGCCCCGGTCCCGGCCCTTTTTGGCGGGCAAGTTGACAAGGTTATTGACAAGTGCTAGAAAAAGGTTGTATAATACATAACGTAACGAGGAGTCTGATGCTCTGGGGCCTTGTCGCACCATGCGGCTGGGCCGGCTGCCTTTCA
>DAOTVT010000128.1:0-20616 GCA_034436295.1 Anaerolineae bacterium | reverse complement strand
GCGATGCCCAGGGCGATGGGCCAGGCAAGCCCCACGGCCGCGCTGCCGGCGACGATGAGCATGAGCATGATCTCTTCGGTCGCGTAGGCCACCGAAGACAGCGCGTCGGACGAGAAGACGGCCAGCGCCTTCACCTTCGTCAGGCGCTCATGTTTCATTTGGGCAGTGGCCAGCGGTCGCCCAATCAAGATGCGCCGCAGGCTAAATGAACGAGCCACGTGATCCCTTCACCCGTTTCCGACTGATAGAAATACCCCGCAGGGACAGGTCCATCCATTGCCTACGGGGTACTTCATTCTAGGTCATTGTGATATCCTTGTCAAACGCGGGGCAGCCGGCGGTGTGGGGTCAGGATTTCTTTCGCCCCCACACGTACCAGATGATCCCGCCCCCGATCATGAGTACCAGGGCCGGCAGAACGCAGCACAGGCCGGCAGTCGCCGTGATCCAGCCCGAGTCGGTGTCGGTTGCCATCAGGGACGCCCCCAGCATCACCAGGGCACCCACGCCACAAGAGACGGCCCCAACGAGGATGAGGATGATGCCCGTAACGATGGCCCACGTCCGATTGTCCGACGGGCCAGGGGCGGGGGGTGGGGCCTCGGCCGGCTTTGGGGGCACGGCGGGCGTTTCCGCGGAGGGCGTGGGCTGGGCGGGTGGCGACACGAAGGTAGGCAGGCCGCACTCGCCGCAGTACCGGTCGGTGGGGCGCAGTTCGGCGCCGCAGTTGGCGCAGCGTCGGACGGGTTGGGGCGCTTCTTCTGTCATCTCATACCTCCTTGGAGTTGGGCGGTGCTACAGGCGGGCCGCGAAATCGGCGACGACGGCGCGGGCATCGCGCAGTAGCGCCGGGCCGTGGCCGAAGCCGCACACCTCAAAGTCGTACTGGGCAATTCGCTGGATGGACCGGATGGCCTGGGCCATGTCGGTGGTGTAGGACTTCAGCGGGAGGGCCAGCCGCCCGCCGAAGTGGGTCATGGCGTCGCCGACAAACAACACCCCCTGCGCGGGAAGGCGATAGCACGCGCTGCCGGGCGAGTGGCCGGGCGTGTGGATGACCTCCAGCCCGAAGACCGAGTCGCCATCCGCGACCGGATGCGATACCGGCGTGGGCCGGGAGGGCATGAACACGCGAACCAGAGGGGCCATGAGCCGATCGGCCCAACTCGGGTTGGTGGGGCGGCGCACCTCGCGGCCTTCCACCAGCGCGACTTCGGCCTGGTGCGCGACGACCGCAGCGCCGGTCTGCCGCACGAGCGCGTGCAGCCCTCCGATGTGATCGCCGTCGCCGTGGGTGATGCAGATGGCTTTCACCGCCGACGGCTCAAATCCCAGGCGTCGGATGTAGGCGAGCACGCCCTTGGCCGCCCATGCGATGCCCGTGTCTATCAGGATCAGCCCGTCGTTCGCCACAACCAGGTAGGCGTTGCTGACGGGCGGGATGCCTTCTATCTGGTGGACGTTCGGCGCGATTTCCACGTGGCGGCTCCAGCGGGTTTACATAATACGATGACTGCGGCGGCTGTAGGGGATGTGGCGGACGTCGGTGCCGTAGCGCAGCAACTGGTCTAGCCGCCACACCTGGTCGTCCTGGAACACGGTCTCGCCGCAGAAGTCGCAGATGTCGGCGGTAACGTTGGGCACCACAATCAACTGGCCCTCGTGCCATTCGGCATGGGACGTTCGGCGGGTGCGAATCTGTCCGATGTGGCAGATAGGGCAGATGCGCTTGGGTTCTGAAGCGGCATTATCCTTGGACACTCTGCGCCTCCTGCATGATTTTTACGCTGGCGCTGGCGCCGATGCGGTTGGCCCCTGCGGCGACCATCTGCTGAAGCGCCTCCAGCGTGCGGATGCCGCCGGCGGCCTTGACGCCCATGTCGGGGCCTACGGTGCGCCGCATGAGGGCCACGTCCTCCACGGTGGCGCCTCGCGGGCCGAAGCCGGTGGAGGTCTTCACGAAATCGGCGCCTGCCCGCTTGGCCAGGATGCAGCCCCGTATCTTCTCGTCGTCGGTGAGGTAGCAGGTTTCCAGAATCACCTTGCAGAGCGCGCCGGCGGCATGGGACACATCCACCACGGCGGCGATGTCGGCTTCCACCAGGTCATCGTCGCCCGCCTTGAGCGCGCCGATGTGGATTACCATGTCAATCTCCGACGCTCCGTCCCGTATCGCTTGCCTGGCCTCAAAGGCCTTGACTTCGGGCGTGGTGGCGCCCAGCGGGAACCCGACAACCGAGCACACCTTGACCGGGCTGCCCTTGAGCAGGTCCCAGGCGAGTTTGACATAAACAGGGTTCACGCACACCGACGCGAAGCCGTACTCCCTGGCCTCGGTGCAGAGTTGCACGATCTGCTCCGGCGTTGCCTCGGGCTTGAGCAGCGTGTGATCTATCAACGATGCGATGTTCATTTGCGTCTCCAGATGTTGCTGTTGCTGCGGTGCGCGGCGATTCGTGCCGCATGCCCGCGATGTGAATGGTACATGAGGTTGGCGCGGTTGTCAAGCGGTTCGCCTCGCCAAGCCGAGGATTTTCGCCGGCTTCGTCGCCGGAAGCGACCGTTCCCGATGGGTCTTCGCCCTGCGCTTGGTTGCTACTTTGCGAATGCCTGCACCGTCGGCGATGCCAGGCGGGCGTAGTCGGCGTACTTCATCTTGAACGTGTCGGTATGCGTGCCGACGGCGAAGACGATCTCCTCGTTGGCGGCCAGCCCCTCGTCCACGTAGGTGGGGATGCTGTACAGGTTGCCGAAGGGCGGCATGGAGCCGACCTCGCAGTCGGCGAACAACTCGGCGAAGTCGCTTTCTCTGGCCAGCGTGATGGATTTGGCGCCCAGCATCTGCGCCGCCTTGCGCAGGTCAACCATGGCGCTGGCCTGGAGCACCAGCATCACCGGTCGCTCGTCCGCCTTGACGATGACCACCTTCGCCAGTTGCTTGCCCGATACGCCTTGTGCCGCTGCCACTTCCTGCGCGGTGTAGGCGGTCGGGTGGGTCATCGCCTTGAAGGGCACGCCCTTTTCCGTCAGGTACTGGGCGAGTCTGTCCTTGCATCTCATCTCCACTCCCTCCTGTCTGGTTGGACTGTGGAGGCGCCGCGAGCATGGTGGGCGCTGCGTGGCGATGGGTGCGTTGGGTTGGCGGGCCTCGCGCGAATCTTCTACGTTATTCTACACCCGTTGGGCGGAGTCGTCAATGGGCGATTGGGACTCGGCTTCGCCTTCGTTTGGCGCTTTGCGGGTGCGTGGATAGAATGAGCACAAGAGGACGGGGCGCTTATGGACAAAATCCCTCTGTTCCCGTTGCGCACGGTGCTTTTCCCGGGAATGCTCATGCCGATCAATGTCTTTGAGCGGCGATACCTGGAGATGATCGCGGCCTGCCAGGCGGAGGGCCGCGCGTTCGGCGTTGTCCTCATCAAGGAGGGGCAGGAGGTGGGGGAGCCGGCCGTGCCGCACCGCGTCGGCACGTCGGCCCACGTCATTCGCGCCGAGCGCAATGCCGACGACGGGGGCCTGACCATCGTGGTGGTGGGCCGCGAGCGGTTCGTGATTCGCGAAATCCTCCAGAAGCGCCCGTACCTGGTGGGAGCGGTGGAGCCGTTCCCCCTGGAGGGCGTGGGCGATCCCAGGGTCGGCCGCCTGGCGCGTCGGGTGAAGGATGACCTGCGGGCGTACATGGGGTTGCTGGGGCGGGTGTCGGGCACCGTGATCCAGGTGGAGCAGTTGCCCGATGAGCCTGACATCCTGGCATGGGTGATCGGCGTGGCGCTTCAAATCTCCGCGCTGGAGCGGCAGGAACTGCTGGAATGCGCCGATTTGCCGCGGCTGCTGGGGCGCGAGTTGCGGCTGCTGAACGTGGAGCAGAAGTTGTTGCAGTTCATGGCGCGCACCGAGGACGACCAGGAGCGCTGGAACGTGTTCCCGTTCACCCAGCGCCCGCCGAATTGACGGATCGGGGACATGCCATGAGCGTTGACCTGTCCGCGACGACGCCCTCGCCCTTATCGGTAGAGCAGATTGCGGCCCTTGCGTGCCACCCTTCGGACAACCCCCTGGTGGAGAAGCGCGCCCACTATCTCCTGCGCAGGCTGAGCAAGACCATCCGCGACTACGACATGATTCGCGGTGGCGACCGCGTGGCGGTGGCCGTGTCGGGCGGCAAGGACAGCCTGTCGCTCCTGGATTTGCTGTTGCGCCATCGGGCCATCGCCAAGGACAAGTACGAGATCATCGCCATCCACGTGGCGACGGAACCGCCGTGCGGCGGGTGTCTCGCGCCAGATGATCTGGCCGCCCTGTGTCGTGCCTACGGCGTGCCGCTGTTCGTGGAGCGTGTGGCCGAAGGCGACCTGCGCGACCGCGAGCGGGGGGAGATCACGTGTTTTGGCTGCGCGTTCCAGCGGCGCAAGGCGCTGTTCATCGCCGCGCACCGCGAGGGGTGCAACCGCATCGCCTTCGCGCACCACCGCGACGATGCGGCCACCACGGCCATGCTGAACCTGTTTCGGCATGGCATTCTGTTGGGCCTGGAACCCGTGCGGGTCATGTTCGGCGGCGTGCTGACCCTCATCCGTCCGCTGCTGGGGGTTGACGAGAGGCGGCTGGTGGAGTTCGCCCAGGCGCGGGGAATCCCGCCGCAGGTCTCGCGATGCCCCAACGCGGCGACATCCGAGCGGGTGCGCATGGCGGCCATCCTGCGGGAACTGGAGCGGGAGTGCCCGTCTGCCAAAGCGAACCTACTCAAGGTCGTCGCACGCGCTGCGGCGCCAGGCTCTCAAGACGAAGAGGTTGCGCGCGAGTAGCGGCGGAGCGGGCATCGGCAACCGCGATTGCCTTCGCGCGACTTTATCTTGGCAAGGAGCGACATGGATTTCAACGAACCAACTCGGTTTGCCGTGCAGATTGCCCAGGAAGCAGGCGCGGAACTGAAGCGCCGCTTCCATGACCATCACGACGTGCGAAGCAAGTCCACGCCCAACGACCTGGTTACCGAAGCGGACGAGGTGTCGGAGAAACTCCTCGTGGAGCGCATCCGTCGGCGGTTTCCCGACCACGGCATCCTCACCGAGGAGGGGACGTCCACGAGCAGCCTTGCCAGCGAATGGCTGTGGCTGCTGGATCCGCTGGACGGCACGGTGAACTACGCCCACGGCCTGCCGAGTTTCAGCGTGAGCATCGCTCTGGTTCACGAGGGGCGTGTCGTGTGCGGGGTGGTGTACAGCCCGTGCCAGGACTTGCTGTTCGTGGCCGAGCGTGGGCAAGGCGCGTGGCGAGACGGGAAGCGGCTGCACGTGTCCGAGGCGGCGTCTTTGGCTCAGGCCATGCTGAGCACGGGGTTCCCCTATCGCATGGTGGGCAATCCCGAGAACAACCTCCGCGAGTTCGTCCAGGTTGCGTTGCGGGCGCAGGCCATCCGCAGGCTGGGTGTGGCGTCGCTGGATTTGGCGTGGGTGGCGGCGGGCGTGCTGGATGGCTACTGGGAGCCCAACCTGCAGCCGTGGGACTGGGCGGCGGGGGCGCTGCTGGTGGAGGAGGCGGGGGGCCGCGTTACGGACTATGAGGGCCGCCCGTGGACTGTGGGCACGGCGCGGCTGGTGGCGACGAACGGCCGCTTCCACGACGAGTTGCTAGAGGTGCTGCGCCGCGCGGGCAGCGAGCAGCCCGGCACTCCGTTCAACCCGTAGCCCGCTCCATCTTCCGCGCGCGGATCATGATGGACGGGATGATCCTCGCGCGGATGAATTCAGGCCACCGGTGCACGCTGACCGCTTGGAGGATGTACTCGTACACGAAGATGGGCCCGAGCAGTGCCAGCGGCAGTTGCAGCACGAAGCCCCAGCGCGGCAGGAATCGCGGCTCCAGCCACGTTACCGCGAAGCCGTGGCGCCTGACCAGCGGACAGATTTCCGCCAGCAAATACACGTGCAGGTGAAACCCCACCGACCGCCGGCCGTGCCACAGGCGCGAGGGGGTGAAGAACAGATAGCACCCATTGGGTTTCAGCACTCGGTGGACCTCGGCGAGGTGTCGGCTCAGGTCGGCGGGGGCAAGGTGTTCTACCAGGTGCTCGCTCACCACGTAGTCAAACGACGAAGCCTCGTACCGAAGATCACGCGCATCGCCGTAGTCGTAGCGAAGATTGAGCCCCTCCTGGCCCGGCCTGGTGCGCGCCCGCTCCAGCGCGATGGTTGAGACATCAATGGAGACGACGGAATTCCCGCGTTGCGCCAGCAGGTAGGAGGTGGCCCCATCACCACAGCCCACTTCCAGCACGCGCTTCCCGGTGCCGATTTCGCGCAGCACGGCGACTCGCGAGCGGTCCATGCCGCGAGGGTTGACCCGCGCGTAGATATCTCCTTTGCCGCCCTGCTCTTCCAGAAACCAGGCGTGCAGTTCATCGTAGGCTTGCTGGAAGTCCTCGGTCGTCGGATTATGCAGCAGGCGCTCGCGCCACTTCTGTTCTATTTCGTACTCTCGCTGTGTCTTCACTCGCTGGTGGGGCATCTGCCGGCCCTCTGCGCTCTCCCATCGCATTTAGCATAGCAGAATTGTATCCTGTGCGCAAGCGCAACTTGGGCCGTTGCCATCTGCGCGAGCCGCCGGCGGTGTGCTTGCGGATTCTTCGCCTTGACACCGGCCACGGTTCTGCTATGCTGCGGGCAAACGCGGCGCTGGGCCGCGGGGAGGGCGGGATGGAAGTCGCGAGCGAGTGGGAGTTTCATCCGGTAACCCCTGACCGTTGGGGAGACCTTGAGGCGCTGTTTGGCCCTCGGGGCGCGTGCGGGGGGTGCTGGTGCATGTGGTGGAGGCTCACGCGGGCGGAGTTTGACCGGCAGAAGGGCGAGGGCAACCGCCTGGCGATGAAAGCCCTGGTGGAGTCGGGGCGCGTGCCGGGAATACTGGCCTATGCTGGGGGCGCGCCCGTGGGCTGGTGCTCGGTGGCCCCGCGCGAGGAGTTCGGCGCGCTGGCGCGGTCGCGGGTGCTGCGGCCGATTGACGATCAGCCGGTGTGGTCGGTGGTCTGCTTCTTCATCGCGAAGGCGTACCGGCGTCGCGGCTTGACGGTTGCCTTGCTGCGGGCTGCCGTGGACTACGCCGCGGCACATGGCGCTCGCGTCGTGGAAGGATACCCGACGGAGTCGAAGAAGGCCGATGCGCCTGCCGCTTTTCTGTACATGGGGACGGTATCGGCGTTTCGCAAGGCCGGGTTCGTGGAGGTCGCGCGCGGGTCATCGTCGCGGCCCATCATGCGGTACACGATTCGCGGCTGATGCCTTCGCCGCACGCGCGGCTCTGCGCACGGCGCTGGGGGCCTGGCTCTGTTGCCAGGCGCAATGGGAGAAACGCGAACAGGATGTTTTTCGCCGCGTATGTTGGGGAGCCGACAGGCTCGTCTGCATGGGCCGACGCTGTGCAGCGGCACGCCGCATGGCTGGGTCTGTCGGCGTATCTGCACTCGCGCCCGTTGGCGGACGGCAGGACGTTTGCCTTTGGCTGGGTCAGCATCAGCGCGCCCGACACGGCAGCACTCGTGAGGGACGGGGCGCAACGCTGCACCATTATCCCGCTGGACACGCCAACCCGCGAGCACGCCTTGACCGAGGAGCCCCCCAAGGGCTTCGGCACCCATGCGACCCGCATGGACGTTTCGCTGGCTTCGGGGGAGGTGCGGGTAACAGTCCCCGCGATTTCTCTGGAGAAATCCTACTACGCGCGGACTGACGACGGCTGGGTACTGAGCAACGACCTGCGCCTGATTCTTCGCATCGTTGGGCTTGACATGGACGAGCGCGCGGTTTACGCGCTCTTCCAGTATGGCGCTGTCCCTTCGCCGTTGACCCTATCGCGCAACGTGCAGCGGGTGGCTCCAGGGCACACGCTGATTCTACCCGCCGACTCGGGCGAGGCGCGACTCCAACGTTTTTTCAGCATCGGCGACTTGGTGGAGGCGAGGCGGGAGCGCGACCCGGGGGAGTACGTCCTCGCCGTCATGGATACGGCGATCGCCCGCACGCAACCGCCCGTGGCAGTGCATTTCAGCGGCGGCGTGGACTCGGCACTCGTGGCGGCGCGGCTCGCGGCTCTGCGCCGCACGGACGCGCGCCTGCAGCGCTTCACCCTGGGGCCATCCGACCCATTCCACGAGATGGCTCCCGCCATGGCCCGGCACCTGGGCCTGGAGTTTGAAGAGGTGTACTGGAATCCGGCGGAGATTGTCCCGATTCTGCAGAGCCTGGCGCAGGAATATGCCACGCCGCTGGCCGATCCCGCGTCACTGCCCACGTTGATGCTGATACGAGCCATGTCGCAATGGGCAAGCCTGCCCACAGCCGTGCTGACCGGCACGGGGGCGCAGTCGCTGTTCGCATCGGGGCACAAAGCGCGACTGTTCCGGCGGCTCTATGCTGTGCCACGCGCCTTGCGCCGATTGGTTGCGGCCGCGTATCCGGCCGGTTTGTGGCGCGGCACATCCAGGCTGAGTTGGTTCGCGGGCGCAGTCAACAAGACGGCGCACCTGCCTCTGGAATATGCGGCGACCGGCAGCCATTCCAGCATGGACGGGTTTGCGTTTCGCGTTCCGCCGCAGGTGCGCGCCGAAATGGAACAAGCCGCACTCGCCGAAGTGGACGCGCTGGCCGAGGGCGCCGACCTGGCCGACCGCATCTCTATTTCCGGTGTGCTTCGCAATAGCACGTGCCAGTGCGGTGCGCGAGTGTTTGACCCGCTCCGCCGGCGCGGCGTGGCTGCGGTGATGCCTTTCCTGGAGCCGGAGACGGTGCGCGCTGCCTTCTCGCTCTCCTGGGACGAAAAATGCCTCGGCGGTGAGCCGAAGGGGTTGCTCAAGGGACTCCTGGCGCGGCAAGTCCCGCGCGAGTGGGCCTACTGGCCCAAGGGGCGGTTCCTGCTCCCGTACTATGAGACCTTCCGGCATCCGGCTGCCCGCGATTACGTTCGGGATGTGGTGTTCGCCAGGGACAACCCCGTTCTCTCGTTCTGCAACGCCCGAAATGTGGAGGCCATTTTCCGCCGAGTGGAGGCGGGCCAGCCGATGCATGTCGGCGTGAGGCCGTTTGTGTGGACGGTTACGTTCCTGTCGGCGTGGTTGCACGGCCTGCGCGCGGGGTGAGACCAGCGAGGCGCTCTGGCGCACGTATGCAGAAGCGGCCGATAATTTGACGGGATGGCACGCTCGTCCTAGAATGTACTTACCGCCACGGGCGCGGAATCTCTTGTAGTGAGCGACCCCTATGGCCCGGTTCCCACGTCTGCTCAAGACGGAACAGCCCCTGCATCGCCCTCTCACGTGGGGCGACGCCCTAGCGTTGCTCCTGGTGGTGGTGCTCATTTACGTAGGCGTGCGATTGGCCTTTGGCGCTCCTGTTGTGGTGGAAGGGCCGACCATCTCGCTGAGGCCGACGGCGCTGCCCTGGTATGCTGTGCTGTCGGTGGGCCGCATGTTGGCCGCCTACGCGCTGTCCATGCTGTTCTGCCTGGTCTATGGGCGATGGGCTGCCTACGACCGCCGCGCCGAGTCGGTGCTCATCCCCTTGCTGGATGTGCTGCAGAGCGTGCCCATTCTTTCGTTCCTGCCGGTGGTGCTCTTGAGTTTGAGCGCCATTCTGCCCGAGAAGGTGGCGGCGGAACTGGCTTCCATTGTCCTCATCTTCACCAGCCAGGCGTGGAACCTGACCTTCGCGTGGTACCAGTCGCTCAAGACGATTCCGCAGGAACTCCGCGAGGCCGGCACCATCTTCCGCTTCAACGGCTGGCTGCGGTTCAAGGCGCTGGAACTGCCTTTCGCAGCGATCAGCCTGATTTGGAATAGCATGATGAGTTGGGCAGGCGGGTGGTTCTTCCTGATGGCCGCCGAGATTTTCACGGTGGGCCAGCGCGACTTTCGTCTGCCCGGCCTGGGGGCGTACCTTCAGGAGGCGGCCAATCAAGGCGACGTAGGGGCTATCCTATGGGGCGTGGCGGCGCTGGTGTTGGTGGTTGTGGCGCTGGATCAACTCGTTTGGCGGCCGCTGCTTGCGTGGTCCGATCGGTTCAAACTGGAAATGGTGGAGGGCGAGGAGCCGCCCGCATCGTGGTTCCACGACGCGGTGCGCCAATCGCGCCTTGCCGACTGGTTCGCCAGGGCCGTCTGGCATCCCATCAGCGAGCGGCTGGACGGGTATCTTGTCCGCCGCTTTCCGGCGCGGGGTGCCTCTCCGCAAGGGCAGCGACGCGCGCCGTGGGGTGGTTTCGTGGTGCTGGGAATAGCCGCGGCGGCGCTGCTCTACGGGGCCTACCGCGCGGCGCTTCTGCTGCTTGCCGTTCCGCCAGTGCAGTGGCTTCACATCCTGGAAGGCGTCGGGGCGACCCTGCTGCGCGTGGGAGTAGCGCTGACGGTGGCGCTGGCGTGGACGATCCCCGTAGGCGTGGCTATCGGCACCAACCGGCGTATTGCCGCCTGGCTCCAGCCGATCGTGCAGATTGCGGCGTCGGTTCCGGCCACGGCGCTGTTTCCTGTGCTGGTGCTCGCGCTCATCGGTGCGTCGGGTGGGCTGGAGGTGGCGGCCGTCCTCTTGATGCTGATGGGCACGCAGTGGTATCTGCTGTTCAACATCATCGCGGGGGCCTCGGCCATTCCGCAGGACTTGAGATACACCACAACACTGCTGGGGCTTGGGCGATGGGAACGCTGGCGCACGTTGATCTTGCCTGCGCTGTTCCCGTACATCATCACCGGCGCGATTACGGCCAGTGGCGGGGCCTGGAACGCCAGCATTGTGGCCGAGCACGTGGAGTTTGCGGGCCGCACGTTGAAGACCATCGGCATCGGCGCGCTCATCGCCGAATCCACCGGCACGGGCAACTATCCGCTGCTCCTGGCCGCCACGCTGTCCATGGTGTTCGCGGTGGTTCTCATCAATCGGCTTGTCTGGCGCCGGTTCTACCGCCTGGCCGAAGAACGATATCGGATGGAGTAAACCATGGCCACAAACGGATACCTGCTTGAACTTCAGCACATCAGTCAGTATTACGGCAGTGGCTCGCGCCAGTTCATCGCTGTGGATGACGTGAATCTGGCGTTGCGAGAGGGCGAGTTTGTGGCCCTGCTCGGACCGTCGGGCTGCGGCAAGAGCACGCTGTTGCGCATCATCGCGGGCCTGCAACGTCCCAGCGGGGGCGTGGTGCTGTATCGCGGCGCGCCTTTGCAAGGCGTGAACCCCCACGCGGCGATTGTTTTCCAGACGTTTGCCCTTTTCCCATGGCTCACGGTCCTGGATAACGTGGCGGTAGCGCTGAAGGCGCGGGGCGTGCCCGAACCGATTCGCACCACGCGCGCGGTGGACCTGCTGGATAGGGTGGGCTTGGACGGGTTTGAGACGGCTTACCCGCGCGAACTGTCGGGCGGAATGCGCCAGAAGGTGGGATTCGCCCGCGCGATGGCCGTGGAGCCGGAACTGTTGTGCATGGACGAGCCGTTCTCCGCGCTGGACGTGCTGAGCGCCGAGGCGCTGCGGGGCGAACTGCTGGAGTTGTGGACAAGCGGGAGCATCCCCACTCGCGCCATACTGATGGTAACACACAACATTGAGGAAGCCGTGTTCATGGCCGACCGCATCGTGGTCATGGAGAAGGACCCGGGCCGCGTGGTCGCCGAGTTGGCGGTCCCGCTGCCTCAGCCGCGCCAACGCAAGACCCCGGACTTTCTGAAAGTGGTGGATGAGGTGTATGGCATTCTGGCCGGCCAGACTCAGCCGGAGCACGTGGAGTTGGGGAGCGCCCCCGGCGAACCGGGCCGCACCCGGGCGCTGCCCCATGTTACCGTGAACCAACTCGCGGGCCTTTTGGAGCACCTGGCCGAAGCGCCCGGCAATCGCGCCGACCTGTACCGCCTGACCGAAGACCTCAAGGTGGACTCGGATCGCTTGCTGATGCTCACCGAGGCGTGCGAACTGCTGGGGTTCGCGACGGTTGACAAAGGCGATATCATGCTGACGCCGCTGGGCGAGACCTTCGCCGAGGCCAGCATTCTGGCGCGCAAGGAGATCTTCCGCACCCGCATACGGCGTCTGCCGTTGTTCAGGTGGCTGTTTGCCCTGCTGCGCGCGTCGGGCCAGAAACTTCAGAGCGAGGTGGTGAAGACAGCCCTGGAACTGGAGTTCCCGCCGGAGGAGGCTGAGCGCCAGTTGGACACGATCATCAACTGGGGCCGCTACTCGGAACTGCTGGCCTACGACGACAGCGACGAGCGTATCTACCTGGAGCCGGCCGAGGCCGCGGCCGCAACGGAGAAGGTCGCGTAGGTTCGCGCTAGGACGGCGGCACGAATCGCACCGCCCCCACCCAGATGTCCACCCATCCCACGGCCAGCGCGAGCGCGTTCAAGGCCAGCCAGATCGCGCCCCTTGTGCCTGCCACAAGTTCGCGGGCAGCGTGGCGACGGAAAAACAAGAGGTCTATCGCGTTGGCGGCAGGATGCGAGGCGATGTAGAGCCCCAGCAGGACGCCGATGACCCCATCGGCCACGTCCGAGCCGGTGAGCGTGCGGAAGTAGTAGAGCCACGCCACGTAGGCAAGCCCGAGTAGCAAGAGGCCCGCCAAAGCCGCGCTACCCCGGAACGGCCGCTGTGTTGCCATTGTATTCCTCGCTGTGCCCTGGCTAATCCGCCGGTATGTCCCAGACTTGCACGCCCAGACTGCCTACGGCGACCAGGGAGCGCCCATCAGGGCTGAACGCCAGATCCCAGACGGGGCCGGCTCCGGGGAACGTCAGAGACTTGGTTTTCTTTTTTACGTCCCATACTTCTACAGCGCCGGACAGGTGGCCGAGCGCGAGTTGCTTGCCATCCGGGCTGAAGACTGTGGCGCGGGGGTTGCCGGGGAACTCGGCCACGTTCTGGCCTTCGCGCATGTCAAAGAGATACGCCTTTCCAGGCGACGCGCCAGGCTGAAGAACGAGCGACGGGCAGGCTAGCAAGGAGCCATCTGGGCTGAACGCCATGCGGGGATAGCCCAGCGCGTAGGTCGTCTGTCCCTGCTGCAGGTCGGGGAAGGCGCGGATCACGAATTTGTCCTTCTGGGCCTGCCAGTCGGCGACTACGACCAGGCCATCCTGTTGGGCAATTGCCAGTAGGCGCGTGTGGCTGTAGGCGATGCCCACAACCTGCGACGGCCCCTGTGTATAGGCCACCTTGGTGCCATCGTCTGCATCCCACATCCACACGTAACCATCCATGCTGCCGGTAAACAGCCACGCGCCGTAGTCGGCGAAGGCCACGCCGGTAACCTCGGCGGAGTGCTCGGTCAGGCGATGTTCCCGTTCCCCCGTATTCGCGTTCCATACGATGGCGGTCTTGTCGGCGCTGCCTGACGCGAGAAGTGAGCCGTCGGCGCTGAAGTCCACACTGCCGACCATCCCGCTATGCTCCTTCATGCGGCGCACTTCGCGGTTCGCGCGAATGTCCCACAGTATCACCTGGCCGTCCAGGGTGCCGAAGGCCACCCATCGCCCATTGGGGTGAAAGGCAACACTGCGCGCTCCGTCAATGGGGATGACGGCGCGCGGCGTGGCGGTGGATATGGGGGTGGCCGTCGCTTTGCGGGCGGGCGTGCTGGTCCAAGGGGGTTCTGTAGGGCGGACTTTTGTAACCACTGGGACTGTGGCGATAGGCGCGGTAGGCCTGGCCGTGGGGCTTGAGGGTGCCGGGCCGGCGCACGCCATCAACAGGACAAGACCTCCCAGCGCGACTGCGAGGGCTACCCATCGTCTGCTTGCCATGTCTATACCTCCCTGGCCGCCACAGGCGCGCCGGGCGGGTTGCGTCGCTACAGCCTGGAACCCGCCGCGTGGGCAGCCCGTGGCTCACTCGTCCTTGGTAGCCAATGGGAGCAGCAGATGGAGTTCGGATTGGCTTCGGTAGTACTCTATGGTGGGGGCGTCTGGGGCCATGGTAAAGCGGCGCATGAGATCGGCAAAGATGTCGCTGATTTCATCCGCGTGCTTGGGCCAGTCCAGCAATTTCACTCGGGCGCAGGGGCCCCCTTTGACGTGCATCACCGGGAATCCCAGCGCCGCGGCTTCCTCGTCGTTGGCCACCTCCACCGCCGCATAGTAGACAAGTTGGCCGCCTTCGCACACCGTAAGTCCGTAGAATCGTCGCCCCTTGAGAGATGGCATGGCGGCTTCCAAGCGATTCCAGGCATCCTTGATGCCTTCCGGGAACGCGTGCGCTCTGCAGGCGGCCAGTCGCAAGGCGGGCATGGTTACCACAGTCGCCCGATATTCCATTTCATTCTCCTTTCCGCCTTCTGGGCGGAGCAGCCGCGGCACGCCTGGCGGGTCCCGCGCCTAGCCGATGCGCACCTTGCCGTTGAACAGGATGAGCAGCACGCCTAGGCCGATCAGGACAAGGCTCGTGAGGCTAGGGGCGGTGTCGCGCACGGGGGCGTTCAGGCCAGGCCACGCGGGCAGGTAGCGCACCGAGAGAGTCGCGCCTTCGCTGGGGAGCGTCGCGATGTTCAGCGCCTCCTGCGTCCATGCGCCGGTGATGGTCTGCCCGTCCGCAACGAACTGATAGGTAATCTGATACTCGTGCTCCTCACGATCCGAGACGGAGACATCCGTGATCACGGCGGTTGCGGGCTGGCCGAAGATGCTCAGAATAGGCCCGCGCAGCCCCAGGAAGATGAGCGCCAGGCCCGCCAGCACGGCCAACACACGGCCCAGGATGGGAGCCCGCTTCTTCTTCGGCATGGTTTCGGCGACGGCGCACGCCTGGGCCTGGGCGCGCGAGACGGTAGGGGCGCTTGCCTGCGGCGGTGATGGCGGGGCCGCCTGCGCGACCGGCCAGCCGCACTTGCCGCAGAACCGCGCGTCGGGTCCCAGCGCTGCGCCGCACTGTTCACAGTAATGTTGTTCGCCTGCGTTCATGGAGGTTCCTTTGCGTGAGTATGTGAGTAGCCTATAGCCTTTGGCCTGGATCGGGCTGGGGGGCTATGCGCTCTTGTACACCAGCCGCCCTTCCACCTTGGCGTTCAGGTTCTGGTTGTTGCGGAAGTACTCCTCCAGCACGTCCTGAATAGATGTGCTGACGACTTTGGGCTTGCCGTGGGCGGTCAGTTCATCGTAGGTGATGTTGAGGTAGACCGCCGCGTTGTTGACATGGTAGCCCTGGAGCACCAGCGTGTACAGCGCCTCGCCATCCACGGGCTTGCCGCGCACCTCCAGGGACTCCAGTTCACGTTTCGCCTCGTTGTACACGGCGCGGACGCCGCGATTCACCTGGTAGCATTCGCCTTCGCCGTCGCGGTTTTCGGGGCGCATGACGTGGGCGAAGATGCGTTTCAATTGTCCGCCGGTGATGGTGAAACGGGTCAGGGCGTCGTCAAAGGGGAAGCAGGAGATGAAATTGCCCAGCGTGAGGACCGGCCCCAGTTCCTTCAGGCGAATGGAGCCGCTCCCGACCATGACCACATCGCTTTCGGTGTACTCGGCCAGGGCGTCGGCCACCAGATTGCCCAGCGGCGTCTCCTCCTCGCGCCTGGGGTGGGTGAGCACCGTCGCGAACTTGCAGAGGATCGAGTTGTACTTGCGGTCCACCTCATCTTTGAACGAGGCAATGAAGTTGTGCAAGCCCTCGTCAGGCTCGGTGATCTCGTCCGTGATGGGGATGAGTCTCCAGGTGTAGTCCACGATGGAGTTTGTGTCGTCGTCCACGACGATGTCAAATCGCCCGATCTGGTCGGTGCCGACGCCGGCCTGGGCGATGAGCACGCCGTTCACCTCCACCGGCGTGCTGAGGATCGTGTGCGAATGCCCACCGATGATCATGTCCACGCCCCATTCGGGCTTCAGCAATTTGGCCAATTCTATGTCGGAGTCAAAACCGATGTGGGTGAGGAGCACGGTCAGGTCAATGTCGTCGTTCTTGTAGGCGTTGCAGATGCGGCCTACCTCGTCGCTGGCCTCTTGCAAGGAGATGAATGTGCCGATGACGGGGTCGGTTTTGAGGGCGTCAATGACTTTGTCGGTGATGATGCCGATGAACAGGATGTCAAAGCCTGCTTTGCGGATGATGTGGTACGGGCGCATGAGGCGTTTGTTGTAGGGCTTGATGTACAGGTTGGCGTTGACGATGGGGAAGTTGGCCATGCGCTCCAGGAACAGGAGGTGCGGCAGGCCGTAGTCAAACTCGTGGTTGCCCAGGGACACGACGTCGGGCGACAGGTAGTTCATGATCTCAATGGTGGAGATGCCCCTGTATTCGGTGTCAATGATGGAGCCTTGTACCATGTCGCCAGCGATGACGTAGAGCACATTTTCTTCCTCACGGCGTACCTTGTTGACATAGCCGGAGAGCAGCGCCAGCCCTCCGATGAGGCGGCCCTCCGCTCCGCGCATTTCCGCGAGAAAATCGCCGTGCATGTCGTTGGAATGCAGGATTGTGAACCTCTTGGTATTCATCTGTCCCCCTCCTTACGGATATCGCACCTTATGCTCGCTATGCCTGTTTCTTCCGTCGTGTGCGGGCTTGCCGCGTTGTTCTGCGTTTCTCGGCCGTGGCGGCATGGGCCTGCGCCAGCGCCGCGACTTGGTCCAGCAGTTCGGGTGGGCAGTAGAGCCGCAGCAGCGACCGCCACGAATTGCTGAGCGTAACGACCCGAAGGCGGCGATGCACCGTAACGCGCCGAACCTCGCGCCAACTGATGCGCTCGCCATAGCCCGACGGGCCTGCCGTGGTTGAGAAAACCGCACCTGGCTGCCGCGCCAGCACGCCCAGCGCCGCCATCACCCACCGGAAGCGGCGACCCTGGCCTGCGTCTTCCATCTGCGCGCCCCCGGCGTCCACGACAAAGCGGGCGCGGTAGCGGTTGCCGTAGATCAGCAGCGTTGCGATAAGGAAAAGCGCCGCCAGGATGCCCGCGACGAGCGCCAGCACGGACAGGGGCAGCCATACGGGATCGCCCGCAACGAGGCTCATGGCGAAGACGAGGAGTTCCATGATGAGCAGGCTTGCGGCGACCACGCGCAGGAAGTCCCACCAGATGAACGGATTGGTCGCCAGCGGCAGAGCGTATTCCCAGGTCAGGGTCTGGCGCTCCGCACCCGAAAGTTCGTCGTCCGGCATATTTGCGCCTCGTGTGAAGTGGCGCCACTGTAGCATGGCGCGGGCGGGCTGTCAAGCGCCAGGTGGGCGCGCCGTGCGTCGGCACTACCTGCGTGCGGCGTTGGGCTTGGCCACGTACACGCCCGCCATGTCCGTGCCCAGGAAACCGGCGTCGTACATGCGCTTGTCCACGGGGCGCAGGTTGCGCACGGCTTCAGCGTCCAGCAGCGGGTAGTGGCGCACACGGTCCAGCCGCGCGCCGATGATCTCCAAATCCTGCTCGGTGGTCATCCAGTGGATGTCGTCAAAGATGCTCAGGTCCACTGGGCGCGAGTAGGCGCGAAGGCTCTTTTCCCCAAGCGTGTTGAAGTATTCCTCAAAGTACGAGAGCGCCAATTCGCGCAGGTTGCGGAAGATGGGTTCGCGGTAGCGCAGCCCGACGAAGTTGGACTTGGCGACGGCTCCCCAGTGTCCTCGCCAGCGATAGACGGCGATGACGTGGTCGTCGTCGTTCTCGGCACGCAGGTCCACCACAAGGGGCGGGTGGCCGTGGAAGCGCAGGGCTGCCGCGGCGAAGATCGCGCCTTCGGTGCAGTGGGCGCAGCGGTCGCGGAGCACCCGCCTCGGCGAGCGGGTCTGATGGTCGGTGGTGTAGGGGATGCTATCCAGGAAATCCTGCACCCGCGCAGGGGTGTTGAGCGAGGCCAGGATGGCCTGTTCTTCGTCGGTCCAGAGCGAGTGTAACGACATGCGTGCTCCCGCAGTGATGGTGTGGGATGTGGCTTTGTGCCTTTTGCACGCCATTATGGGGCGAGCCGCCGTGGATGTCAAAAAGGCGGCGTGCGCGGGATTCACGGCTGGAGGCGCGGGGTGAAGGGATGGGATTTCATCGCCGAGGACGCCAAGGCTCATAGCCTTGCGCCGACGTTGACAGGGATGCGAAAACGGGTATCATAGCGCCGCGCGCCAGGGCATGCGCCTGTGGCCCTCGCGTCCGACGACAGGCGCGGTTGGCGCGATTGCAAGTCCCGCTGTTGTCTGCGGCGAAAGACTATTCCGACCAGGTGGTGCGACATGCTTGAATTGCTGAAGCCGGCGTCGTTTGTGCTCCTCTCATGGGCGGGTCTGTTCGCGGTGTTCAGCGGTGTGGGCCTGTTGGGGCTGCGGTGCGCGCCGCGAGTCGGGCGGGCGGTGCCCTTCCCGCGCAGGGTGTTCCTCGCGTTCTGGATCGGCTGGGCGCTGACACTGGCGTTTCTTCAGATTTGGCACATCTTCTTCGCCGTCAACTGGCTGGCGCTGACGGTGGTGTGGCTTTTGGGCCTGGCCGGCGTAGGGCTCCACTATCGCGACGTGTGGGCGCTGATACGGGCGGAATGGCGCGGGCGGAGGCGGGTCTGGCTGCCCACGGCCATCATCGGCCTGTGGTTCGCCAATCTGGCCACGGCGGGCACGGCCAACTACGACGATGCTCTGTACCGCATCCAATCCATGCTCTGGGCGAAATCGTATCCGATCGTGCCCGGGCTTGGCAATGTGCATGGGAGGCTGGCGTTCAACAGCACGTATTACCTGTACGCGGCCATGCTGGACGCCGGCGAATGGACGGGCCGGGCGCTGCACCTGGCCAGTGGGTTGTTGGCCGCCGTCCTGATGGCGTATGCGGTGCGGAGCCTGGCGGCTCTGTTCGCGGGACACGACGGCGAGCGTGCCTATCGCCTGTACTACGCGCTGTTGCTGGCGCCTGTGCTGGTGGAGGTCTCCGGCGGCAGTATCGCCACGCTGTCCCCGTCCTTGCCAGTGTTTGTCCTTGCGGTCGTGATGTTGGGGCAGTTGCTGGGGTTCCTTGCGCGGGCCGGGGAGATGGAGCCGGCCGAGGGGCAGTTCTGGCTCGTCTGGTTCGCGCTGATGGCGTGCGCCGGGGTCGTGGTGGAGCGGAGTTTCGCTGTGCTGGGCATAGGCATTTTCGCCGTGGCGCTCGGTGTGGAACTGGCGCGTCGCCCCGCGCCTCGCGAGATGGTTGCAATCCTCGGGTGGAGTTGCGCTGCGGTCTTGCTGCTCGTCGCGCCGTGGATGGCGCGGGGCATTATCCTGAGCGGCTATCCGGTGTACCCGAACACCTTCGGGGCGGTCAACGTGCCGTGGCGGGTGCCCCGCGCGCTGGTCATCAGCGAGGCGAAGTGGCTACAGTCGTGGGTGCGCACGCCGCAGGTCTTCTGGGCCGACGTGCTGGCGGATATGGCATGGGTGCGCAAGTGGGCCGACAGCCTGCCGGCGGACGTGCCTCGGGCCATTGGCGTCGCGCTGGTGGCGGGGTTGGCCGGGCTGTTCGCGCCCAAGTCCGGCGGACAGGCAACCCGCAAGCGCCTTTGGCTCGTCCTGCTGCCGCCCATCGCGGCGCTAGTCGCCTGGTTTTTGACGGTTCCCAGTCCCCGCCTGGGGATGGGTGCGTTCTGGGGGCTGGCGGTGGGGGCTTTGGCCGTGGCCGCGATGAGGTTGGTGGGCGAGACGGACGCGGGGGAGGGGCGGCAATCGGGTTTGCTGCTCGCTATCGTGCTGGCCTTTTTCCTGTTCCTGTCGCCCATCCGCGCGCCGTATTTGGTGGCGCCTGGGTCGGATGCCGGTTTCAGTGCCTTGCCGAAAACAGCGTATCAGAGCCGCGTAACCAACGCAGGGTTTGTGGTGTACCTGCCGAAGGAGGGCGACCGCTGCGGCACCGCGCCGCTGCCCTGTGCCCACATGTTCCGCCCGAATTTGGGGTCGGTTGTTGTGGCCGGCCGCTACGGCTTCATGCTGGATGATTCCATTCGCTATCTGGACATCAACGGGGCCATCGCCATGCCGTCCGGCTCGGGCCTGAGTATGCTGTACCAGTCGGGATGGTACAATCCGGAGCCTGGGACGGGCGTCCGCTGGATGCAGGCCACGGCGCGGATGCTCATCTACACCGAGGAGGCAAGGACTGCGCATATCTTGCTCACGCCGGTGAAGATGCACGTTCGCGGCACGTTCGGGGACTTCGGACGGTTGCGCGTGTTGGTGAATGGGCGGGAGATCGGCACGTTTGACATGCGCAAGGATGTGCTGACGGATGTGGCGCTGCCGCTGGCCCGCGATTTCAACTTCGTTACGTTCCAGTATCTGGGCGGCAGTTTTGTGCCCAAGGACTCGGTGCCCGGGAGTTTGGACGAGCGAACCCTGGGCATTGGGTTCTATCCGATAGAGGTGCGCTAGAGGGTTGGGAACGCCCAACCCTTTCCTGGTGGGACGGCACGTGTCTGCGCGACATTCACTCGGGCCAGATGACGCTCAGGCAGGTGGGGCCGCCGTCGGCCTTGGCGAATTCGGCCAGGTTCACCGGCTGCACCTGAAACCCCAGTTCCTTGAGCAGGTTCGCGGCCCTCGGGTATCCCGCTGGGATGACCACTTTCGCGCCGAACAGGAGCACGTCGGCGGTGATCTCCTCGCCTCGCGGCACGGGAATCCATTCCAGGCCGATCTGCGCAGCGAGGGGGGC